>NZ_FKLB01000024.1:0-98926 GCF_900067035.1 Pseudomonas sp. 1 R 17
AGTATAACCAGATTGCTTGGGGTTATATGGTCAAGTGAAGAAGCGCATACGGTGGATGCCTTGGCAGTCAGAGGCGATGAAAGACGTGGTAGCCTGCGAAAAGCTTCGGGGAGTCGGCAAACAGACTTTGATCCGGAGATGTCTGAATGGGGGAACCCAGCCATCATAAGATGGTTATCTTGTACTGAATACATAGGTGCAAGAGGCGAACCAGGGGAACTGAAACATCTAAGTACCCTGAGGAAAAGAAATCAACCGAGATTCCCTTAGTAGTGGCGAGCGAACGGGGACTAGCCCTTAAGTGGCTTTGAGATTAGCGGAACGCTCTGGAAAGTGCGGCCATAGTGGGTGATAGCCCTGTACGCGAAAATCTCTTAGTCATGAAATCGAGTAGGACGGAGCACGAGAAACTTTGTCTGAATATGGGGGGACCATCCTCCAAGGCTAAATACTACTGACTGACCGATAGTGAACTAGTACCGTGAGGGAAAGGCGAAAAGAACCCCGGAGAGGGGAGTGAAATAGATCCTGAAACCGTATGCGTACAAGCAGTGGGAGCCCACTTTGTTGGGTGACTGCGTACCTTTTGTATAATGGGTCAGCGACTTATTTTCAGTGGCGAGCTTAACCGAATAGGGGAGGCGTAGCGAAAGCGAGTCTTAATAGGGCGTCTAGTCGCTGGGAATAGACCCGAAACCGGGCGATCTATCCATGGGCAGGTTGAAGGTTGGGTAACACTAACTGGAGGACCGAACCGACTACCGTTGAAAAGTTAGCGGATGACCTGTGGATCGGAGTGAAAGGCTAATCAAGCTCGGAGATAGCTGGTTCTCCTCGAAAGCTATTTAGGTAGCGCCTCATGTATCACTGTAGGGGGTAGAGCACTGTTTCGGCTAGGGGGTCATCCCGACTTACCAAACCGATGCAAACTCCGAATACCTACAAGTGCCGAGCATGGGAGACACACGGCGGGTGCTAACGTCCGTCGTGAAAAGGGAAACAACCCAGACCGTCAGCTAAGGTCCCAAAGTTATGGTTAAGTGGGAAACGATGTGGGAAGGCTTAGACAGCTAGGAGGTTGGCTTAGAAGCAGCCACCCTTTAAAGAAAGCGTAATAGCTCACTAGTCGAGTCGGCCTGCGCGGAAGATGTAACGGGGCTCAAACCATACACCGAAGCTACGGGTATCACGTAAGTGATGCGGTAGAGGAGCGTTCTGTAAGCCTGTGAAGGTGAGTTGAGAAGCTTGCTGGAGGTATCAGAAGTGCGAATGCTGACATGAGTAACGATAATGGGTGTGAAAAACACCCACGCCGAAAGACCAAGGTTTCCTGCGCAACGTTAATCGACGCAGGGTTAGTCGGTCCCTAAGGCGAGGCTGAAAAGCGTAGTCGATGGAAAACAGGTTAATATTCCTGTACTTCTGGTTATTGCGATGGAGGGACGGAGAAGGCTAGGCCAGCTTGGCGTTGGTTGTCCAAGTTTAAGGTGGTAGGCTGGAATCTTAGGTAAATCCGGGATTCTAAGGCCGAGAGCTGATGACGAGTTAACTTTTAGTTAACGAAGTGGTTGATGCCATGCTTCCAAGAAAAGCTTCTAAGCTTCAGGTAACCAGGAACCGTACCCCAAACCGACACAGGTGGTTGGGTAGAGAATACCAAGGCGCTTGAGAGAACTCGGGTGAAGGAACTAGGCAAAATGGCACCGTAACTTCGGGAGAAGGTGCGCCGGTGAGGGTGAAGGACTTGCTCCGTAAGCTCATGCCGGTCGAAGATACCAGGCCGCTGCGACTGTTTATTAAAAACACAGCACTCTGCAAACACGAAAGTGGACGTATAGGGTGTGACGCCTGCCCGGTGCCGGAAGGTTAATTGATGGGGTTAGCTAACGCGAAGCTCTTGATCGAAGCCCCGGTAAACGGCGGCCGTAACTATAACGGTCCTAAGGTAGCGAAATTCCTTGTCGGGTAAGTTCCGACCTGCACGAATGGCGTAACGATGGCGGCGCTGTCTCCACCCGAGACTCAGTGAAATTGAAATCGCTGTGAAGATGCAGTGTATCCGCGGCTAGACGGAAAGACCCCGTGAACCTTTACTATAGCTTTGCACTGGACTTTGAATTTGCTTGTGTAGGATAGGTGGGAGGCTTTGAAGCGTGGACGCCAGTCTGCGTGGAGCCAACCTTGAAATACCACCCTGGCAACTTTGAGGTTCTAACTCAGGTCCGTTATCCGGATCGAGGACAGTGTATGGTGGGTAGTTTGACTGGGGCGGTCTCCTCCTAAAGAGTAACGGAGGAGTACGAAGGTGCGCTCAGACCGGTCGGAAATCGGTCGTAGAGTATAAAGGCAAAAGCGCGCTTGACTGCGAGACAGACACGTCGAGCAGGTACGAAAGTAGGTCTTAGTGATCCGGTGGTTCTGTATGGAAGGGCCATCGCTCAACGGATAAAAGGTACTCCGGGGATAACAGGCTGATACCGCCCAAGAGTTCATATCGACGGCGGTGTTTGGCACCTCGATGTCGGCTCATCACATCCTGGGGCTGAAGCCGGTCCCAAGGGTATGGCTGTTCGCCATTTAAAGTGGTACGCGAGCTGGGTTTAGAACGTCGTGAGACAGTTCGGTCCCTATCTGCCGTGGACGTTTGAGATTTGAGAGGGGCTGCTCCTAGTACGAGAGGACCGGAGTGGACGAACCTCTGGTGTTCCGGTTGTCACGCCAGTGGCATTGCCGGGTAGCTATGTTCGGAATAGATAACCGCTGAAAGCATCTAAGCGGGAAACTAGCCTCAAGATGAGATCTCACTGGGACCTTGAGTCCCCTGAAGGGCCGTCGAAGACTACGACGTTGATAGGTTGGGTGTGTAAGCGCTGTGAGGCGTTGAGCTAACCAATACTAATTGCCCGTGAGGCTTGACCATATAACACCCAAGCAATTTGCGTCGAAAGGCCAGATTGCGGTGTGTGAAGACGCAATGAACCGAAAGTTCGAGATTTCACAAAACACCGACAGCTGTCACATACCCAATTTGCTGAAGCGAGGCCAGCCGGCCACGACTCAGTACCCGAATTTCTTGACGACCATAGAGCATTGGAACCACCTGATCCCATCCCGAACTCAGCAGTGAAACGATGCATCGCCGATGGTAGTGTGGGGTTTCCCCATGTGAGAGTAGGTCATCGTCAAGATTAAATTCCGAAACCCCATTTGCGAAAGCAGATGGGGTTTTGTTTTGGGCGCTCGAAAAGTGGGTACGCCTAGGCGGATGAGCTGTTGAGTATCTTCAAGGGCAGCTGCCGTATCACCGTACCCGTCGAGAGGGAACTCACTTCAGAGTGCCGTTGGGGAATTCAATGCAAAGTGTTTCTGCATTTTTGGTATGGTGCAGCACATTTCCCAAGGACTGATCTTTCATCGCAGGATGCGGCGTCGACCTTCTTCAACGAGATGCTGTAGAAATGCCTGAACCGATACCGATTAAAGATCACGAAAAAGAAAACCGCCTGGTCAACAAGCGCCTGCTCGCTTGTGCGTTGTTGGTGATAGGCATTACGTGTGCCCTGGTGGGGCGTATGTATTTCCTTCAAGTCGTACAGTTCGACTACCACTCCACGATTTCTGAAAACAACCGCGTCCACGTGCTGCCCATCACTCCGACGCGCGGCCTTATCTATGACCGTAATGGCGTGGTGCTGGCCGATAACCGACCCAGCTACAACCTGACCATCACCCGCGAGCGCACCACTGACCTCAAGGGCGAACTCGACGCCATCGTCAACTTGCTGCACCTGCCTGTCGAAGACCGTGCGTTGTTCGACAAGGCCCTGAAGCAGGCACGGCACCCCTTCGTCCCCGTGACGTTGTTTTACGAGTTGACCGAAGAGCAAGTCGCATTGCTGGCGGTGAATGAGTTCCGCCTGCCAGGAGTAGATGTAGAGCCGCAATTCGTCCGTCACTACCCGCTGGGTGCGCATTTTGCCCACTCCATCGGCTATGTGGGGCGGATCAATGAGAAAGAATCCAAAGCCCTCGACTCGGTGGAGTACCGTGGCACGCAGTCCATCGGCAAAACCGGTATCGAGCGTTTCTACGAATCCGAACTGCATGGTCATGTCGGCTACGAAGAGGTCGAGACCAATGCCCAAGGCCGCGTACTCCGTGTGCTCAAGCACACCGACCCGATTCCTGGCAAAAATATCGTCCTGAGCCTCGACGTGAAGCTCCAGGAAGCTGCGGAAGAAGCCCTGGGTGATCGCCGTGGCTCAGTGGTTGCCCTCGATCCGCAAACCGGCGAAGTACTGGCCATGGTCAGTAAGCCGAGTTTTGATCCGAACCTGTTCGTCACCGGCATCAGTTTCAAGGAATATGCCGCCCTGCACGACTCCATTGACCGGCCGCTCTTCAACCGTGTCCTCCGGGGGCTCTATGCGCCGGGCTCGACCATCAAGCCGGAAGTGGCCATCGCTGGCCTCGACAGCGGTGTCGTCACCCCACAGACCCGTGTATTCGACCCCGGTTACTACCAGCTCCCTGACTTTGACCACAAATACCGCAATTGGAACCACAGCGGCGACGGCTGGGTAGACATGGACGCTGCCATCATGCGTTCCAACGACACTTACTTTTACGACCTTGCTCACAAACTCGGCATCGACCGTCTGCACGACTACCTGGCGGAGTTTGGCCTGGGCCAGAAAGTCTCCCTGGACATGTTCGAAGAGTCCGCTGGCTTGATGCCATCCCAGGCTTGGAAGCGCGCCACGCGGCGCCAACCCTGGTTCCCGGGCGAAACCGTGATCCTCGGCATTGGCCAGGGGTATATGCAAGTCACTCCGCTGCAATTGGCCCAGGCCACGGCGTTGATCGCCAACAAGGGTGTGTGGAATCGCCCGCACCTGGCCAAGACGATCAATGGTGAGCCGCCGGTGGACCAGAATCCAATGCCCAACGTCGTCCTCAAGGATCCGCGTGATTGGGAGCAGGTCAATCACGGTATGCAGTTGGTGATGCATGACCCGCGAGGTATCGCCCGGGCCGCCGCACAAGGGGCGCAATACCGCATTGCCGGCAAGAGCGGTACTGCGCAAGTGGTTGCGATCAAGCAAGGTGAGCGTTACAACCGCGAAAAAACCCTGGAGCGCCATCGCGACAACGCGTTGTTCGTTGGCTTCGCTCCGGCCGAACATCCGAAGATCGTGATTTCGGTGATGATCGAAAACGGTGAGGCCGGTGGTCGCGTCGCGGGTCCGGTGGTG
This sequence comes from Pseudomonas sp. 1 R 17, assembly GCF_900067035.1. Lineage (NCBI taxonomy): Bacteria > Pseudomonadati > Pseudomonadota > Gammaproteobacteria > Pseudomonadales > Pseudomonadaceae > Pseudomonas > Pseudomonas sp. 1 R 17. The sequence goes on from NZ_FKLB01000024.1 coordinate 5,256, forward strand.
CGGCAAATCATGGATGCCTGGCTACTCGACCAGGACGGTCACCTGAAGCCGCAATATGCGACGCCGGCAAAAGCGCCAGGTGACCCCCACGTCTAAATCATGCCTTCCACTCGTCCCATTGCTCTATGCCTTCATGGTCAAGCCAGGGCACATCATGGGCCATCCAGATGTGCGAGGTGGGCCTGACGCCCGGATCATCGTCCAGCGTCGCCACCCGCACGATCACATGGGGCTGATGCCCACGTTCTGCTATCAGATGTGAGCCACAGCGCGAGCAGAAATGCCTGAGCTTGCCCGGCGAAGATTCAAAGGACGCCAACAGTTCCTCCCCCAGCGTCCAGCGAAAATGTTCGCGCATTACTCCTGCGGTGGCGACAAACGGTGCCGCATGTATTTTGCGGCAGCTTGCGCAGTGGCAGTGGCTGATAGGCATGTCCAACTGGTCCACCTGATAGCGGACACCTTTGCAGAAGCAACTTCCATTCAATGGGTCAGTCATAAACGTATTGCCGGTTCAAGGACGGGGTCATCATGATTGCTTACAACCTGAGGTTGCGCATTATTTGGTGTCGCCTACTGTCAATGGAGGAGGTGACTTATGCACGTATTAGATCGCATTGAGCGAAAAGTTCTGCTGAACGCTTCACGTAAACAGGTCTGGGAAGCGCTCACCAATGCCGAGCAATTCGGCGATTGGTTTGGCATCGCCCTCAAGGGCAAAGCCTTTGTGGCAGGGGAAACCATAGAGGCGCCGATTACCTACCCAGGTTACGAACACGTGATCTGGAAAGCCAAAATCGAACGCATCCTGCCGCAAACGTTGTTCTCTTTCTGGTGGCACCCCTTCGCGGTAGAAAAGGGCGTCGACTACGACAAGGAAACCCCGACACTGGTTGAATTCACCATTGAGGATCGGGCGCCGGGCATTTTGCTGCGGGTGGTTGAATCCGGTTTCGACGCGGTGCCGGAGGCTCGTCGGCAAAAAGCCTTCAAGATGAATTCCCGTGGCTGGGACGAGCAGATGGGCAATATCGAAAACTATTTGAGCAAAACACGTCGGGCGTGAGCTGGAGAAATGGCACCATTGCGGTGCCCGCTTTCGCCGCCTTTAGAAGTCCACCGCTTGCGTGCGCGTTTACCTGCCGCGTTTGCGCAGATGCCGCGTAGAATCAACGCCTGAAAGCTATTCCTGAGGTGCGGTACGGTGGATTTACAGCAGGGTTTTGTCCTGACCCGGCATTGGCGCGATACCCCGGCGGGCACGGAGGTCAGTTTCTGGCTGGCCACAGACCAGGGGCCACGGTTTATCCGCCTACCCGTGCAGACCTCGGTGATGTTCATTCCCGAGGCCCATCGCAAGCCGCTGGATTGGTTGCTCAAAGGCGAACGCGATATCGAATTGCGCCCGCTGCAACTCTGCGATTTCCATCACCGCCCGGTCCTGGGCCTCTACACGCGCCAGCACCGCCAGTTGATGGACGTGGAAAAGCGCCTGCGCGCCGCCGGTGTCGACGTCTACGAAGCCGATGTACGCCCGCCCGAGCGCTACATGATGGAGCGTTTCATCACCGCTCCGGTCTGGTTCGGGGGGGCACCGGATGCCAGTGGTGCCCTGTGCGATGCGCAGATGAAGCCCGCGCCCGACTACCGCCCGCCGCTCAAGCTGGTGTCCCTGGACATCGAGACCACCGCCCAGGGCGACCTCTATTCCATCGCCCTCGAAGGCTGCGGCGAACGCCAGGTGTACATGCTCGGCCCGCCGAACAAGACTGACGCGGTGGATTTCAAGCTCGACTACTGCGACACCCGCGCTCAACTGCTCGAATGCCTCAACCAATGGCTCGCCACCCATGACCCCGATGCAATCATCGGCTGGAATGTGGTGCAGTTCGACCTGCGCGTACTCCACGAACATGCCCAGCGCCTCAACGTACCGTTGATGCTCGGTCGCGGCGATGAGCCCATGGCCTGGCGCGAACACGGCAGCCGCAACCATTACTTCGCCGCAGCGGCGGGGCGTCTGATCATCGACGGTATCGAGGCCCTGCGTTCGGCCACCTGGAGTTTCGAATCCTTCAGCCTGGAAAACGTCGCGCAAACCCTGCTCGGCGAGGGCAAGGACATCTCCACACCGTATCAACGCATGGACGAAATCAACCGCATGTTCGCCGAGGACAAGCCCGCCCTGGCGCGTTACAACCTCAAGGACTGCGAGCTGGTCACGCGGATTTTCGAGAAGACCGAACTGCTCAAGTTCCTGCTCGAACGCGCCAGCGTCACCGGGTTGCCGGCCGACCGCAACGGCGGCTCGGTGGCGGCGTTTACCCACCTGTACATGCCGCTGATGCACCGCCAGGGCTTCGTCGCGCCGAACCTGGGCGACAAACCACCCCAGGCCAGCCCCGGCGGGTTTGTCATGGATTCGCGTCCTGGCCTCTACGAATCGGTGCTGGTGCTCGATTACAAAAGCCTTTACCCGTCGATCATCCGCAGCTTCCTGATCGACCCGGTGGGCCTGATCGAAGGCCTCAAGCACCCCGACGACAGCGACTCCGTCGAAGGCTTTCGCGGTGCACGCTTTTCTCGCACCCGGCACTGCCTGCCGGCCATCGTTGCGCGTGTCTCCGAAGGTCGCGAAGAGGCCAAGCGTGAGCACAACGCGCCGCTGTCCCAGGCGCTGAAAATCATCATGAATGCGTTCTACGGCGTACTCGGTTCCAGCGGTTGCCGCTTTTTCGATACACGACTGGCTTCGTCGATCACGATGCGCGGCCACCAGATCATGCGCCAGACCCGCGAACTGGTTGAAGCCCAGGGGTATGAGGTGATCTACGGCGACACCGACTCCACCTTCGTGTGGCTCGGCAGCGCGCATTCCCAGGACGACGCCAGCCGTATCGGCCAGGCGCTGGTCAAGCACGTCAACACCTGGTGGCGTGAGCACCTGCACAGCGCGTTCGGCCTGCAAAGTGCCCTGGAGCTGCAATACGAAACCCACTTCAGCCGCTTCCTGATGCCGACCATTCGCGGCGCGGAGGAGGGCAGCAAGAAGCGCTACGCCGGCCTGGTGGTACGTGCCGACGGCAGCGAAGAGATGATCTACAAAGGCCTGGAGACCGTACGCAGCGACTGGTCGCCCCTGGCCCGCCGGTTCCAGCAGGAACTCTACCAGCGCATCTTCCACCGCCAGCCCCATCAGGACTACATACGCGACTACGTGCGCCGCACCTTGAGCGGCGAGTTCGATGAACTGCTGATCTACCGCAAACGTCTGCGCCGTCAACTGGATGACTACGAGCGCAACGTGCCGCCCCATGTACGCGCGGCACGCCTGGCCGATGAATACAACGACCGCCTGGGGCGCCCGCGCCAGTACCAGCGCGGCGGCTGGATCCGCTATGTGATCAGCGTCAACGGCCCCGAACCGCTGGAAGTACGCCAGGCGCCGATTGATTACGACCACTACGTCACCCGGCAATTGCAACCGGTCGCAGATGCCATCCTGCCGTTCGTGAGTGACGATTTCAGCACCCTGGTCGGCGGGCAAATGGGCTTGTTCTAAAATTCTTGATTCATCCAATGGAGGAAAGGCTATGTACACACTCTATGGCATCGACGAATCCGGCTCCTGCATGATTGAAATCGCCCTGCAACGGTGCGCGGTACCATGGCGACGAGTGGACGCCGCCTCCTGGGCCGACGGCGAGGGCAGTGATGAGCTTGCCCGTATCAACCCGCTCAAACAGGTGCCCACCCTGGTTATCCCCGATGGACAGGTGCTGACGGAAAGTGCCGCGATCCTGATCCACCTGGGCCTGGCGTTTCCCGATGCGCATCTGCTGGGCGGCGACCGTGACCAGATCATCCGCGGCCTGGTGTACATCGCGGCCAATTGCTATTCGGCGATTGGCATCATTGACTACCCGCAACGCTGGGTGGGCAATGCCGATGAAGCGGTGCAGGCGCAATTGGTCGCGGGCACGCGTCGCTATCTGCATCAGGCCTGGGTGGTGTTTGCCGAACAGTTTGCCGGCCAACTGTTCGCGTCCAACGGCGAACCGAATGCGCTGGGCATCATGGCGGCGGCGGTGTCGCGCTGGGATGAGGCGCGTGAGGCCTTGACTGCCCTGGCGCCAGGCTTTGCCCAGACCCTGGCGCAGGTGGATGCCGACCCGATCGTGGCGCCTGTCTTTGCCCGCCATTGGCCGGGCTGGAAGGTCTCGTAATGTTTGTGCAATCAAAGGAAACAATGCCGCATGTCGCCGCCAAGCCCTTGCGGAGCGGGCGTCCTGACCTACGCTTTCTGAACGCGGTGTAGGAATCATCCTTGAATTTGACTGTCGCAGACATGAAACTCAAGAACCCTGCATGGAATTCAAAGGAGGTGCGCATGCTCATCCGGTCGCTGACCCTGGCTACCTTGATGGCTTTTACGGGGCCGCTGTTGGCTGCTGATGATATCAACCCGCTCAAGCAGGACCTGGGCAAAGCCCGGCCACTGGTGGTGGTGGAGCTTGATTCCGGCAACGACACACTGGCGACCCTCAAGAAACAACTGGACGAGCCTGCCACCAAGCAGTCCTTTGAAGAGCGCAGCATGGTGTTCTACACCGTGAAGTTTGGCAGCATCGGTGCCGAAGGGGAGAAGTTCGCCAAGGACCCCAAGGACAACAAGAAGCTCACGCCGCCCGAGACCAATGCGCTGATCCGCGCCCTCAAACTGGGTGCCGGCAGCGGCACCAAAGTGATCCTGGTGGGCAAGGATGGCGAGAAGAAAGTCGAGAAGACCGTGCCACCGGATACCCTCGATTTGAAAGAGTTTTTCAGCGCCATCGACCAGATGCCGATGGCCGAGAAAGAAACCGCCGCCGCCCCGGAACCCGAGCCCGTTGCACCGGCTCCGGCCAAGGGCGCCAAGCCGGCGAAACACGCCGGCAAGCCCGCCGCGCAACAACTGGATGACTGAACCCGATACCCGGTAGGAGCACGCTCGCTCCTACCGTTATCTGGCAGCCTTGCGCAGCGGAAATGGAAAGTAGAAAAACCGCAGGAATGCCACCCGCTTGATCACTTCCCCGATCAACAACGGCACCACTACCGCCACCACAAAACCGATGCAGGCCGCGACAAACGCGTGCAGCCCCAGACGCTCCATCAAATCGAATGTCTTGTGCTGGATCTCCCCATGGAAGATCAGCAGGATCAGGGTCGACTGGCCGATGTAGGTCATGACCCGGGTGATCAGGGCCGACGCCATCAGCACCCGCGCCAACGCCCAGCACAGGTACACCCCAATCACCGCCAGCAGGCTGGTCCACAGCCAGTGGTCGTAGCGACGCTGCGCCAGGTCCATGGTATCGCCCCGGTAGAGGAACACCGCCGCGAACAGCGCCACCGACACCAGCAGGGTCAGCATTGACCCCGCATGGGTACGCAGCCAGTCACGCAGCAGGTAGCCGTAGACGAAACACGCGCTGCTGATCAGGGTGATATCCAGGCTGAAGGGCAAGCCGGGCAGCACCCAGGTTTGCCCGCCGAGAGTCACCGGCAGTTGCCAGAACCACGGCAGCATCCAGATGCCGATCAGCAGCGGCACCAGCATCACTGCACAGCTCACCGCCAGCGGCAGGCGCTGAATCAGCCGCAGTACCGCCCAACTGAAGAGGATCGCCACCCAGAAGTGCGGCAAAAACCACAGCGCCTGCCAGGGGATGGTGTCCACCGAGGCGTACAGCACGCCGCCGATATCCGGCAGCAGCGGTTGGCCGCGCAGCACATCGCGCACGATCACATACACCAGCATGGTGAAGAAAAACGGCTTGAGCAGGCCGTCGGCCTTACGCACCGCCATCTCGACAAACGGCTGTTCAGGTTTGAAAAACACCCCCGACAGAAAGAAGAACAACGGCAGTACGAACGACGCCAGGATCGGGTACATCAAGTCCGGCGACGTGGCGACAAACCAACTGTGGGCGTACACGATCACCAGGATGCCGATGCCCTTGGCGATATCCATTTGAATCCAGCGATTTTTCACCTGAGTGCTCCCGATCTATAAACTCCACCGCCCCTGTAGGAGCTGGCTTGCCAGCGAAGAACGCAAGGGCACCACGTGCATCCAGAATGCCCGCGTTATCGTTGACGATTTTCGCTGGCAAGCCAGCTCCTACAATAAGCGTCATGCCTTGCGCCACGGCTTGAGCCACAGCCCCATGCCGAGCAGCACCACGGCGCCCGCCAGGGTGCTCAGCCCCAGTTGCAGCCACACGCCCTCAATACCAAACAGCATCAGCGCCGCCAGCCCCATCAGCAGTGCACTGAGCAGCCAGTGCCGGGCCCAGGGCAGGGCGTCGAGCAAGGCCTGGCGCTGCATCAGCAACAGTGCGGTGCAGAGCACGCCGGCCAGTGCGGCCAAGGGGATACCGGCCAGGCCGAACACCCAGGGCAGCGCTCCCAGCAACAACACGTTGACCAGGCTGCCGAGCAACTCGCAGCGCAGCGGCTGGCGCGTATCGCCGGCGGCGTAGGCATAGCGCGCGAGCAAGGCGTTCCAGGCGCCGAACACCAACGGCACGGCAAACCAGGCCAGCAGCAGCGGCAACGGCGAATCCGCCGATTGCCTGGGCAGCAGCAGCGCCACCAGGCTCGGGGCTGCCGCCACCAGGCCGACACCGGCAGGCAGGGTCAGTACGCTGGCGGTTTCCAGGCCGCGCTTGAGCAGGGCCAGGCGCTCATCGCCCTGACGGCGGCTCATCATGCCCAGCAGTACCTGGTTGAGACTCATCAGCGCAATCAGCGGCAGGTTCATCAGCTTGCGCGCCAGGTTGACCCAGGTCACCGCGCCTTCGCCCAGCAGCGATGCCACCAGCCGCTCGATCAGCGCCAACCCCTGGCTGGCGCCATTGCTCAGCAACAGCGGTCCGATGCGCTGGCCCAGCTCCCGCAAGGGTGCGACGCTCAGTTGCCAGCGCCATGGCCGCCAGCCTTGGCGCCACACCGACGGCAACAGCGCCAGCGGCATCAACAGGCTGCCGGCCAGGCAGGCCAGGGCCAGCGCGTGCGGTTGGCTGGTAGTGCCCGCGAGGGCGAGGTACGTCACCGGCGGCAGGTTGAACAGCAACGAGCCCAGCCCCGCGAGGACAAAACGTTCGCTGGCCTGCAAGGGAATGCTGAACAGCCCATGCAACATCAAGCCCGGCACACACCAGGCGACGATCTGCAGGTTGCTGCTGGCCAAGACTGTGGCGGTGTCGGCCAACCCCGGGCCGAGCATTTGCACCAGCCACGGTGCCAACAGCGTCAGCAGCAGGCTGATGACCAGCGCGATCAGCAGCAACGCCGGGAACAGCACCGCCAGCCACTCCAGGCGTTCGCCATGCTTGCGTTGCAGGTACAACGGCAGCGCGGCGGCGCTCAGCACACCGCCGGCCAACGACATGCGCAGCGCTTCCGGCAAAAACAGCGCGATCAGGAAGGCATCGCTGCGCTCTCCGGCGCCCCAGGCCGCCACCAGCAACCATTCACGGGCAAATCCCAGGCACAGGCCCACCAGGGTCGCCAGGGTCAGCCAGGCGGCGGAGCCGAGCATCAGGGCCGTGCCCCATCAGGCAAGTGTTTGCGGTAGGCCACGGTCTTCACTTGCGGCAGCCGCGCCGGAAACAACCGCCGCGCCTCCAGTACATTGATGCCCACCATCAGCCAGAACAACGCCACCATCACCACCGCAAAACTGAAGTAGTGGTCGAACAGGCCGCTGACCAGCGCCGACAGAATCCCGCCGGTGGTGCCCAGCCACAGGGCATTGTCCTTGGTCAGGCGGATCGGGCCTTTTTGCGGACGCGCCTCACGCCACCAGCGCACGGTCACCGCCACAAAGAACAGCATGCCGACGATGCCGGTCTTGTAGATGAAGTTCAGCCACAGGTTGGAGATCCCCAGCAGGTGGGTACCCGGTACCGGCGGGTCAACCTTGAAGCCGATCCCGAACGGATAGGACACCACCGCCTGCGGGAACATGCGGTACTCGTCGAACCGCACTTCGGTACTGGCGTTGTCCGACGAGAAAATCGTCGCCAGGCGTTCCTGTAACGGTGGGTAGGCCATTACCAGTGCCACGGTCAGCGCCGCGCCGATCATCAGCAGGCGCCCGGTGTAGGGCACGCGGCGCGTAGCCATCCACACCAGCACCAACGCCAGGCTGACCATCGCGCCGCGGCTGCTGGCCAACAGCAACGCGGCCGCGCCCAGGCAGGCGACGCCCAGGCCCAGCGCACGTTTCCAGCCCTGTTCGGTCACGCCGAAGCAGAAGGCCAGGGGCAGCAGCAATGCCATGATCCCGCCGATGGCATTCGGGTGCATCCACGGCGAACCCATGCGCGAAGACATGGCCTCCAGGCCGAATTTCAACATGTCGAAGTTGCCGTAGTTGAACAACGCCAGAATCGGCGCAATGCCAGCCCCGGAGCGCGTGCGCACGAACACCGCAATCGACAGCACCAGCATCGCCAGGCTGCCCAGCAACAGGGCGATGACCAAGGATTCACGCTGCTTGCGGTCCACCAGCAACCTGGCGCAGAGAAACACTGCCGACAGGCTCAGCAACCAGCGCAGCCAGTTGGCCACGCCGCTGCTGTCGGCGTGGACGGTGACCTGGCCGACGATGAACGGGAACACGCTGAACAGCATCAGCCACAGCAGCATCTGGTCGGTGGGACGGCGGGTCAGGCTGGGCGTATCGGGCAGGCGGGCCAGGAAGTTGTGCCACAGCACCGCGCCCCAGGTCAGGGCCAGGATCGCTTCGCTGACGGTGCTGCGGATCCCCAGGTTGATAGTCGAGTACGGCATGAACGTGGCGATCATGGCGAACAACAACAGCCCCCACAACGGAAAGCGCAGGATGGTCACTGCCCCCGCCAGGCCGACCACGGCCAGGAACGCCTTGGCCGGCGACAGCAACAGGGCGAGGGCGCCAAACAGCAGGCCGAAGAGGATCGCGACGAGGCTTGCCAGGTTCACTCTCACTGAAGTTCCTCGATCAGTTCGGTCAGGCGCTGGCGATAGGCATGATGGTTGAAACGTTGCGCCCACAGGCGCCGTTGCTCGGCGCAGTCTTCATCCGGCCGCGCGCCCAGGCTGAGCATCAATTGCACCAGCGCCGGGCCATCGATGGGCGAAAAGCGCGGGGCCGACGGCGGGGTGATTTCATCCAGCGAAGTGCCGCTCGCCACCGCCACCGGCGTACCGACGCTCAGGGCCTCGATCACCGGCAGGCCAAAGCCTTCGGCATAGGACGGCTGCCACAGGCGTGACGCCTGGCGGTAAAGCGCCTGCAACTCGGCGTCCGACACGCCGCTCAGCGCACGAATCCCCGGCAATGTGCGCTGGGCTTCGGGCAAGTGTTCCAAACTGCCCACCAGCACCAACTCCGGCACCGAAGGGGATTGGCGCCGCGCCTGCTGCCAGGCGTCCACCAAAAACGGCACGTTCTTGCGCAACTCGCGGGTGCCCACCAGCAGCCAGTAGTGCTCGGGCAATTGATGCCGGCTCATGTCCGCCACCAGCCCGGCAAAGCCATCGACCTGATTGGGCAGCACACGAATCTTGCCCACCGCCTTGGGAAACAGCCGCGCGGTTTCATCGGCGCTGTACTGCGACGGCGTCCACACGCGGTCGGCGCTGTGCACCGCGTAGGCAATCGACAGGCGATCGCTGGTCTTGTAGATCAGCGCCTTCAAGCGGTTGGCATGGTAGTTGTCCAGGGTGATCTGGAACAGGTCATGCAGCAGCACCACCGTGCGCAAGCCTTTCGGTTTGGGCGGCAAGGGCAGGCCCATATTGAAGGTGCTGATGTACAGGTCGATACGCTCCTCGCGCAAGGCGCGCGGCAGAAAACCGGCCTCAAAGCGCAGACGATTCTGCGGCTGGTGCATGGCGGTCTTGGCACAGCCCCACGCCGGGCAGTGGGCCTGCAGGCGCGTTTCATCGCCCAGTGGTGCCACGGTAAACCGTTCAAGCTCGATGCCCGGCAAGGTGTGCAGGGCGCTTTCCAGTGCATACACCTGGCGGCTGATGCCCGATTGCGGCGAGGTGCCGACGGTGCGGTAATCCAGGCCTATACGCATGCGGGCTCCCTCTGGCTCAGCGGCACGAGGGTGGCGTACACCTGCTCCAATTGGCTGGCGGCGACGCTCCAGTCATGGGCGCGGCGTACGTAGGCGCGGCCCGCCTCACCCATGGGCGCGGCGGCTTCAGGGCATTGCAGCAGGCGCACCACGGCATCGGCCAGGTCGTCGGCGCTTTGCCCGCCGAGGTAGTCCAGGCCTTCCACCAGGTCCAGCCCCGACACGCCTTGTTCGGTGCTGGCCAGCGGCAGGCCGGCGGCCAGGGCTTCGAGCACCTTGAGCTTGGAGCCGCCGCCGTGGCGCAACGGCGCCAGGAACACCGAACAGCTCGATTGCAGGTCGAGCAGGTTGGGCACGAAGCCTTGCCACTCGATACGCGGGTCTTTCCAGCGCTCGCGCCAGCTGCCGGGCATGCCGAAGCCGCACACGCTCATGCGCGCATCCGCACAGCGCGCCCAGACTTTGGGCAGGATTTCATCCAGGGCCCATTCGATGGCGTCCACGTTCGGCGCGTATTCATAGTTGCCGAGGAACAGCACGCGGCGTGTCGACGGGTCGGGATGGGCGGCGGCGAAGTGATCGCAGTCCACGCCATTGACCACCACCGGTACGGGTTTGCCGGCGATTTTTTCCAGGACGTGCGCATCGTTTTGAGTGACCGCCACCACCTGCGCGGCCTGGCGCATCACCCGGCGTTCCCAGCGGGCATAGCGCCATTGATCGTAGCGAATGAACGGCAGCGACCAACGCGGCAAACGGTCGTAGGTGGCCGCGCCCAGGGCCGACTCCACATTGTGTTCGGTCAGCACAAAGGGCTGTGATTTACGCGCCAGCGCATCTTCGTAAGGCTGGAAACTGTAGCTGTGCTCGATCTGCACCACGTCCCACTGCTCACCCAGCAACCAGTTGAAGGTGTCCTGCAACTCGCCCGCCAGCCCATTCACGCTGGCCAGCAGCGGGTAGGGTGCAAACAGCCCCGCCACCAGGGTCTTGAGGCTGCGCAACGGCCGGCGCGGCAGGATGATCAACTGTTCGACAAATGCTTCCAGCACCTGGCGGTCGGCAGGGGACACCGGATGCTTGTCATGCAGCAGCAAGGTGAGCCGATGCCCCCGCGCCGCCAGGCTGCGCAGCAGGTGGAACTGGCGGGTCTTGCCGCCGCTGGTGGCGGGCCAGGGCGAGTAGGGCAGGATCCATAAAATGCGCATGGCGGGCCTCACTCCCATAACAGAATTTGCAGGTTCGGCTTGACCATGACGGTCAGCCCGTGGGTGCCACTTACCGGGGTTTGCGTACCGTGCAGCGGGTCATACAGGGTGGCGCTGGCCAGGTTGGGCAGGTGTGCGTTGCCGCCCCCGGCCGCCCAGAAGAACCATAGCTTGCGCCCGTCGGCGCGGGTCCAGCCGATGCTGAACAGGCCGTCGGGCAACTGATCAGCGCTGGGCGGGTCGCCGGGGGTGAGCGTCGGACCGCTGACGTCGAGGAAATTTTTCAGCGCGGTGTAGACCGGCTTGGGGTTGGCGTCGATGTCGAGCAAACCGTAAGACTGATCACGCACACTGGCGCGCTGGTCCAGATCACTGAGGGTAAACAGGAAGATCCGGTCGTAATCCAGCGCACTCATCAGCGCCAGGCGGCGCACCACGTAATCGGCCTGGGCCTGTGGGGTGATGATGTCCTGGGCGTCTTTGGGACCTGTGTAGGTCGACCAGCCCCACTCGGTGCTCCACAGGGTCTGCACACCGCCGTTGCGCAGGGCCTGGTTGAGCGCGGTGGTCCTGGCGATAAAGTCCAGGTTGGCCGGGTCGTTGCCTTCGGGCAATTGGGTATAAGGGTGGTACGAGACGACGGTATTGAGGCTGGCCACGCCCAGGGCGCCGAGGGCATCGAACATGCTCTGGCCGTTGGGCATTTCGCTGAAGAATGCCATGCCGGCGGCCACCACCGGTTTGCTCGGGCTCATTGCGCGCAACGCGGCGGCGGTGGTGGTCAGCAGTGCGGCGTAGCCGGCCGGGTCGGCTGCCGGGCGCCAGAAGCCCAGCAGGTTCGGTTCGTTCCACACCTGCCAGGCGTCGACACTGGGGTATCGCTGTGCCAACAGCGCCATGCGGTTGGCGAACACGTTCGGGTCTTTCGGCGGGTACTGGTCCTGATACGGCGCACCCACCGGCGCAGTGGTGGCGAACGGCGCCGACCCGACCAGGTAGAACACCGACTTGAGCTGGTTGTCCTGCAGTTTGCCCACCAGCTGATCCAGCGTCGCAACCTGGTATTGCCCTGGGACCGGCTCCAGCTGGTCCCAATGCAAATCCAGGCGTACCCACTCCAGGCCCAGCGCCTTGAGACGGTCTATCTGCTTCTGATAGCGCTCAGGGGCGAACCACAGGAACTGCGCGTTCACCCCGAGGAAATCCTTCCACACCACGGTTTTGTTGCCCTTGAGCACATGGCTCTCGGCATCGGCCTGGCGCCCCCACAAAAACGCGGTCAGGCCCAAGGCGGCGACCACGACCAGGGTGGCGACGTACGTGCGTTTACGCGCCATGGCGGCTGCCCTCGATGGCTTGCTCAAACAGCGCCTTGAACTTCTGCGCGGTCAACGGCCACAAGCGTTCGCGGCCGATTTCGCCGGCGCGTTCGGCCCAGTCCCGGGCCAGCAGCGGCATGCGTGCCAGGCGCAGCAGTTGCTCGCTGAGGGCATCCACATCGCCTTCGGGGTAGATAGCGCCATTGCCGCTGGCGACTTCCTCGGCAAACGCACGAGCGTCAGACGTGATCGCCCCACGCCCGCAGGCGGCAGCCCAGGACAGCGCGCCACTGGTACCGCGCTGGCGCCCGAGCAGGCCGAGTTTTTTCGATTCGCGATAGGGCAGCACCATCACATGGTGGGCCTGGATGGTCTGGGCAATCTCTTCAGCCGGCAGGTTCAGCCGCCAGTCGATGGCATCCGCCAGGCCGAGTTCAGCGATCTGGCGGTTCAACTGCTCCAGGTAGTTGCCGCCTGCGCCAAACGCCATTTCGGCGGCGGTGCCACCGGCCAGGGTCAGGCGCACACGCTCACGCAATTCGGGGACCTGCTTGAACACGCCGGCCAGGGCCTCTAACAGGTCTTCGATGCCTTTACCCCGGTATATAAACCCGAAGTACAGCAGGTGCAGCGTATCCAGGGGCGGCAACGGCGCCGATGGAATCGCCAGGTTTGCATGGTTGATCACCGCGACTTTCCCCGTCGGCAGTTGCATGCGTTGGCCCAGGCACTCGGCGCCCAGGCGGGTGAGGGTGATCAAACGGGTCAACCCGGCGGCGACCTGGCGCTCTTCACGCAAGGTCAGCGGATCCGCCAGCACCACTGCCGCCTGTGGCATCGGGCTGGGCAAGCGCTCCAGCAGGTTCAACGGGAATGGCAACCGCTCACGCCGCCAGACGATGCGTTCCGGATCATGCACCGTGGCGGTCAAGGGCAGTGCCGGGTAGGCCTTGCGCAATTCGCGCAGGGCCAGGAACTCCCCCAGCCGTCCACCGCCCAGCTCGGCGTGGACCAGGTCCACGCTGTGCCAGTCGAACCCACCGATGGCCTGTTTGATTGCCTCGCTGTTGCCCGCCACCCCGGCCAACGGCGTCAGCACCGTCACCTCCAGTTGTTCCAGTGCCGTGCGGAAATGGTTCGCGTAGTCGGCGATGCCATTTTTCTCCGGTGGCAACGGGGCGAGCAGGGCGACGCGCATCAGAACGCCCCCCGGTACTTGGCGATGGTTTTCAGCACCTTGGCCGGCACTTCGAATTTGCGCCGGTTGATGATGATGCCGTCGACCTTGCCGAACGCGGTGTTGAGGATCGACAGCGCGTGCTCCACCACCGGCACCGTGCTCTTCTGCGCTTCCACCACCAGCCCGATCAGGTCTGCCCGACGCAGGTTGATAAACGCATCGCGGTTATCCAGCAGCGCCGAGGCGTCCAGCAGCACCACTTCACCTGGCGCCGCCGGTTCGGCGCCGCCCACACGCACGTTGATACTGTTTTCCTGCAGCAACTGACGCAGTTGTTCCACCACAAAGGTCACCCCTTCGCCGTGCCGTGCCGAGGTCAGCCCCAGGGTCAGGCCCTGCTCGGCGATGCGCTCCAACTGCAGCAACCCGTACAGCCGGTAGATGCTCGCATTGAATGCGTTGGTGCTTTGGGCGGTGCTGGTGTCCAGCTCGGGCAAGGTGGTCCACAGCGGGAGGCCGAACTTGCGTTCCGCCAGGCCGCCATCGTGGATGCGCTGGTCGAGCAGGTAGCACAGGTAGATCACCAGCAGGCCGACGACGAGGGCGAATGGGACCGCCAGCACCAGCATCACCAGGGTTTTTGGGAAGATACGGCCGGGGTTCAGGGTGGCCTCTTCGATCACCGCGATGTTGCTGATCTGGCTGTTATCCAGTTCGCGGTCAATGCGTGATTTTTCCAGGTTGTCCACATACAACGCGTAGTTGCGTTCGGCGGCGCCCAGCTCCCGGGCGAGGCGTGTCAGTTCCGGTTCGATCTCCAGGGCTTGCTTGCGCTGGGCTTCGAGGTTGGCCAGTTGTTTCTGTTGTTGTGTCAGTTGGGTACGCAGCGCGAGGTTGTTGCTCGACTCATCCAGCAGTACTCGCTGCAAGTGGATTTCCAGGGTATTGGGCGCGCGGTTTTCCGAGCTTTGCACGGTGTTGCTTTCACTCGCGACATGGGCCTGCATTGCGCGGATCGATGCATCCAGGGCTTTGACCGGCGGCGCGTTGTCCGTGTAGGTGCGCATCATGTCGGCCTTTTCCAGCAGCTTCTGGTTCAGCAGGCGGCGCAGGTCCTGCTGCTGGGGGTTCAGTGCGATCTGGCGCACCGTGGTGACTTCCTTGGGCTGGCTCTTGAGCTGGGTGCGGGTGCTCTGGATGGCGCTGTCGGAGGAGGCGATCAGGCGCGTGGTGTTGAACGTTTCGCCCCGCAGTACGTTGATGCGCTCGGACAAGTCTTCCAGGCGATCGGTGATGCTCGCCGCGCCGATCTGGTTCAGGTGCGTGAGGATCTGTTGCTTGTAGCTCTGGATCTCGGTGGCGCTGGTGGCGACCTGGCCTTCATAGAAGACGTACAGGCTCTTGCGCCCCAGGGCCTGGGTGCGTTCGTTGACATAGGTCTCGACCCAATCCTTGACCACCGCCTGGGCTATCTCCGGGTCGCCCCAGGTAAAAGTGATGTCCATCACCGTGGAACCGGCCGCGTGGCTTACCTCGAAGTTCTTTTCCAGGCCCGCCGCCAGGCGTTCCACCGGCGTGGTTTTTTCCACCACGCCGACAGTTTCCAGTACCACGCGGATGCCATCGAACACCGCGCCTATGCCACTCTTGACGTAGTACTTGGTGCGCTTCCAGAAGCCTTCCGGTGGCGGTGCGTTACTGATCACTTCCAGGTAGTGCTCGGCCACCGCTCGCACAATCGGGCGCCCGGTGAGCAGGCGCTCTTCGTCGACAATCGGGTCGCGCTGGGTGCTGGGCATCACCAGCGCCTGGCGATTGCTGATCTCGATGGGCAAGGTCGAATCACGCCCCGGCTTGACCAGCAGGCGCGCCGTGGATTCGTACTTGGCCGGCAGCAGGAAAGCCCCCAGCAGAATGATCACCAGCGCCGCAATGGCGGCCAGTTTGAACTCGTGGCGGAAGATGAAGAACAGGCGTAGCAGATCACGAAAAGAACGGATCTCGATCATGGGATGTCGCTCCTTTAATTGCTGCCGCCGCTGGTTCGCGTGTAGTTGTAGCCGACCCCGATGGACTTGGTGAACGGGATCAGTTGGTTCATGTAGGTGTCCACGCCCTGGATGCGCTCGCCGACGTTGGACTTGGGCACGAACACCACATCGCCGCGTTGCAGGCGCACCGGCTTGCGTCCGTTGGCGCCTGTCTTGAGGAGCTGGCTGAAGTCCAGGAAGTAAGCACGATAGGCGCCCTGGGCATCTTCGCGCAGCAGCGCGACCATGCTCGCGTTGCCCGCCGGGCTGACCCCGCCGGCGCCGACAATCGCCTGCTCCAGGGTGTTGGCCGTGGCGATCTGCACCGCCGTGGGGTTATTCACCGCACCGCCGACGATCACCGAGTTGCTCGGCGCCTGGTTGATGTTCACCGTCACCCGGGGTTCGCGGTAGGTCGCCGCGAGCTCGTGGGTCAACTGGGTGGCCAGCTCCGATGGCTGGCGCCCGGCAACCTGGATCGGCCCCAGGAACGGGTAGTTGATCTTGCCGTCGGTCTGCACCGTGTACAGCGTCAGCTCGTAGATGGTGCTGACGTTGAACGCCGACAGCGTCGGCATCTCGCCGGCATCGCGGACGATGCGCAACTGGTCGCCGATACGGATGCGTTCCACCGCCGGTGGCAGCTGGGCCAGTTGGTCGAGGGCGCGCTTGCCGTCCTCGACGGTCTTGCTGTCCGGTGGCTCGATACGCGCCGGGGTGTTGCAGGCGGCCAGGGCCAGCATGGCCAGGGCGAGCACGCTTCGCTTCATCAAGGGGGACTTCCTGTGGGTCATGCTGCTCACCTCCAATAACCGGGAAACATGCTGATGCGCCGCTTGAGGGCGAGCGGCAGGCGGCGTTCAAGATGGCCCAGGCGGTAACCGAGCAGTTTGAACACGCTGCGCACCAGCACCTCGGGCACGCGGTGCAAGGCGCCGGCTTTGCGCAGCGCCGCGAGTTCGGCCAGCACATAGCGTTTGCCCTCGCCACCCGCGTCGCCAAAGGCCTGCTTGATCCACGGCTCGCGGCCGTAGAACACGCCAATGTCGAAGTAGCGGTGAAACTCGTCCATGAGTTTGTAATCGTGGGAGTGATGCACCAGCGCGGTGGCGGCGTAGCGCACCTTGTAGCCGTCGAGCAGCATGCGTGCGGCCACAAAGGCGTCTTCGCTGCCGATCACGTCGGCAGGGAAGCCACCGACGGCCTGCAACACACTGCGCCGGTATACCGAAAACGAGTCGGAGCTGAAGCAGGTCTTGATCCCAAGCTCCGGTGCATCGGCCAGGCTTTTGCTGCGGCTGTGTTCCGGGTAGTTGAAGTGCCGCGATTGCGCGCCCAGCACGCCCGCATCGGGATGGGGCAATTGCCGCCCGTAGGCGACGCCGTTGAGCGGGTCCTGCTGCAATTCATCGAGCAGGTTGGCAAAGGTCTCGGGGGTGGCGGGGATGGCGTCCTGGGTCATCACGATCAGTGCGTCGCCACCCACCTGTTCGCTGGCCCAGCGGCGGGTGCCGCCGTGGTTGAAGTCACGGGCGTCGATCACCTCGACCCGCGCGCCGAACGCTCGAAAGCGCGCCACGGTGTCATCGCTGGAGGCGCTGTCCACCACCAGCATCTCGTCAGGTTGCAGGGTTTGCATCTTCAGCGCGGGCAGCAGGCGTGCCAGGTGGCTGGAGGCGTTACGGGTGGGGATGATCAATGAAGTGCGCATGTCATTTTTTCGCCTCGGCAGGCGCGCGGCCGTAGATGTCGTCGAAGCGCACGATGTCGTCTTCGCCCAGGTACTCGCCGCTCTGCACTTCGATCATCACCAGGTCGATGATGCCGGGGTTGGTCAGCCGGTGTTTGTGCCCGGCGGGAATGTAGGTGGACTCGTTGGCGTTGATCAGGAATTCGCGGTCGCCATTGGTGATCTGTGCCGCGCCGCTGACCACCACCCAGTGTTCGCTGCGGTGGTGGTGCATCTGCAACGACAGCGAGGCCAGGGGCTTGACCACGATGCGCTTGATCTTGAAGCGACTGCTTTCCTCCAGCACGGTGTAGGTGCCCCACGGCCGGGTCACCGTGCGGTGCAGGCTGTACGCCGGATGATTCTGGCGCTTGAGCTCGGCGACGATGTAGCGCACATCCTGGCTGCGGTGGGCGTCGGCGATCAGCAGCGCGTCGGGGGTGTCGACGATGATCAGGTCGCGCACCCCAACGGCGCCCAACACGCGCTTGGGCGAGTCGATGTAGCAGTTGTGCACGTCATGCAAAATCGCTTCGCCATTGACCTGGTTACCATGGGCATCGCTGGGGGTGAGCTGGCGCAGCGCTTCCCAGGACCCGATGTCGCTCCAGCCAATGTCACAGGGCACCACGGCCACTTGCCGGGACTTTTCCATCAAGGCCACGTCGATGGAAATATCCGGCGCACTGCCGAACGCATCCGCATCCAGTTCACGTTGACGCGAGGTTATGTTCTGCAGGCTCTGGCTGTGCTCCAGCGCGGCGCGTGCGGCCTCCAGCACGTCAGGTGCATGGGTGGCGAGCTCATCCACCAGGGTGCTGGCCTTGAAGCAGAACATGCCGGCGTTCCACAGGTGCTTGCCGCCGTCCAGATAGGCCTGGGCGGTGGCCAGGTCGGGTTTCTCGACGAAGCGTTTGACCCGGTAGCCCTGGCTCAGCGCCTCGCCTTGCTCGATATAGCCAAAACCGGTTTCCGCGTGGTCGGGCTGGATGCCGAACGTCACCAGGTAGCCGGCTTCGGCCAGGTCGCGGGCCTGGGTCACGGCCTCGGCGAACGCCACTTCATTGAGGATCAGGTGGTCGGCGGGCATCACGAGCAACTGTGCGTCGCCGCCGAAATGCTCCTGCACATGCAGGGCCGCCACGGCGATGGCCGCCGCCGTGTTGCGCCCGAACGGTTCCAGCAGCAGGTCCAGGGGCAGGCGGGCGTTGTTCACTCCGCGGTAGTCATCGAGGGTACGAAACAACAGGTCGCGGTTGGTCACCGTGAGCACGCTTTCCACGCCGGGCAGTTTGGCCGCGCGCAGGAAGGTTTTTTGCAGCAGGCTCTGACCATCGCGCATGCGCATGAAGGGCTTGGGCATGTTCTGCCGCGACACCGGCCACAGTCGAGTGCCCGAACCACCGGAAACGATGCAGGGAATTAATCCGTTGAGGGTCTTCATCAATAGACTTCCTTGGTGGAAAGGACGGCCGGGACCGTCATGAAAACGATGTACAGGTCAAACCACACCGACCACTTGGAGATGTACTCCAGGTCGTACTCGACACGTTTCTGGATCTTGAACAGGGTGTCGGTCTCACCCCGGTAACCGTTGATCTGCGCCCAGCCGGTGATCCCCGGTTTCACGCGGTGGCGCGAGCTGTACTCGCTCACCGCCACTTCGAAGGGTATGCCGGCGGCCTTGGTCGCCGTGGCATGGGGGCGCGGGCCGACCATGGACATGTTGCCCAGCAGCACGTTGAACAACTGCGGCAGCTCGTCGATGCTGGTCTTGCGGATGATGCGCCCCACCCGGGTAATGCGCGGGTCTGCGCGGGTGGTCTGGCGTTCGGCGGTGAAGTCGCTCTGGTCGGTGTACATCGAGCGGAACTTGAACACGCGGATTTCGTTGTCGTTGTAGCCAAAGCGGTTCTGGCGAAAAAGGATCGGCCCTTTGGAGTCGAGCTTGATCGCAATCGCCGTCGCCACCATCACAGGGGACAGCGCCACCAGGGCCAGGCTGGCCAGCAGCACGTCCTCCAGGCGCTTGATCACCGGCGACCAGCCACGCAACGGCAATTGCGAGGTGTTGAACATGAGGATCCCGCCCACGTCGGTGATGCGGCTATGGCCGTAGCGCAGCGCGGCCATGTCGGGCACCAGCATCACGTTCACCGACATCTGCCGCAGGCGGTTGACCAACCCATGGATGCGCTGCTCGGCGGCCCAGGGCAGGCAGATCATCACTTGGTTGACCTGCTCGGCGCGGATGAGTTTTTCCAGCTCACGGGTGTTGCCCAGCAGGGGCAGGTTGCTCAATTCCTTGGGGATCCGCTCGGTGCGATCGTCGATAAAGCCGATCAGGCCGGAGCGGATATCACCGTTGCGTTGCAGGTGGTCGGCGACGTGCATGGCGGTGTCGGTAAAGCCCAGGATCACCGTACGTTGCAGGTATTTGCCCTTGCGCATCAGGCTGCGGTACAGGCGCAGCATCAGCAGGCGCTCAAGGCAGAACAACCCGAGGCTGGCGAAGTACCAGGCCACCAGGTTACGCGGGGTCAATTGCGGGAAAAACTGCAGGATCTGGTACATGAACAACAGGATGCAAAACGCCGCCGACCATGCCTTCACCTTGGTTTTCAGGCGCAGTCGGTTGCTGAACAGTTCTTCGGAATAGATGCCCAGGGCCTGGAACAGAATGATCGTCAGGACCGCGAAAAATACCAGCAGGCCGAGGAAGTGCCCGCGCAGTTCAGGGTCCATCGGGTCGATGAACATCACCAGGATCAACGGGGGCAAAATGGCACTCAGGCCATGTATGAACTTGACGAAAACAACAAAGAACTCAACAAAACCGGCGCGCGTTAAAAACAGGCTGTCGACGGACGACTTCTCTCGCATAAAACATCCCTCATTGCACGCCAGAGCTATTGTTTGGATGTTTGTTCAATAAAGCAGCGAACTGCTTTAGAGGGCACTTCCAACTACGGCTACTCTGGGTAATACGCAACTATCAATTCAAATGCAGCTATCCATTTGAAGGGAATTTGCGGGGGTAGTGACTACAGGAGTGTTCCCTTAATCAACTTGTCAATGAATTGACGATGGTGCGGAGGTGGCAGGGCAGACAGGTTTATCAGTGTTTTGTTCGGCATTTTATTGACATTCCTTGTCCGGGTACGCGGTGATTGGGTGTGTTTTTGAGTGTAGAAACAAATGCAGGATTTTTCCTGCATAAAGGAAAAACCTTTTTTCAAAGGCGGTAGGAAGGGGGGGCAAAGAGGGGTTGGCAGGGCGCACGAAGTGCCCTGCCTGCGGGACTTTCGCCAGATCAGAAGTTGCCTTTCAAACTCACCGTAAAATTTCGCGGCTCGCCATAAAAGTTACCCCAGGAGGCTGTACCCACCGTGTTGTAGTAACTTTTGTCGAACAGATTGTTGCCGTTGAGTGCGACGGTCCAAGTGTCGTCGATACGGTACGCCACACGGGCACTCCAGGTTGCGTAACCGGCCTGTTCGAGCTTGATGGTCTGCACGCGGTAATTGCTGCTCTGGGCGTTGACGCCGGTGCCCACGCTCCATTTCGACAGGGCGCCGTCGAGCTGGTAGTCGCCCCACATGCGCAGCATGTGTCGAGGTACGTAGGTGTTGGACGTGCCGCCTTCCAGGGCGGTATCGATGTTCTTCAGGGACTTGGTCTGGGTGTAGGTGTAGCCGCCGGATACCTGCAGGCGCTCGAGGACTTCACCGCTGATTTCCGCCTCCACGCCCTGGGCGCGCACCTTGCCGCTGTCGGTGTAGCAATAGCCGTCGGCGGAGGTCGGGCACTGGGCGATGTAATCGGATTCGGCCGCGTTTTTCTCGACGGCGCGGAACAGCGCCAGGGAGCTGTTGAGGCGCCCGTCGAACCATTCGCCCTTGATACCCAGCTCGTAGTTGTCACCGATCTTCGGCTTGAGCGCGGCGCCATTGAGCGTGGCATAGGAACTTTGCGGCTGGAAGATATCCGCGTAGCTGGCGTACACCGACAGGTGCTCGTTGAGGTCGTAGATCAGTGCGGCAAACGGCGTCACTTCACCGGTTTCCCGGGTGCGGGCATCCTGCAAGGCCCACTCGCCCCAGGCCAGGTTGTTGGACTGGCGACGGTTCTCGTACCAGCTCACGCGGCTGCCTACGATAAACATCAACGGCTCGGCCAGGCGCAGGCGCAAGGTGGTGTAGGCGCCGTACTGGGTCGCGGTTTCCTTCACCGTGCCGCCGCGATACATGTTCGGCCAGAAAGTGCTGTTGGCCGGCTCCGGGAAATGGTGGTCGGGTTGGTAGATGCCCTGGCGCCTGGGCAGGTTCTGGATCGCGTACACATCGTCCTGGGTACCACGGCTGCCATTGGCACCGAGGATCAGTTCGTGTTCCAGCCCGAAGGCTTCGAACTTGCCGTCCACATAGGCGTCGAGACCGAAGTCCTTGTGGTCGTAGTCCATCAGCGCCGCATAGGAGTTGGCCGTAGGCGTCGGGTTGCCGTAGGCAATGGTGCCTTCGCTGGCGGCGTATTTGGTGTCTTGCAGGTTGCGGCTGTGCACGGCCGCAACCTTGAGTTTCCAGTCATCGTTGAAGGAGTGGGTGAGGTCGGCGAAGAAGGTGGTGCGCCGGCTTTGCCAGTCGTTCCAGGATTGGCCCAGGCAGGTGGAGCGGCTGAGGTGGGCGCTTTTGCCGTCGGCATAGCGCGGCAGGCCGCCCCAGCACGGTGTGGCGTCGACGTCTTCATGGCTGGCGCCGAAGCCCAGGGTGGTGTCGGCGCTGAGATCGACATCCAGGGCGCCATAGAAAGCCTGGTCCTGGCGCTTGGAAATATCCATGTAGGAACCGCGATTCTGTTGGCTGATCGCCGCGCGGCCGCGCACCGTACCGCTGTCATTCAGCGGGCCGCCGGTGTCGACGTCGGC
This sequence comes from Pseudomonas sp. 1 R 17, assembly GCF_900067035.1. Lineage (NCBI taxonomy): Bacteria > Pseudomonadati > Pseudomonadota > Gammaproteobacteria > Pseudomonadales > Pseudomonadaceae > Pseudomonas > Pseudomonas sp. 1 R 17. The sequence continues at coordinate 27,767 of NZ_FKLB01000024.1, forward strand.
GCGGTAGTTGTCCCAGGTGCCGGCGGACAGCGACAGGCTGGTGGTGGGCCTGGCCTGGGGCCGTTTGCGCACGAAGTTCACCGCGCCGCTGGCGGTGCCGGCGCCCTTGAGCATGCCGGCCGCGCCCTTGAGCACTTCGACGCGGTCGTAGATCGCCATGTTCGCGCTGAAGCTGTCGGCCTGCACGTAGTCCTTGCCCATGTCCAGGGGCACGCCATCGTACTGGTACTGGCCGAGCATCTTGAAACCACGGGAATAAAAATATTTGCCGCCCATGGGCGATTCGTAGGTGGTGATCCCGGGCGTGCGTTCCATCACGTCATCGATGGTGGTGAGGTTCTGGTCATCCATCAATTGGCGGGTCATCACACTCACCGATTGCGGCGTTTCCCGCAGGCTGTGTTCGCCCTTGCCGATCGTCACCGCGCCCGTGGTGTAGGCCCCGGTGCCATCGGTGGTGGCGCCCAACCGCTCACCAGTGACTGTGGTGGCGCCCAGGTTCAGCGCGCCGCTGTCGGCCACTTGCGGCAACAGCAGCCAGGTACTGTTGCCCTGGCGCTGGGCGTGCAGGCCCTGGCCACGCAGCAACCGGTCGAGCGCCTGCTCGCGGTCCAGGCGACCACTCAGGCCCGGGCTGGTCTTGCCGGCGACGCTGGTGGCGTCGTACGACAGGCTGATGCCGGCCTGACGGGCGAACTGGTCCAGTGCCGTGGCCAGGGAACCGGCTGCAATGTTCCAGTCGCGGGCCTGGGTGTCGCTGGCCGGCGTTTCGGCCCATGCGAACGGCGGCGCGGCTGCGCAGCTCAGGCAGGCGCCGAGCAAGGCGGCGTGCACCGCGTGCTTGAGGGGGGAACGTGGGGAGGGGAACGCTTGCATGACCGCGGGATGCTCCTGAAGGAAGTGAACAGAACCGGCCTGTTGATCGGCCTTTCCTTACAGGTCGAGCGGCAATGAGAATTCACCTCATTTATTTTCGAGAATGTTAAACGCGGGCGGTGACGGTCACCCAGTAGCGGCTGCGGTAAGTGACATCGAGCTTGAGTGAGTGCGCTACCAGGCCCAGCACTTGATCGGTGTCGTCCAACTGATAAGTGCCCGACACCCGCAACCCGGCCACCGCTTCGCTGCAGCGCAGCAGGCCGTTGCGGTAGCGGCCCAGTTCGGCGAGGAAAGCATCCAGGCGCATGTCCCGGGCGCTGATCACGCCTTCGCTCCAGGCCCAAGGGTCCAGGCCATTGGCGACCAGAGAACGAATGCCACTGCGGTCGAACAGCACCTGTTCGCCGGGGTTGATCACTTGGCGCGCGCCGGCGGCGTGGTTGTCGGCAAACACCGCCACCGTGCCCTGCTGCACGGCGAGCATGGTGCCTTGGGCGTCTTCGCGCACCAGGAAGCGCGTGCCGAGGGCGCGCAGGTAACCGTCACGGGTCTGTACCCAGAAGGGCCGCGTGTCGGCACCGGTATTGACCAGTATTTCACCCTGGCGCAACTGCACCAGGCGCCGCTCCTGAGTCAATACCGCGTCGAATGCGCTGGCGCTGTTCAGTTGGATGCGGCTGCCGTCGTTCAACGCCACCCAACGCCGTTCGCCGGTGGCAGTGCGGTAGTCGGCCATCAAGGCGGGCAGCGGGGTGTAGTCGCGGCCGAACCAGGTCAGGCCGGCCGTACCGGCCACCAGGCCGAGCAGCTTCAACCCTTCACGGCGGCTGATACGTCGACGCGCCCCGTGCAGGGCGTGGCGGCCGACCTGCGCGGGCAGGTGGCTGAACTCATCATTCATCGTCGCCACCCGTTGCCAGACCTGCTGGTGTTCGGCGCTGGTGTGCAGCCAGCGCTCGAACGCAGCGGTGCTCGCGTCGTCGGCGACGTTGAAGCGCAGCTTGATCATCCACTGGATGGCCTGGTCGACCAGGCGCGGGTCAGAGGTCGGCATAGCGCAACCGATAGCAGGCGTGCAGCGCCTTGGACAGGTCACGCTCCACCGTAGCCTTGGACACCCCGAGGCGCAGGGCGATCTGCGCACAGGTCAGGCCGTCCAGTTGCGCCAACAGGAATGCTTCACGCACCCGCGGCTTGAGCTGGTCGAGCAGGCGGTCGATGCGTTCCAGACTGTCGAGAATCAGCAGGCGGGTTTCTTCCGACGGCACGTCGGCCTGGGGGAAATGCGCAAGGCTTTCGAGGTAGGCGCGCTCCAGTTCGCGGCGCCGGTACTGGTCGATCATCAAGCTGCGGGCGATGCTGCTCAGGTACGCGCGCGGCTGCAGTACGGCCTGCTGTTTGCGTGCGTTGAGCAGGCGCACAAAGGTTTCCTGCGCCAGGTCGGCGGCACGTTCACGGCAACCGGTGCGCCGGCTCAACCAGCCGCGCAGCCAGGAGTGATGGGTGTGGTAGAGCTGGCCGATAGCGGCATGGTCCAGTGGGTGATCGCTCGACATGGGCATCCTGGCGCAGCAGTCTTAATTGATAATGTTTCGCATTCTAGACGCTGGTCGTGGCCATTCGCAATTGCCGATGAACAATGTATCCAGCACAATTTTTTGTTCGCCCCAGGCCCACGCACTAATCTGCAGGCTTTTCCCGGTGGACGGCTTGAGCATGATCGACTTTGCGACCCTGGCAGTTTTTTCAGGTGCTGTGCTGTTGTTGCTGTTATCCCCGGGGCCGAACATGGCCTTTGTGATCAGCCATGGCGTCACCCACGGCTGGCGCGGGGGAGTGGCCTCGGCCCTGGGCATCGGTGTCGCCGACATACTGCTGAGCGCATTGACCGCCAGCGGGGTAACGGCGTTGGTCGCCAGTTGGCCGCCATCCTTTGACGTGATCCGCTGTGCGGGTGTGGTCTACCTGCTGTGGCTGGTGTTCAAGACGCTGCAGAAAAAACCTGGGCCAGATACTGCCCACCTGCACCGTGTGCCCCTTGGCCGGGTGTTTCTACAGGCGATGCTCAACAGCCTGCTCAACCCCAAGGCGTTGCTGTTTTTTGTGGTGTTTTTGCCGCAGTTCGTACGGCCGCAGGCCGGCTCCATCGCCGTGCAGTTGATGCTGTTGGGGGGCGTGCTGACTTTGATCGCTGGGGTGTTTCACCTGCTGCTGGGCATATTCGGCGGGGTGCTGAGCCGCTTCCTCGCCAGGCGCCCAAGAGCCGCCTGGCTACAGAAATGGGGCTTGGCGACGGTGCTGAGCGTGTTGGCGGTGCGCCTGGCGGTGATGTCGCGCCCAGCCTGACCCCATGAGGTGAAGGGATTGTGCGGCGAGCAAGCGGTCTGTGGCCAAACGAGCTTGTTGTGGTGAGCGAGCTTGCTCGCGCCGGGGCTGCGCAGCAGCCCCTCCAAAGCTTGGGGCCGCTTCGCGCCCCAGCGCGAGCAAGCTCGCTCACCACAGGTACCGGCTCAGCCCAGCCGTGCTGCTGCGCGCGCGACGATTTCACCGCGCACCCTGCGCGATTCGGCGGTGCGTTTGTTGGCTTCTTCCCGCACATGCGCAGGCGCTGTATCCGGGCGACCCGAATCGAACGGCGGTGCTGGCGCGTATTCAATCTGCAACTGCACCAGTTGCGCCGCCGCTTCGCTGTACAACTCCGCCGCCAGCACCAGGGCAAAGTCGATACCGGCGGTAATGCCACCCCCGGTGAACAGGTTGCCGTCACGCACCACGCGCTCCTGTACCGGGATGGCGCCGAGGGGGGCGAGCATGTCGTGGTAGGCCCAGTGCGTCGTCGCCTTGCGCCCGCGCAGCAACCCCGCCGCGCCGAGCACCAGCGAGCCGGTGCACACCGAGGTCACGTAGCGCGCGGTCTGCGCCTGGGCCTTGAGGAAGTCCAGGGTCTGCGGGTCTTCCATCAATGGGCCCACGCCGGAACCACCGGGCACGCAGATCACATCCAGCGTCGGGCAGTCGGCATAGGTCATGGTCGGCGTGAACACCAGGCCCGTGCTGGAGGTGACCGGCGCCAGGTCCTTCCATATCAGGTGCAGTTTCACGTCCGGCAGCGAACCCAATACGTCGTAGGGGCCGGTCAGGTCCAGTTGCTGAATGCCGGGGAACAACAGAAAGCCGATCTGCAAGGTCATGAATGAAGCTCCGAGAAAGGGGTAGACGACCTCACTCTAGCGGCCTAGGCTTTGGCGAATACGCCATTGAACCCACGAATCACGCCAACCATGCCCAGAATTGTTCACGTACTCGCTTTCGAGAATGCCCAGGTGCTCGACGTCACCGGGCCGCTGCAGGTGTTTGCATCGGCCAATGACCTGGCGCGCCAGCGTGGCGTGCCGTTGCCTTATGCGGTCACGGTGATCGCCGACCAGGCCGGACCGGTGATGACCTCCGCCGGCCTGGCGCTGGTGGCCGAGCCGTTGCCTGCGGTCGACCAGCCCTGCGACACCCTGGTGATCGCGGGTGGCTGGGGCGTGTACGGCGCCGCTGAAAAGCCTGCGCTGGTGGATTGGGTGCGCGAAAAAGCCCGGCACACTCGGCGCATGGCGTCGGTGTGTACCGGTGCGTTTTTGCTGGCGGCCAGTGGCTTGCTCGATGGTTGTCGCGTCGCCACCCACTGGACCCGTTGCGAAGAACTGGCGCGCAAGTTTCCGGCGTTGACCGTGGAGCCCAACCCGATCTTTATCCAGCAGGGCGCGGTGTGGACCTCCGCCGGTGTCACCGCCGGTATCGACCTGTGCCTGGCTCTGGTGGAAGAAGACCTGGGCCGCGCCGTGGCCCTGGAAGTGGCGCGGCACCTGGTGGTGTTCCTGAAGCGCCCCGGCGGCCAGTCGCAATTCAGCGTGACCCTGTCCCTGCAAAAGGGCGGCAGCCGTTTCACCGAGCTGCATGCCTGGATAGCCGAGCATCTGACCCTCGACCTGAGTATCCCGACCCTGGCCGCCCAGGCCGGCATGAGCGAGCGCAGCTTCGTGCGCCACTACCGCGCTGAAACCGGCCAGACGCCCGCGCGCGCCGTCGAACTGATCCGCGTCGAAAGCGCCCGTCGGCAACTGGCGGACAGCACGGCGTCGATCAAGCGCATCGCCGTGCAGTGTGGTTTCGGCTGCGAAGAAACCTTGCGCCGCAGCTTTATGCGGGCCTTGTCGGTGACGCCCCAGGCCTACCGCGAGCGGTTCTCGCCGGTGGCCTAGGCGAGCAATTCAAACAGGGCGTCGAGGGTGGCCCGCGGTGCTTCCTGGGGAATATTGTGGCCCACGCCCGGCAATACCTGGCGTCGGTAAAAAGCGCTGAAATGCTCCACGTCGTCATCCTCTTGCGATGGCGGGCCCACGCCGTCGTCGGCACCGCACAGCGAAATGCTCGGCACCGCAATCGCCGGTTGCCGCGCCAGGGCCTGCTCGATGGCTTCCAGCGCCGGATCGCCAGGCGCATACATGAAGCGGTGGCGATAGGAATGAATCACCACCTCGACAAAGTCCGGGTTGTCGAATGACGGCGCCGTCTGCCCATACAGCCCTGGCCCGTCGGCCCAGGACGGCGACCACAGCGACCACAGCAACTCACAGAGTTCGCGGCGATTGGCCGTCAGCCCGTCCACACCGCGCTGGGTGTGAAAGTAGAACTGGTACCACAACCGATGTTCCGTCACCGGCGCCCGTGGCTGGCGCGACCTGGCAATGTCCTGGATGTTATAGCCATCGCCCGTTACCAGCCCGCGTACCCGTTCCGGCCACAGGGCCGCGACGATACACGCGGCACGCCCGCCCCAGTCATACCCGGCCAGGGTGGCGCGCGGGATCGACAGCGCATCCATGAAATCCAGCAGATCCTTGCCCAGCGCCGCCTGTTGGCCGGAGCGCATCACCTGCGCGTTGATAAACCGCGTAGGGCCATAACCGCGCAGGTACGGCACCAGCACCCGGTAGCCGCGTTCGGCCAGCACCGGCGCAATCTCGTCATAGCCGCGAGGGTCATAAGGGAAACCATGCAGCAGGATCACAGGCTCGCCGTCAATGGGACCGTGGGTTTCATACGCCACATCGAGCATGGAGGTGCGCACGTAGAGGAGTGGGGCGGTGATGGTCATGGTGGACTCCTGTCAGGTGTTGAAACTCTAGTCGAAAGACATGACGGGATGCCCTGCCTGTAAAGGCAGGGCGCCTCAGGGCTGCCAGGTCGTCTTCTCGCCACTGAGCTTGCGGTCCAGGAACGTCGCCGCGCTGATCAACGCCAGATGGCTCAACGCCTGGGGCGTATTGCCCAGGTGGCGGGCCTGGCTGTCGAACTCTTCGGCATACAGGCCCAGCGGGTTGGCGTAGCGCAGCAGTTGTTCGAATTCCAGGTGGGCCTTCTCCACTTGCCCGGCGCGGGCCAGGCATTCGACGTACCAGAACGAGCAGGCGGCGAATGCGCCTTCGGTGCCTTGCAAGCCGTCGATCGCGTTGTCGTCGTTGCGGTAGCGGTAGACCATCCCGTCGCGCACCAGGCTTTTCTGGATCGCCTGCAACGTGCTCAGCCAGCGCGGGTCGGTGGCGGCGACAAAACGCACCAGCGGCATCAGCAGCATCGAACCGTCCAGTGCGGTGCTGCCGATGTGCTGCACAAAATGCCCGCGTTCTTCGTTCCAGAAGTTGCTCCAGATATCGGCATAGATCGCCTGGCGGGTCTGGTCCCAACGTGCAAACGGCGCCGGCAACGAGCGCTTGGAGGCCAGGCGGATCGCACGGTCCAGGGCCACCCAGCACATCAGCCGCGAATGCAGGAAGTGATGCTGCTCGCCGCGCATTTCCCAGATGCCCACGTCTTTGCGGTTCCAGATTTCACACACCTGGTCAGCGACTTCCACCGTGTGTTTCCAGCCCTCGTGGGAGATGGCTTCGCCGTACTTGTTGACCAGGTACACCGCGTCCATCAACTCGCCATAAATATCCAGCTGGACCTGGTCGACCGCGCCATTGCCGATGCGCACCGGCTTGGCGCCGCCGTGGCCGCTGAGGTGCTCCAGCGTGGTTTCGGGCAGCTCCTGGCGGCCGTCGATGCCGTACAGGATATTGATCTTGGTCGGCTGGCCACAGCAGTCGCTGACCCGGCCCTTGAGCCAGCGCATATAGGCGTTGGCCTCGTCGACAAAGCCCAGGCGCATAAAGGCGTAGACGGTAAACGAGGCGTCGCGGATCCAGGTGTAGCGGTAGTCCCAGTTGCGTTCGCCCGCAGGCGTTTCCGGCAAGCCGAAGGTGGCGGCGGCGATGATTGCGCCGTGTTTGCGCGAGGTCAGCAGCTTGAGGGCCAGGGCCGAGCGGTTGACCATTTCGCGCCAGCGCCCGCGGTAGTTCGACTGCGCGATCCAGCCGCGCCAGAACTTCAAGGTGTGGGCCAGGGCCAGGTCGGTGCAGACACTCGCCACACGCTCATCGTCCTGGCCGCCGAGTACGAACTCGGCGCCTTCTTCCTGATCCAGGGTGAAGCGGGCCACGGCGGCGTTATCTTCGATCTGCAACGGATGGCTGCCGCACAGGCGCATGCCCGGCTGGCCATCGGCGTTGAAACAGATGCTGGCGTTATCCAGGCTCGCCTCGGTGGTGGCGCGCGCGTAGTCATGGCGCACGGCGCAGCGCAGATGGAGGGTGGCCGTGCCGCTGACCACGCGTACGCGGCGAATCAGCAGGGGCAAGTCGTCGATTTCTTCGCTGATGACCAGCAGGTCGGTGATTTCCACCACGGCTTCATCGCTGAGCCAACGGGTTTGCAGCACATTGGTGTCGGGCAGGTAGATCTGTTCGCGGCGGGCGTTGGGCAGGTCCGGGGTGAGTTGGAACGTGCCGGCATCGGGGGTGTCCAGCAGTGAGCAGAAGATCGACGGGCTGTCGAACTCCGGCCAGCAGAAGAAATCGATGCTGCCTTTATCGTTCACCAGCGCCGCGCTGCGCATATCGCCGATGATGCCGTGGGCATCGATGGCGCTTTGTGGTTCGTTTTTCAAATCAACCATTGTCACGAAACTCCGGGTAAAGGCTCATGCCGCCATCAATGAAGAGGGTGCTGCCGACCACGTAATCCGAGGCGTCACTGGCCAGCCATACCACGGCGTTGGCCACGTCCTCCACATCGCCGACCCGGCCATAGGGGATCAACTTGAGCAGCTCCTGTTCCGCCGCGCCTTCGGTGGCGGCACGGTTGATCGCCGTACGAATCGCCCCCGGCGCAATGCCGTTGATACGGATGCGCTGTTCACTGACCTCCTGGGCGAGGGTGCGCATCAGCATCTCAACGCCGCCCTTGGACGCCGCGTAATTCACATGCCCGGCCCAGGGGATCAACTGGTGCACCGAGCTCATGTGGATGATTTTGCCGGCGGCGCGGGATACGCCTTCACGGATGCCCTGGCGCTTGAAGAGGCGTACCGCCGCCCGGGCACAGAGGAACTGGCCGGTGAGGTTGACGCCGATCACGGCGTTCCAGTCGTCGAGGGTCATGTCGACCACGGCGGCGTCCTTCTGCATGCCGGAGTTGGCCACCAGGATGTCCAGATGGCCGAACGCGTCGAGGGTCTTTGCGAACAGGCGTTCCACATCGGCTTCTTTCGACACGTCGGCGCCGATGGCAATCGCCCGGCCGCCCTCGGCGTTGATCTGCTCTGCCAACGCCTCGGCGGGCGCGGCCTGGCTGTTGTAATTGAGCACCACCGCAGCGCCGGCTTGCGCCAGGGCCCTGACCGCACCGGCGCCGATACCGGAACTGGCGCCCGTTACCAGCGCCACTTGTTGCTCCAACGAGATATGCATTGCCCACCCGACCTTGAATTCGTGAGTTCAAGTAGCTGACTGACGGCGCATAACGGAAGTTCAGCCGTGTGAAATTAGCGACTACAACCATGGTGGAAAATGGAATAACAGAAGAATAAAAAATAACCATAAGATACTAAAAAACCGCTAAAAAGCGTTTGACAGGGTTTTTTGCCCCGTGTCTTATAAGCACACCTCAACCCGCTCCGCTGGTAGTTCGGAAGTCATGCGGAGTCACCTATAAGAGATGCCTATGTGTTCATCGGCAGCTATAGGGGAACTACCAGAGCAGGGAGCTACGACGTTGCCTAAGTTAATTATTTTCGATTGCGACGGTGTACTCGTCCAAAGCGAAGAGATCACCCTGTCTGTATTGATCGGCATGCTTAATGCACACGTACAGGACGGCAAGACACTGGATAGTGCGTATTTCATTGAGCACTTTCGTGGAAGAAAGATTGCCGATTGTCTGCGCGAAGCAGAACAGTTAATGGGTATTTGTTTGACTCCTCAGTTTGAAGAGGACTTCCGAGTTCGAGCGCTGGAAGCATTGACGCTTAATGTGAAAGCGACTGATGGGGTACTTGACGTATTGGAAGTGCTGGGAATTCCCTATTGCGTAGCCTCGAGTGCGCCGCGCAATAAGATCGAACAGTGTTTACGCCTTGTGGGGTTGTTGCCTTATTTCGAAGGGCGAATATTCAGTTGTTATGAATTGGGGCGTTGGAAGCCTGATCCGCTGGTGTTTTTAACAGCGTGTGAAACTTACAACGTCGAACCCTGTGATGCGCTGGTGATTGAAGACAGTGTCACAGGGATTCAAGCCGCCGTGGCAGCCACTATAAAAGTCCTGGGTTTTGGTCCGTTGTCTCGACATCGAATATTGGCCGAAGCCGGCGCGTTACCTTTTGCCGATATGCGTGAGTTACCGACCCTCATTGATCACGTTACTCAAGGAGCAAGTGTTGTGGGCACACTGGGTTATATAGAGCGACTTAAACGTAATGATCCCTGTTCGGAAGTGTGGTGGGATTCGTCGCCCGTGGTGTACGCACCGTATAAACAGCATTTGTTGGACAAGTACCCGGCAGCCGCCGCCCATATCGAACAGTTGATGCCGCAGGATCTCTCCCAGCCCTGGGGCTTCAGCAGTGTGACCACCAACCCCCGGCTGGTGACGGCGACGATCCTCGACAAGAAAGAGTACTGGTCGTCGCGTTTTAATCTGGCCAGCCTGTCTCCCGGCGAATTGCGCAAGCAACTCTACAACGAAGTGATTGCAGAGGGCGCCTCGACGCTCAAGCCGCTGTGGGTGCAATCGGCCCAGGCCGACGGCTGGATATGCGCCCAAGTCGACCCGTCGGATGTGCGGTGCAGCGAACGCATGACCGCACGAGGCCTGGAGCTGCATCGCCTGGCCGCGAATGTGATGGTCAAAGTGCCGGGCAGCCTGGAGGGTTTCGCGACGATCGAACACCTGGTGGCCCAAGGCGTTTCGGTCAATATCACGTTCTGCTTCACCGTTTCGCAATTCCATGCCGGTATACAGGCAATAGAGCGGGGCATCGCCTGCGCCCGCCGCAATGGCGTCGACACCGGCTGTTGCAAGTATGTGATCACCTTTATGATCGGGCGTTTTTCCTGCCAGCCCGAGTTCGCCTTGCAGGCCGCCGAGCGTGGCCTGGCGCTGGGCCCGGAGGACATGCGCTGGGCCGAGCTGATGATTTACCAGCAGATCCAGGCCCTGGTCGCGGCCTCGAAGGTGCCGGTCAAGACCCTGCTTTCCAGTATCAAGGTCGACGTTGACGAACGTGGCCACAAGCACTGCTGGCACCTGGAAAAGACCGGGCTGACCACCACGTGCTACACGCTGACGCCGGAGGTGGTGGAGTTTCTGATCGAGCGTGAAAGCCACGGCAAACCGGTGGCACCCGCCTGTGAACCCCAGCAGGCGCCGGCTGAGACGTTCGCCCGGCTCATCCGCATTCCGTACTTCTGCGAAGCCTATTTCATCGACAGCATCGAGCCCTACGACTTTGGCAATCATGAGGCGTTTATCAACGCCTGCAACGAAGCCAACAGTGCGCATCGGCGCCTGACCGACTACTGCGTGCGCCTGTGCCCGGTGACGAAGCCTTTCGCACGCTCGCTCAACGCCATCCTGGCCGCTGAATACGGGGTGCTGGCATGAACAAGATGGTCGGGTTGTGGGCGCACCCGCGTTCCCGTTCCACGGTGTTGGAGCGTGTGTTTATCGAGCGAGGGGATTTTGAGGTTTTCCACGAGCCGTTTGCCCATATGGCATTTTCCGCAGATTCAATGATTCCTTCGGATGAATGGGACCACAGTTTGCCCACCACGTATCAAGGTATAAAAGAGCAACTGCTCAAGGCCCGGGAAAGTACCAATGTCTTTCACAAAGACATGTGTTACCACTGCCTGGATGACTTGAAAGTTGACCGGGACTTTCTGGCGCAACAACACAATATTTTTATTATTCGCGAGCCCGCCAGCAGCATTGTTTCCCATCACCGGGTACACCCCGATATGCCCGTGCAGGCCATCGGGCATAAAGCCTTGTACGAGATTTTTTGTGTGGTCACCAAACTCATCGGAAAAGTGCCTTATGTGATTAATGCCGATGACCTCGCCGCCGAGCCGGAGCGTGTCATTCGTAAACTGTGTGACTACTTGCAGATTGAATTTTTGCCCCATGCCATGACATGGAAACGTGAATGTCCACGACAGTGGAAAACCTGGAGAAGTTGGCATGTGGCGGCGGAGAACAGTGAACGCATTGCTCTGCCGGATAAACCTGCTATCGATATGGATACTTTCGATCAGTCGCCAAAATTAAAAGCCTTTTACGAATACCACCGACCCTTCTACGCACGCATGAATGAATTTTGCCAATAAGGATTGTTGTATGAAAAAGTTGATTGTCACCGGTGCGGCCAATGGGATCGGCCGGGCTACTGTGGAAAAGGCTATCCAGGCAGGTTATTTCGTTATCGGTGCCGACAAGGATGCCGAAGGCCTGCGTGCGTTACAGCGCACTTACACGGCGGATGTATTGGAAACCCATGTCGCGGACTTTTCGGATAATGCGCTGATCAAGGGTTTTATCCCTGCGCTGTACGAGCGCCACGCAACTATTCATGCATTAATCAATAACGCCGGTATTTACCACGGCAAAAGCATCTACGCCTATTCCGATGCCGAAGTGGACGAAATCCTGACTGTGAACCTCAAGGCCTTGGTCTATCTCTCCAAAGACTTCGCCGAACGGGAGATGAAACACGAGGCGCCGCGCAGCATCGTCAATATCGCCTCGGTGGCGGGCGAAGTGGGCAGTTGTGATGCCTTGTACGGCGCCACCAAGGCGGCGGTGATCGGCCTGACCAAAGCCAATGCCTGGAATTTTGCGCCGTTCGTGCGGGTTAACGCAGTGTCGCCGGCGCTGATCCACGACACCGCCATCTACGACACCATCCCTGAATACCGCCGCGCCGAGTACGCGCGCCAGGAAATCCTCAAGGAACCGATCCTGCCCGGCGGCGTCGCCGAGGTCATTTTGCTGGTGATCAGCGATGCCATGCGGCATGTCACCGGCAAGGTCATTCCGGTAGACAACGGAGCCTACCCACGATGAGCCCGTCAGCCTCCAAGAAGAAACTGCTGCTGGTGGGCGCAGGCAACCTGTGCCTGCAGATCCTGAAGATTCTCGGGCCGAAAAATGCCTTTGAATTCGTGGTGCTGGGGCGCAATGAAGACGCGACCGTGCGGCTATGCAACCTGGTGGCCCTGTCGTGTGCGCAGTTGGGGCACTGCATCACGATCAAGCCGGTGATCGCCGACCTCACCGATATCGACCGGGTCACCCAGGTGCTGCGTGCAGAGGCGCCGGACCTGGTGGTGAACTGCGCGTCGTTGCAGTCGTGGCGGGTGATCACCGGGTTGCCCAGGCTCTCGTTCGAGCAACTCGACCAGGCGCAGTTCGGCCCCTGGCTGCCCATGCACCTGACGCTGATGCATCACTTGATGCAGGCGGTGAAAGCCTCCGGTATCGCGGCCAGGACGGTCAACGCGGCCTTTCCCGATGCGGTCAACCCGATCCTGGCCAGGGTCGGGCTGGCGCCGGATATTGGCGTGGGCAATGTCGCCAACCTGATCCCGGCGCTGCGATTTTCCATCGCGCGGCTGCTGGAGTGTGCGCCTGCCGATGTGCAGGTGTGCCTGTATGCCCAGCACTATTTCAGCCACTACGTGCCGCGCGGCGGCTTGCCCCCGCGTGCCAGTTACCGCTTGTTGCATGAGGTGCGCGACCGCCCGGCCGCGGCCCACCTGCCGGCCGAAGCGATTTTTTCCACGGTTAAATCCGAGTTCCGCCGCCTGGGCGGTATCGATGGGCAGTTCCTCACGGCGTGCTCGGCCGTCACCGTGATCGAAGGACTGTTTTCGCCCACCCCGGTGCGGGTACATGCGCCCGGCCCGCTGGGGTTGCCGGGCGGCTATCCGGTGTGGTTGCAGGAGGGGCAGATCAAGGTGCAGTTCAGCGCCGACTGCCCCCAGGACGAAGCGGTGCGTATCAACACCATCTGCCAGAGCCAGGATGGCATCGATGAGATTCATTGCGATGGCTCGGTCACCTATAACCCGCAATGCATGGCCGTGATGCAGGCGATGCTGGGGTACTCGAAGAAAACCATGTCCATCGAACAGTCCGCCGAGTTTGCCCACGAGCTGTCGAGCAAATACCTGTCTTTCAAACATTCAACCTGGTAGGTGTGTGATGAATCAAATGTCGCGGCACAAGCACAGCGAAGTCGCCAGTTACGCCACGCAATACTCGAAAAAATTCGTCGAACGCTGGGATGACTTGATCGATTGGGACAAAAGAAAGGGGGGGGAGAACGGGTTCTTTGAAAACCTGCTGAAGCAGCACGGCGTGAAGTCGGTGATCGACGTCTCCACGGGCAGTGGTTTTCATGCGGTCCAGCTTAAGCAGGCGGGGTTCGATGTCGTCGCCACGGACGGCAGCAGCACGATGTTGACCAAGGCCCGGGAGAATTTTCGGCAACGCGGGTTGGCGATCGAATCGCACTACCGGGATTGGCAGGCCCTCGATCCCGCCGAACTGGGGCGCTTCGATGCTGTGGTGTGCCTGGGCAGTTCGCTGTGCCATGTGTTTGCAGCCCATGAACGGCTGGAGGTGCTGGAGAAATTCAGGGCATTGCTCAATCCGGGCGGCTTGCTGATTGTGGATCAACGTAACTTCTTTGCCATTCGCGCAGGCAAGTTCAAATCCAGCGGTCATTACTATTACTGCGGCACGCAGGCATCCGTCGGCCTGGGGCAGGTGGATGAACACGTGTGTGAGTTCATCTACTCGTTCGATAACGCCGAGCAGTATCGGTTGCAGGTCTATCCGCTGTTGCCGGGCGAGTTGAAGGGGGAGGTGCTCAAGTCCGGGTTTTGCGCCCATGAGAGTTACGGGGATTTCCAGCGTGACTACGACATGATGAATTGTGATTTTGTCATCCACACGGCACGCGCCGTTTAAGGAGTACCTGATGAGCACACTGGTACACAGTAGCGCGCGCCCGTTGGACAGCGTCGTGCTGGCGGTGGTGTTGACCGGGTTCGTGGCCAGTACCTACGGGTTTGGCGTCTACCTGTTCGCCAACCTGGTGGTGGACATGCGCCGCGACATCGGTTTCGACTACACCACGGTGGGCCTGATCACCGGCGGTGCGCAGATCGGCTTCCTGCTGTTTTCATCGGTCACCAGTTACATCAGTCGTTTTTTCGAAGGCTGGAAGATCAGCCTGGTGTCGACGCTGATGACCTCCCTGGCGCTGTTGGGGCTGAGTGTCAGCAACAGTATCTGGCTGTCCGGGGCGCTGTTGATTTTGCTCGGCGGCTGCTCGGCCTCGGTGTACATCCCGTTGGCGGAGATTGTCACCAAGGGTTTCAGCCCGGGTAATCGCTCGCGGGTCATGGGGCTGATTTCCAGCGGCACCAGCTACGGCGTGTTCATCAATGGCTTGCTGGTGTCGTTCCTTACCCTGCAGGGTGGCTGGCGCTCGATCTGGCTCACCGCGGGCCTGATCTCGGTGGCCCTGTGCGTGGTGGCCTGGTTTCTGCTGCGCAACCTGGTGGCGGACAAGGACGCCGGTTTTTCCGGGCCGCGTTCGACGGCGTTCGAGAGTCATGCACCTTGGTTGAGTCGCTCGCTGTACCTGACCTGGGCCATTGCGTTTTTGAATGGGATGGCGCTGTTGCCGTTCCAGACTTACCTGGCTCCGTTCCTGCGGGACGAGTTGGGGGTGTCGGTGCAGGACGCCGGGTTTGTCTGGACCACCATTGGCGCGGTGGGCATGGCCTCGGGCTTTCTGGTGGGGTGGATCGCCGACAAGGTGGGCGTCAGGGCGTCGCTGGCCATGTGCTTTTTGAGTGCGGGGCTGGCCGCCACCCTGGTGTTCAGTTTCAACAGCCTCCCGCTGTTCTACCTGGCGGCATTTTTGTTTGCCCTGGCGTTCTACCCCATCTTCGGGCTTGTCCCCAGCTACATCGGGCAAATCGTGCCGGTCAGCCGACTGACCCAGGCATTCGGCATTGCCAATGTGCTGATCGGCCTGGGGGGTGTGTGCGGTAACTTCCTGGGCGGTTTTTCCAAGGACCTGACCGGCTCGTTCGCGACCGTCTACTGGGTGGTTGCGCTGTTGCTGTTCGTGCAATGCGTGATGGTATTCCTGTTGGGTAAACCGCCTGTGGCGGTGACGGAGGGTGAGCGGCCATGAGTCATTTTGCGGAACGTCCAGAACGGAATCTGCATGCGTTTGCGTTCAGCCATCTCGTCGCGGAACGCTCGCGTATGGGGCAAAAGCCCTTGGTCATCTGGATGACGGGCATCTCGGCGGCCGGCAAGTCGACGATTGCCGATGCGCTGGACAGGGCCTTGCAGGCACAGGGGCGCTTGACCTGCATCATTGACGGCGACTCGGTGCGCGGCGGCCTGTGCCGCGACCTGGGTTTTACCGACAGCGACCGCGATGAAAATATCCGGCGGGTCGCCGAAGTGGCGCGCTTGATGCTGGACGCAGGGCTGGTGGTGATCGTGGCGTTGATCTCACCGTCGGCGGCCAGCCGGCATTACGCGCGCGCCATTGTCGGCAATGAGCATTTTGTCGAGGTGCATGTGGATGCGCCGCTGGAAACGGCGGAGCAACGTGACCCTAAGGGCTTGTACAAAAAAGCCCGCCTGGGGTTGATCCAACACTTCACCGGGATTGATTCGGACTACGACGTGCCGATCTTTCCGGAAGTGCACGTGGACACCCAGGCGCTGTCTGTCGAACAGTCTGTCGCGACTATTCTCGATTGGATGGCCCGCAACGACGAGCGCACATAGCCGCTGGTCTTTGCGCCGCGGTGGCGGTGCCTGCACCTTCGGAAAACAAGGTAATCTGCGCCATCGCAGGCATACCGCGTTTTTTCAGGAGCAGGCATGACGCATTTCACCGGCACTGCAAAATCCATCCGCCTGATCGGCGGGGCCCAGGTGTTGGACTTCATCAATACCACCAACGGCCGCCGCCCTGGGTCGCCGCTCAAAGTCATGGAAGAGCGGCTTACCAGTTTTCAGTTTTTCTTTGAATGGGCGCTGCACGCCTCGTTGATCTCCACCCAGGAGTTCGCTGAATACAAGGCCATGGTGTTTGAGTCGCCTATTTCCTACCAGCCGGATCTGGACGCCATCATTGCGTTCCGCGAATGCCTGTATGCCGTGTTTTACCCGTTGTCCTTGCGCCAGGCTGCGGCCGATGACGCCTTGCAGCAGATCAACCTGAATTTCCAGCAAGGCACCGCCTGGCGGGTGCTGCGCATGGTTGATGGGACACCGGCCTGGGCGTGGAAAACCTGCACCTCTGCCCAGGAACTGAGTGCAATGTTGATCGGGCGCCTGGCGATCGAGGCCACGCAGTTGCTGGTGTCCGGTGATCTTCGCGTGCTGAAGTGCTGCACGGCCACCGACTGTGATTGGCTATTCCTGGATATCTCCAAGAACAAACTGCGCAAATGGTGCCAGATGAGCGTGTGCGGCAGCCGGGAGAAATTGAGTCGCCTTAAACAGGCGCTTTAGTTTCCAGGCAGTGGCGCGGTCGACGGGTAGCAATTGCTCCACTTAATAGGAAGCATTACTATTCACGCCCCGCCTCCCCAGTGCTCCCGCGATGATCCCTCAGCCGCCCCGCAGAACAGGCTTTTTCGAGCACTACGAAGAGTTGATCGGCACCTGGACACGCCGCCTGAGAAACCGTCAGCAGGCCGAGGACCTGGCCCATGACACCTTTGTGAGAGTGCTGGAGACAACCGCCTCCCAGGTAGAGCAACCGCGCGCTTATCTGCATCAAACTGCGCGAAATATCGCCGTGGACGCCTACCGACGCGAAGACCGGCGGGAAGCCATGGCGTTGGAAGCCTTTGATCAGAGCCAGCCCCACGGCGGTGACCCGGAGCATTTCATGCACGCGATCCAGCTCGCGGACTCCATCGAGCGGGCATTGGCCGAGTTGCCGCTCAACTGCCGCAGGATCTTTATCTGGCAGAAGATCGAGGGCCTGACCCAGCAGGAGATCGCCGAGCGCCTGGGCTTGTCCAAGAACATGGTGGAAAAGTATATGATCCGCACCCTGCGGCATTTGCGTGACCGCCTGGATGCGATGGCCCCATGACACACGCTCGCTCTGAAACAGGACCTTCCATGATGGATAACCGTGCCCGCGACGAAGCCGCGCAATGGTTTGTACGCCTGCAAGACGCTGGGTTGGACGCCACCGAGCGCGAGCGTTTCGATGTGTGGCGCAATGAAAAGCCCGAGCACCAATATGAATTCGATGTGCTGCAAGGCCTGTGGGGCGCCGCCGACCTGGTGCCCAAGGCCCGCTTGCAGGCGTTGGGCGAGGCGCCGGCCGAGCGTCCAAAACGTCGTGGCGTGTTGCGTTACGCCGTCGCCGCCAGTGTGGTCGCCGTGGCCTTGGGGCTCGGCTTGTTCAGCGGCCTTGATCATCCGAAGCCCTACCGGGCCGATTTCAGCACGCGCCTGGGTGAGCATCGCCAGGTGGCATTGCCCGACGGCTCGATGATGGATTTGAACAGCCGCAGTGTTGTCTCGGTGCACTACGAAAAAGGCCGCCGCAGTATTGAACTCAAGCAGGGCGAGGCCATGTTCAATGTCGAGCATGACAGCAGCCGTCCCTTTGTGGTCGCCGCCGGTGCAGGGCAGGTGACGGTCACCGGCACGCGCTTTGATGTGCGTCGCGATGATGACCAGACCCGTGTGGTGGTCGAGGCCGGTACGGTGAAGGTGCAAGGGCGCTCACCGAACGAGGGGGTGACGCTGACGGCGGGGCTGGGAACCCATATCAATGACCAAGGCTTGGTGGCAGCGTCCTACGCAGTGAATGCCGAGGAACTGACGGCCTGGCGCAGCGGCAAACTGGTGTTCAACAACGCATCCCTGGGTGAAGTCGCCCGTGAGGTGTCGCGTTATCGCGAGCGCCCGTTGCGCGTCAGCACACCCGCCGTTGGCAACCTGCGACTGACCAGTGTGTTCAAGGCCAATGACACCGATGCCTTGCTCAAGGCCTTGCCCCATATCCTGCCCGTGGCCCTGAGGACCCTGCCGGATGGCAGCCAGGAAATTATTTCACGCTGAGATTCAGGTTTTTTCCGAGTTCTTCGTCTTCTCCTGCAGCTGCAACTGGTTTGCATTAACAGCCGCATACTCTTGCGATTACAGGACTGGGGTCGACGTGAAAAAATGTGCCGTTCACAACAATAAAATCTCCCGCTGGGCGCCGCTTGCCCTTGCGCTTGCTGTCAGTGCCGCAGTGCCGGCGGCCTATGCTGGCGACGCTATCCATATCCAGGCCCAACCCCTGGGGAGCGCGCTGAGCCAACTGGGGCAGCAGACGTCCCTGCAAGTGTTTTTCAGCCCCGACCTGGTCGCCGGCAAGCAGGCCCCCGCAGTAGATGGCAACCTGTCGGCGGAACAGGCCCTGCGCCAATTGCTGCAAGGCAGTGGCCTGGACTATCAGATCGACGCTGGTTCCGTGACCCTGCGCCCGCTCGGCAGCGGCGCCGGTGACGCCGGTTCGCCCCTGGAACTGGGTGCCACCGACATCAGGGTGGTCGGCGACTGGCTTGGGGATGCCGATGCCGAAGTGGTGCAGAACCACCCGGGCGCGCGTACGGTGATTCGCCGCGAAGCCATGGTGGAGCAGGGCGCGATGAATGTCGGTGATGTGCTGCGTCGTATGCCTGGGGTCCAGGTGCAGGAATCCAACGGCACAGGTGGCAGCGATATTTCCCTCAATGTCGGCGTACGCGGGCTGACATCACGTCTGTCGCCACGCTCCACCGTGCTGATCGACGGGGTGCCGGCGGCATTCGCGCCCTATGGCCAGCCACAACTGTCGATGGCGCCGATTTCCGCCGGCAACCTGGACAGCATCGACGTGGTACGCGGCGCCGGTTCCGTGCGTTATGGGCCACAGAACGTCGGTGGCGTGATCAACTTCGTGACCCGCGCGATCCCCGAGAAATTCTCCGGTGAAGTCGGCACCACCCTGCAAACTTCCGCCCATGGTGGCTGGAAGCACATCGAGAGCGCTTTTATCGGCGGCACTGCCGAAAACGGCATCGGCGCTGCGCTGTTGTACTCCGGAGTGAATGGCAACGGTTACCGCAACAGCAACAACGGCAACGACATCGACGACGTGATCTTCAAGACCCACTGGGCGCCGACCGACCAGGACGACTTCTCGCTGAACTTCCATTACTACGATGCCAGCGCCGACATGCCCGGCGGGCTGACCCAGAAACAGTTCGATGCCAACCCGTACCAGTCGGTGCGCGATTGGGACAATTTCAGCGGGCGCCGCAAGGACGTGTCCTTCAAGTACATCCGGCAAATCGACGACCGGACCCAGGCCGAAGTGCTGACTTATTATTCCGACAGTTTCCGCGGCAGTAACATCGCTAACCGCGACCTCGCGACCCTCGGGTCCTACCCGCGCACCTACTACACCTTCGGCATCGAGCCGCGGGTATCCCATGTATTCGACGTGGGCCCCAGCACCCAGGAAGTCAGCGTCGGTTACCGCTACCTCAAGGAAGGCATGCATGAGCAGGCCACCAGTCTGAACCTGATCAACAACGTGCCGACGCCGGGTGGCCGCAGCGATGGTCACGTCTACCAGGATCGCACCGGTGGCACCGAGGCCAACGCCTTCTATGTGGACAACAAGATCGATATCGGCAAGTGGACCGTCACCCCGGGCATCCGTTTTGAAGACATCCGCACCGAATGGCACGACCGTCCGGTCATCCCCCTTACGGGGCCCCGCACCCAGGAAAAACGCCGCGAGGTCCATAGCCAGGAACCGCTGCCGGCCCTGAGCGTGATGTACCACCTTTCCGATGCGTGGAAATTGTTCGCCAACTACGAAACCTCCTTCGGCAGCCTGCAGTACTTCCAACTCGGACAAGGCGGCAGCGGCGACCAGACCGCCAGCGGCCTGAACCCGGAAAAAGCCAAGACCTATGAGGTCGGTACGCGCTACAGCGACAGTGTGTGGGGCGGGGAACTCACGTATTTCTACATCGACTTCTCGGATGAGCTGCAATACGTCAGCAATGCCGTGGGCTGGACCAACCTTGGCGCCACCAAGCACACCGGCATCGAAGCGTCGGCCCACTATGACTTGTCGAACCTGGACCCTCGCCTGGACGGCCTGACCGCCAACGCCGGCTTCACCTACACCAAGGCTACCGCCGAAGGTGACGTACCGTTCAAAGGACGCGACCTGCCACTGTATTCCCGGGAAGTGGCAACCCTGGGCCTGCGCTACGACGTCAACCACTGGACCCACAACCTGGATGTGTACGCCCAGTCCGGACAGCGTGCACCGGGTACCACCAGCACCTACATTACCCAGGGCAGCGCCGATGGGCAGTACGGTGATATCCCGGGCTATGTCTCGGTCAACGTGCGCAGTGGCTACGACTTTGGCGAACAACTGTCGAACCTGAAGCTGGGGGTGGGGGTGAAAAACGTCTTTGACCAGCAGCACTACACCCGCTCCAGCGACAACAATGCCGGGCTGTACCTGGGCGAGCCGCGTACGTTTTTTGTACAGGCCAGCGTCGGGTTCTGACCTTTATCGGTTTGGAAAAGTCGCAGTCTTGCAAGAGGCTGCGATCGTTTGTCCTGTTTCTTACATCCTCGC
Source organism: Pseudomonas sp. 1 R 17 (assembly GCF_900067035.1). NCBI lineage: Bacteria > Pseudomonadati > Pseudomonadota > Gammaproteobacteria > Pseudomonadales > Pseudomonadaceae > Pseudomonas > Pseudomonas sp. 1 R 17. The sequence goes on from NZ_FKLB01000024.1 coordinate 48,783, forward strand.
AGTGCATATTGCGGCTGGTTCAGGAACCGTTTCCGACAGAAGTGCCACACATGGGAAAGCTAAAGGGCTTCGACGTTGCGTTGGAGCGGCAAGCTGAAGATCGCGCCCACTGTAATGGAGAAAACTATGTCGGTATTGGTGTCCGATACACAGGCCTCGACCTCATCAACTTCTGACCTTTTGCAGGCCACTTCCAGGCCTGAGGTCAAAGCCCCTCGGCCAGCGACTGCCCCCAACGGCCAAGCGGCTGCAAACGTCAGCTTCCTGCCTCGGGAAAACCAGAGGGGGCCCGTGTTCGGCGCGCCCTCTTCGCAGGCCCCCCGTCAGAGTGCTGCTGACAACGTGATGCGTCACTCCAGCGAGCCGGCCAGGCAGGGCCTGATGGATACGGTCAGACACTGGGTGAGCCCTTGGTTTGCCTGGCATCGCCCACAACCAGGTCCTGGCTACTGCAATCCGCCACCACGCCCCGATCCTACCGTGGGTAAGCCGTATCCGCCCGCGCCGGGCTGGCCTGATCCGACGTACTCGCTGAAAAGCAATGACGAGTTGGCGCAACAGTTACGTGACAATTTCAATGCCTTCAGGGACCGCAGCAACCCTGGGTATGTCAGCGTTGACAGTATCTATGGGATGGCGAAAAAAACCTGGTCTCCCAATCCGGTCACGAACGCGAACATTCGCCTGGCCAACGAGTTGCTGCGACGTCCGGAACTGATGAGCGCCCTGGACCGGCACTCCTCCACCGGTGCATTGGATGGCCTGATCGACCGGCAAAATGTGAACATCGTGGTCAAGGGGGAAAACTACTTCAAGTACAAGACCGACAAGGAAATGGCCGGTGAAATGCTTGAGCATTTCGACGAGTTGAAACGTAATCCCTGGGACCGGGAGCTGAGCTTCAACCACCTGAGGAGCCTGGCGGCCCAGGAGCAGACAGGCGATTCGCCCATGGATCATCTGATCCAGCTGTCCCAGGAGATACTCAAGCGCAGTGACGTGTTGAGGAAAATGGACAATCTCGCCGGTCGTGATAATGACGGCCGGATCAGCTGGCAAGCGCTTTACCTGCTTTCCCGCTGACCGTCCGCCAGGCGCCGCCGCTGAATGACGGTGCCTGGCTCAATTTTGTCAGGAACTGTTTACGCCGACTGACCAAGTAGTTCATAGGCACCGGCCTTGATCAAACCGGTCGGCTTTCAGATTCCGTGTGGAGAGCTAGCAAATGACGTCAAGCTCGTTTCACCCGCCCCAGCCCAGCTGTCATGAGCTCTTTCGCAATACGGATGATGGCGATCCGACTGTGCCCACGGGTGCCATCGTTGCGCAAGAGCCCCCGGCCCTGGCCGATGTGCATGCTGTCGAAGCCAGGCGCATGAGGGCTTTCGCCGGTCAGTGCCAATTCCAGGCGCCGGTCGAGGAAGACTTTTCCCGGGGCATGCTCGCGACCGGGCAGATGGCGAGTGACGACGCCAAGCCCCCCAAGTATTCCAGGCTGATCAATAGCCTGACGACCTGGTTGCGTCGGTAAGGGTGGGAATCACCGTACCTTCTGGTCGTTGTTTACATGCTGTCATTGGTATTCATCGGTTGTCCGGAACTGTTGTGTTTGTCCAACCACACATGGGGTGCTTGCCGGTGGAATCCATTCGCTGATTCCGTCTGGGGGTGGTGATCACCGGGCAGGTATGTATCGGAAACGCGTTGGAGAAAACCCATGACGATCGAGGGTACACCCCCTCATGGTCTGCCCTTGGCACTGGATGAACCGGCTTTACGGTCTACAGTGCCAGCGCCGCTCACGCCCTCTGAAACCTGACAGGGGGCTGTTCCTGCGCGCCTCGACGGCGTGTCGCGGGTGCCTCTGGTGCTGCGCGGAACAATGTCGGTGCTGCGCCAGCGAGCGCTGCAGAACCTGCCCGCTGCTACGCGCGTGAACCTCGCCCAGCCCGGCGTAACGTCCACCGACAGCCAACTGGCGTTGGCCCTGGAAAAAGATTTTGGCAGGCTGTACCCCTTCCTGAACGACGGGCGTTTGACCTGCTCGTCATTGCAGCGTGTTGCAGACGAACGTATGGGGAAAAGCGAGGAGTTGGACCGGACGATTCAAGTGGTCAGCGAGATTCTCAAGCGCCCGCGGTTGAGCGATGCAATTTTGAGCCGCGACGGCGATATCACCCCGGACAGTCTCAGGGCGGCAGCCCAAACGCTACAGGGGAACAGCTCGCCAAGTGTGTTCAGCCAGGACCCGTTCCATGCCCAGAGCAATACCCAGGTGGTGCTGGCCCTGCAGGGCCAGTTCGAACAATTGAGGGATAAATCGCAGGACCGGACGTTCTTCTTTGAACAACACCAGTACGTTGAAATCGCCATGCTCAAGGCCGTCATGCAGGACCCGCATGCCGTTGATCAAGAGGGTGCGCCTGTGCTGGATCCTTCCTCCGGCATGCCTCGGCCCAGGTACAGCGAGCTCTGTGTCTACACGGCGAAGAACATTCTTGAGCGGCCTGGTCTGCTGCCTTCGCTGATACGTGCGAACGGCACACGATTGTTTGGTCTGCCGCAAAAAGACGGCTGGCTCAGTAACAAAAGCCTCGAGCGTTGGCTGGAACAGGACAAGGCCCGAAAAGCGCGCTGATGTGCGGGGGTCATTCCTTGAGGATCTTGCCGCTCAGGGACACACCGGCGAGCAGCACTGCGATCAGCACAAAGGCACTGCTCAGGCTGCTGCCATGGGCAATGAAGCCAATCACTGCGGGGCCGGCAAGAATCCCGGCATACCCCAAGGTCGTGATGGCAGGCACGGCAATATGTTCCGGCATCACCGTTTGTTTGCCGACGGCGGTGTACAGCACCGGTACGATATTCGAACAACCGGCACCTACCAGCGCATACCCCAGCAATGCGGTTTCCCAGGCTGGCAATAACGTTGCCAGCAACATGCCAGCAGTGGCCAGTGCACCACCGACCACAATCACACGGGTCGCGCCCAGGCGCCGCACGATGGCATCGCCGGTCAGGCGCCCGGCAGTCATGGTCAGGGCGAAGGCTGCGTAACCCAGGCCGGCGTAAGCTTCGTCCAGACCGCGTTCGGCACTGAGGAACACGGCGCTCCAATCCAGTACGGCGCCTTCTGCCAAAAACACGATAAAGCACAGACAGCCGATGAACAGTACTACGCCGTGGGGGATCGCAAATGCCGGACCCGAACTTTCACTGCCATAGGGCAACAAATGGGGCCCGGCCTTGAGCAGCGCCAGTGCCATGATGACGATCACCACCAGGGTCGCCTGCAGAGGTGACAGACCCAACCCCAGCAGCCCGGCAACCCCGGCCGCGCCGACGATCCCTCCCAGGCTGAACAAGCCGTGGAAGCCCGACATCATGGTTTTGCCACTGGCGCGCTCAACAATCACCGCTTGCAGGTTCACCGTGGAGTCCACCGTGCCAAGGCCCGCGCCAAACAGGAACAATCCGGCGATGAGTAACGGAATCGAGCTGACCGTGGCCAGCATGGGCAAGGCCAGGCAGATCATGATCGTGCCGGCGCTCAGCACGCGTCGGCAGCCATAACGAGACGCCAGCGCACCGGCGGCCGGCATGGCGATGATAGACCCCACCCCCAGGCATAACAGCAGCAGGCCCAGAGTGCCTTCACTCAGTTCGGCGCGTGCTTTGGCGTATGGCACCAACGGCGCCCAGGCAGCAATGCCGAAGCCGGCGATGAAAAATGCGATACGGGTCGACATTTGTTCCAGCCGCCCGGGAACCACGGGTGCTGAGGTGGGGATGGCAGTCATGAAAAAATCCTTGGTTTTGCGTTCAGCGAACGATGTCCGGCGCGACATCCTTGCACATCAGGCCTTGGGGGGCGAGCCGGGTTCCCCCCGAGATCAGCGGCGATGAGTTTTTTTGCAATTCTGGAACGCCATGGGCGTTGGCAACCACACACGGAGTGTCTTTGCGGAAGGCGTTCTGGAAGGTGTGTAATCCCTGTGGGAGCTGGTGAACCCCCGGGTTTTCACGGTGGATTACCACCTTCCAGGCCGCCTCCCACACACCCTGCATTGTGTAATACGCTGCTGGTCCAACCCTGTAGGCAACCGAGCGGACGCACCGATGAAGATTGCAAGGCAAGTGGCGCCATGACCCAGTTCTATGACGCACGTGGCAACATTTACGGGGTCGCCAGCCCGGCGTTCCTACGACAGCGGGGTATCGAGGTGCCCGACAGCGCGGCGCAGGCCGCGAGGACTCGCGAGGCTTGGGCTGCATCGGCCATAAGGTCTGAATGCGAGTGGGGCTCGACGCCGCGCCCGGCCAATGCCAAGGCCCACCGCTGCGATGGCTTGCTGGTGGGCCCGTTCCAGGCCGAGCCGCCGTTTGACCTGTTGATCGTGAACACCGACGGCTCCCTGGCCGAGCGCAGTGGCAATGGGTTGACGATTTTTGCCCAGGCGCTTACTGACCAGGGCTTGATGACCGAGGCCTGTGATTTGCGCGTGCATCATGACCAGCCTGACGGGGTGTCGCCTTTGGTGACTCGGGTCGAACCTGCCATCTATGAGCACCGCTCTGGATTCTGGCTGGCATTGGGGTTGCCCGGGTTCGGGCCGTCGGCCGTGGGTGCTCAGGGGGTTGAGCAGGTGTTCCAAGGCGACATTGAACTGAGCCATGTGAAGGCGTTGGCGGCAATCAACCCACAGTGGGCGCACAGTCAGTTTGTGCGTGTGGGCAATCCTCATTGTGTGACCCTGGTCGAACACATGTCAGCCTTGCCGGACAATCTGCAGATGCAACAGCCAGCGCTGTTCGAACCGTTGCAGGCGATTGCCTTCGCCCCCCCGGCAGGAAGCGGCGAGCCATGCTTGGCCGGAGTCAATTTGCAATGGGTCGCCAGGCAATCCGGCAACCGGGTGGTTGCCCGGGTGTTCGAGCGGGGAGAGGGCCCCACGGCGTCCTCCGGCACCAGCGCCAGTGCCGTGGCCTGTGCGGCGTGGCGAGCGGGTTGGGTTGAGGGAGGTGAAGTCGCGGTGGTGATGCCGGGTGGCACTGCGCCGGTACGTTTGCACACCCAGGTCGATACGCTGCTGAGCGTCAGTCTGTTCGGGACTGCACGGCCTCGGACATGAAGTCTTTTGAGCAGTTGACGCCCTGAGTGGGTGTCAGCTGTTTCGCTATTAATTAATTGATCAGATAAAAGTTGGTGTAGGGCATTTCTTATGTTTGAGAAGTGGCTCATTGACTTGATTTATTATTTTGTAAAAGACACTTCAATCTCAGTCGTACGAAACTTCTTTTTTATTTTTTTGGGGCCGATTTTTTCCTGGAAACGCTAAGCTTCAAGGCGTTCAGGCGCTTTTCCTCGGCAACTTATTTCATGTTTGGCGGGGGAGGTATCTCAGTCCGGTAATAACTATCGATATTGGCGGGTAACAACGGATGGTTAACGCGTTTGTTTCGTCACGTTTCAAATTAATCCTTCCAGGCATAAAGACTGACTTTCAAGTACTGGCGTTCAACGGTCAGGAGGTGCTTGATCAGCCGTTTTTCATCCAGGTGCAGATGGTCAGCGAAACCCCTTCACTGGACCTGGAGTCACTGCTCCACCAGCCTGCCTACCTGGTTTTTGGCGATGCCAATGAAGGCCTGCACGGGCAGGTTTACGCGATTGGCCGCGATGATCCCGGGCGGCGGCTCACCCGTTATCACCTGACGTTGGCGCCGCATCTCGCCTACCTTGCCCATCGACGCGACCAGCGGATTTTCCAGCAGCGCAGTGTTCCGCAGATCATCGCGGCAGTCCTCGAACACCACGGCATCCTGGCCGACCGCTATGCCTTTGAGTTGGGGCCGGTGGTCTACCCGCCGCGGACGTTCTGCGTGCAATACGCGGAAACCGACCTGCATTTCATCCAGCGGCTGTGTGAAGAGGAGGGCATTCACTACCACTTCCGTCACAGCGAGCACCAGCATGTGCTGGTGTTTGGCGACGACCAGACCGTGTTCCACCGCCTGCCTGCGCAGCGTTATTCAGCTGCCGGCGGGCCGCTGGCCGAGACACGGGTTATCCAGCGTTTCGACGTACGCCTGGCGACCCGCAGCCAGCAAACGGTGCGTCGTGATCATGACTTCGAGCATCCGTCCTTATGTCTGCAAGACAGCGCGGGTTCTGCCTCAGCGCAACCCCTTGAGGACTACCGCTACCCGGCTGGATTTACCGGCCATGCACGGGGCGCGCGCCTGGCTCGCAGGGGGTTGGAGCGCCTTCAGATCGGCGGATATCGGGCATTGGGCAGGAGCGACCAAGCGGTGCTGCGCAGTGGGCATTTTCTTGAGCTGCACGACCATCCGGATCCGGCCTGCAATGATTTATGGTTGATCACTTCGGTCCGTCACGAGGGTTATCAACCGCAGGTGCTGGAGGATGGGACAGGTGAGGTGGATGCATTCAAGGGGTATCGCAACCGTTTCACCGCGACACCCTGGAGTGCGCCGTATCGACCCCCTCTCAAGCACCCCAAGCCGACCATCCACGGCACCCAGACCGCCACGGTGACCGGGCCTGCCGGCGAGGAGGTGCATTGCGATGCATACGGCCGGGTAAAAGTACGGTTTCACTGGGACCGACTGGACAAGAGCGATGACACAAGCAGTTGTTGGGTGCGGGTGGCATCGGGTTGGGCCGGAGACGGGTTTGGCGCAACGATGATCCCGCGGGTGGGTATGGAAGTGCTGGTGACATTCCTGGAGGGCGACCCGGACCAACCATTGATCAACGGTTGCCTGGCCAATGCGTTGCACATGCCGACCTATTCCTTGCCGCAACACAAGACCCGCAGCGTCTTGCGCAGTCGCAGCACCCCGGGCGGAGGCGGCGGCAACGAATTGCACCTGGAAGACCGCCGTGGCAAGGAGCTCATCTACCTTCGTGCCCAGCGGGACCTGGAGCAGCAGGTGGGGCATGACAGTCGCCTGGAAGTGGCCGGTGAGCGGCGTGAAATCATTCGAGGGTTAAGTACGGCGCACCTGGAAAGCGAGGAGCATCGTCACGTCACCGGTGACCGCAAGGTTGTGCTCAAGGCCAGCGATCATCTGGACGTGCAGGGCGACAGCCGGACCTATGTCGGGCAAACCCTGGTGATTGAAGCCGGGCAACAGGTGCATCTCAAGGCCGGCGCCAGCCTGGTGATCGACGCGGGCGTACAACTGAGTTTCAAGGCCGGCGGAGAGCACCTGGTGATCCAGGCAGGCGGCATTTTCAGCAGTCGGCCCATCACCCTCGGTGGAACCCCGTCCGCGACCGGGTCTGCGAACGCCCTGTTGGTTGCGCAGAGCCCGAAAATCTCCGCCACACAGGGCGCCATCATGCACTTGGCCAGGCAACTGGATGCGGACTTCTGCCCGCTATGCGAGGACTGCCGCGAAGGCCTCTGCACTGTCGGCGGGAGGGCCGCCTGATGGAAAACCTTCCAAGCCGATGGATGAGCCAACAGCAACAGGCGGGGCACAGGCTGTGCCTGATGCTTGAGGGGAATAACGCAGCGTGCCAGCCAATGTTGGCGGCACGCGGTTTTCCGGCGTACTGCCACCTCTACGCACAAACCCCACTGGCGGAAATGGCCACGTCTGGCCCCGTGATCCTGTTGCTGGATCAGGTAGGGGAGCCCGCGTTGCTCGATCTTCTGCAAGAACCAGAGATGAATTGGGGCTGGCTGGGCAGCTTGCCAGACGCGGACCTGACGGACATGTCCCGGCATTGGCGCGACCGGCTGCTGGTCGGACCGGAGAATAACCGGACGCTGTACCGCCTTCACGACAATCGTACGTTGGCGCGCGCACTGAACCATCTGGGCCTTGAACACTGGCCAGCATTCCTCGGCCCACTGATCAGTGTGTGCTACTGGCATGAAGGCAGTTGGCACTGCGGTGACAACCCTGCCCCCGGTGACTATCCGGTGCCCGAGCCAGCTCCTTGGCTGAACACGCCCAACCCGAATGCCAGCGCCATCCTGCACGCCAATATCCTGCGTTACCTGCTGGCTGAACACAGTGAAGATCTGGCGGCATTGGTTGAATTCCAAGACCCCAGGGTCTGGCTGACCCAAGTGTTGGAACAGGCTCGCAGTTGGCGATGGAGCCAGCCGGAACAGCTGGAGTTTCTGGTCGTGCGACGGCTGGAAGAGGCCACTCGCAGCAGTGGGATTCGTTGGCAGCCGACGGTTGGAGAAACACCGCAGGATCACTTTGAACGAGTTAAGCAGCAGTGGCTCATGTTGGAGAACAAGGATGAGTAAGCGTGTATGGGGCGTGCTGCTTGCGCTGGCGATGGCGGGACTTTCGGGATGTGCGATGAAGCCGGTTGATCGCTTTACGTTGGAGGTGGATTTACCGGCGGAGTTTAAACTTAAAACTGCCGCCAACTATGGGCCTGCAACAGGTGAGACCTGCACCTTGCCAAGGCGCCGAGGCAAGAGGCCGGAGCGGAAGGTCTTTTTTACCGAGTACAAGCCGGTGGCGAGTCGTGCGAGTTATGAGTTGCCTCTGAGTGAGACGGTACAGGGGTGTCCGTTGGTGCTGCGAAGTGTGGATTTTGATCTTTATGCGAAGTGGGGCAAGCGGGATTCGGACGTTGGGGGGGATATAGGGGGGATTTCCATTCGGGATCTTCTGGAGGGGGATCGGCCAGGAATGCCGGAGTCGGGAGTTAAGGAGCTGTCTTGGCAGTGTCAGTGGTTGTTTCGGACTGCAGGGCGGAAGCACGTAATCATAAAGGTCCTTAAATGTGGATATTTGAGTGACAGTGGGGCGCTATCTAACGCTGGTACGAGAGGTGGTTTGCTGCGAGATGAACTGGGAGGACAAAAGGTACTGATAAAAGTAGGACTCAATCCCGAAGAGCGACCTTACATGGGCGATAACTGGATTCGTTTTCCTGGTGGGTGGAAGCGTTGTCTAGGGACGGATTTTGATGATCTTTATGCGTTCTGTAACGGGAATACTACCGACTTCAAGCCCATCACAATGCCCGATGGGCGTATATGCGACATCTATCCAACTTGTACTGAATAAGGATATCCAGGCATGACGATGGAAGAATGGAAGCACCCTTTTTTTGATGAAAGTATGCCTGCTTGCGCATTGCATGGAGGTTGGCTGAGTTTTTGTCTGGTGGATGAATCAGGTGATGGGAAAGCCTATGGAGGGCTTAGATATGAGGTTGTTGACAGCGCAGGGCAGCGGTACAAAGGCCATTTGAATGGAGAAGGGTTTGCACGGTTGGAGGGGCAGTGTCGCGGTCCTGTCGTGCTGGTTTTAGATGCTCCATATGAGGCGGGGAGGGGCTACTATTCAACATTGCAGCAGCGAGACAGCTATCCATTACCGATCACCGATCTTCAAGTGCGAGCTGAACAAACCCGTTTTTCAAGCGTCGATGGTCGGCGAACTGAAAGCAATCCAGGACGACAGAGCTCAGATCGGTTTTACCAAGTTGAAGTAAGCGATCTGGTTCGCCATATCGCCCATCTTCCCCCCGTGGAAAAAACACCCCACCGCCCCCAGCGCCACGCATTAAAAATGATGGCCGACCTGGGCTTTGGCCCGCCCCAGCCAACCTTATCGGGTATCGTGCTGTTCCCCAGCCAGCATACCGTTCTCGAAGTCCGACCGCTGCGAGCCTTGCGCCCGATGCTCTCCACTGAAGATGAGTTCTGTGCTTTGAACCTGTATCAGTTGGCTTTGTTTGCAGCGTTGAGTTACTGCGATTTTGGGCAGGAACCCTCAAAGAAACCCGTTGATAAAGTCCATTTCCCGCTGGACCCCAGCGTTGGGAATCTGTTTGGCAAGCAACTGTCTGGATACCGTGAAGCCTGGCGAGTTGATCCCGAGCAAACCCGGCGATTTTTCCCTCTTTATGAAGATGTCCCTTATTCCAGGCGCTTCGAAATCCTGCCCTTCGACCCTGAGTTGTACCTGCAAAATCGCCCGGAGTTGGGCGAGAAACAGGAACATCCCGCAAGCTTGCACTTCTTTGATGACGAAAAAGACGGCACTGACACCCAGGCGTTCATCACCCATCACGATGAGGTGATCCTGATTTCAGTGCGCGGAACGTTCAGCACGGCCGACGCACTACGGGATGCAAACGCCCATCAGGTTGCATTCGCCGACGGGGTCGGCAAGGCACACGAAGGTTTCTATCAGGCTTACCGGGCTGTGCGTGACTTCGTACTGCGTTACCTCAGTCAATTTCACATAGGCCAACGAATAGTCATTTGCGGTCATAGCTTGGGCGGCGCAATTGCGTTGTTACTGGCAGAAGCGTTACGTCGTATTCCTGAGCGTAACTACAACATCCTCCTCTACACCTACGGCGCCCCCCGCGCCGCCGATGCCGAGTTCACTGCCGGCGCTTCCACGTTGGTCCACCACCGCATCGTCAACCACAACGACCCGGTCCCCAGCGTCCCGGCCCCTTGGATGAACACCACCGCCAAACTCTGGATCCCCGGTGCCGTCACGCTATTCAGCGCCCCCACGGCCGGGGGCCTGTTGTTCGCCGCCGGCCTGGTGCGTATTGGCGGCAACCCCTACCAACACCACGGCGATCAACAGCACTTCATGCCGATCATGCTCCCGGACGGTACGCATTCGTCCGTGCTGTGGAAGCCGGGCTGCGAGTCCATTGAAGAAGCCGGCCGCAACCGGGCATGGCAAACGCGCGGTGACATGCCCGATCGCGAAGGCCTGATCAAACAGTTGGTGCAATACAAGCAGCATTTCATGACCGCCAGCTACATCCCGGCCGCCTGGGCGACGTTGCGTCGCTGGCAACAAGCGGTGGATAGCAACGGTCCTCTGGTGACCCAACGGGAGTTTGAACTGCTCGACCACGCCCTTGCGACCATGCGCAAGCAACTGCAAGACAAGCGGCGTGAACTGGCTCGACAGCGCCCGGCCAACGACCGTGCCTATGAATACCATGAGCCGCTGAACGCTGAGATCGACCGCCTGCACACCGGTCGCGAACGCCTGCAAACCCTGCGCTGGCGTCGTCTCGACGCGCGTGATGTCTACGGCAGCCATAGCCACTCCTCCAACCTGCAACCCAGTCTCAAGCGCTGGTTCCGCCATCGTGAAAACCAGGCGTTGCCTCAGGTCGCGAGCATCCCTCCCGCTGCGCAGAGTGAGCTGGGGAGGGCACAGCCGCTGGATCTCGACTCAATCGTCTGACCTGGGTGCTTAGACAAACTCTACCTGCGCCGGCTGGCGTTTCATCAACACCTTGCCGTGGCGAATCGAGTACAGCGGCAGCCCTTGGCTGCGAATCACCTCGTAGTCGCTGTCGGCCGAGAGGATCAGCAGGTTGGCTGGGCGCCCGGCTTCTAGGCCGTAACGGTCACCCAGGGCCATGGCCTTGGCGCTGTTGTCGGTCACCAGGTCGAGGGCGCTTTGCAGGTTGCGGTAGCCGAGCATATGGCAGATGTGCAAACCGGCTTCCAGCACGCGCAGGATGTTGCCGTTGCCCAGCGGGTACCAGGGATCGACGATGGAGTCCTGGCCAAAGCATACGTTCATGCCGGCCTCCAGCAGCTCGTTGACCCGGGTGACACCACGGCGTTTCGGGAAGCTGTCGAAGCGACCCTGCAGGTGGATGCTTTCGGTGGGACAAGAGACGAAGCTGATCCCGGAGTGCCCCAGCAGGCGGAACAGTTTGGCGCAGTAGGCATTGTCGTAGGAACCCATGGCCGTGGTGTGGCTGGCGGTGACGCGGGCCCCCATGTCGCGGCTGCGGGCTTCTTCGGCAAGTACTTCGAGGAAGCGTGAGTGCGGGTCGTCGGTCTCGTCGCAGTGCACATCCACCAGGCAGCCGGTGCGTTCGGCCAGGTCCATCAGGAACTTCACCGAACTCACGCCTTGGTCGCGGGTGTATTCAAAGTGGGGGATGCCGCCGATCACATCGGCGCCCAGGTGAATAGCTTCTTCCATCAGTTCGCGGCCGTTGCGGTATGACTCGATGCCTTCCTGGGGAAATGCGACGATTTGCAGGTCGATCAGGTGCGTGCTTTCTTCGCGCACTTGCAGCATGGCCTTGAGCGCCGTGAGGTCGGGGTCGGTGACATCGACATGGGTGCGTACATGCTGGATGCCGTGGGCGGCGAGGGACTGGATGGTTTTTTTGGCGCGGGTCCTGGTGTCTTCCTCGGTGATGGTGGCCTTGCGTTCACCCCAGCACTCGATGCCTTCGAACAGGGTGCCGCTCATGTTCCAGCGTGGTTCGCCGGCGGTGAGGGTGGCATCGAGGTGAATGTGCGGTTCGACGAAGGGCGGTATCACCAGGTTGCCGGCTGCGTCCAGGTCATTGGGCCCCACTGCCGGCGCTGTTGTGTGTGGGGTGATGCTGGCGATCCGGCCGTGTTCCAGGTGCAGATCATGCAGGCCTTCACGGTTGCGCAGGCGGGCGTTGATGATGTGCATGGGCAAGTTCCTCTTGGCTAAAAACAATCAGGCAGACAGCCGCCAGATCATCAGGGCGATGCCGATGTCCAGGCGGTCATAAGCGTTATCCAGTGTCAGACCGCACAGGGCTTCGATGCGCTGGACACGGTGTGTCAGGGTATTGCGGTGCAAGGCCAGGCGCTGGGCGGCAGCCACAAGGTTACCATTCTCGTGAAACCAGGCTTCCAGGGTCGGCATCAGGCTGGGCCCGTGGTGCAGGTCGTGACGCAGCAGCGGGCCCAGGCGTTCATTGAGGAACTGGTCGAGCAGGGCGCGATCACGCACACCGCTGAGCAGCTTGAGCACGCCCAGTTCGTCATACACGCACAGCCCGGCACGCTCGCTGAAGCGTCGTGCCGCCACCAATGCCTGGCGTGCTTCGTCCTGCGCCTGGGCCAGGCGCGCGGGTGGGTGTGCAGCGGCGCTCAGGCCGATAAACAATTTCAGCGGCGCCAGGCGCAGGTTGAGCGGGTTCAGCCAGTTGGCCAGTTGCTGGCGGTTGGCCAAGGCCGTGACGGCATCCGGTGCCGGCAGCAGCAGGGTCCATTGTCCGGCGCGCCCCAGTACCGGCAGTACCGCCGATAATTGACGCAAGCGCCGACTGATACCGTCGTGTTGCCGCGCCAGCTGTGCCTCCACCTGTGCCGCGTCACCCTGGGCAAACAGCAACTCACTGCCTTCCAATTGCAGTTGGGCGACCTGCCAATGCCCGGCCAGTGGCATATTCAATTGCACGGCCCGATGCAGCAGCAAATCCAGGGATTGATAATCCCCGCTCAGCAAGCGCTCCAGCACGTCGTGCCGCGAGCGTCCCAGTTGCTCGGACTGGATCAGCGCCGAACCAATCGCCTGGGTCACCAGTACCATTTTCAGCGAGTAGGGCTGTTCGATCAGCGGCATGCCGGCGGTTTCGGCGGCGTCGAGCAAGCGCTGGGGAATTGCCTGGATATACGCCGCTCCCGTCAGGATCACCAACCCGGCCACTTGGCGCTGGCAGGCTTCGTCCAGCAGTTGCAGGAGGTTGGCCTCATCCCGTGGGTGGTTGATGCCGGTGACGAACACCAATTCACCGCCCAGCACCCACTCGGCGATCCCACTGTTTTCCGCCACATAAGGCCAACGCACGACGTTATCCAGGGCGGCAGCGCCGGCGCGCAGGCGCATGGATTCCAGTCCCGGCAACGCCAGTACATCCGCAATGGTCAGGCTCATGCCCGGGCATCAGCCAAAGGCACGCGCAGCACGGCGGTGAGCGCGACGTAGGTCAGCGACGCGGCAGCGATGCCCACCAACGGCGCGACCCACGGCGAGTTGAACGCCAGCACGGTACCCACTGCGTACGCCACCAGCCCGGCCCAGTTGAAGGCTGGCAGGCGCGCATCCGCCAGGCGCGGGTAGTGGCCGCGCCAGCGGTAGAAGAAGTCCGCCATGATCACCCCGCCAATCGGCGGAATCACCGTGCCCAGCAGGATCAGGTACGGCACCAGCATGTCGTACATACCCAGCAACGCCAGCAAGGTGCCGATCACCGCACCCGCCAAGGTCACGGTTTTGCGCCGCTTGGTGCGCAGCAGGTTGCAGCCGGCCACGGCGAAGTTGTAGATGGTGTTGTCCTGGGTGCTCCAGATATTGAGCAGTAACATGGCCATTGCCGCCATGGCAAAGCCTTGCAGCAGCAACACTTCGACCACGTCGGGCTGTTGGTAGACGATCGCGCCATAGGCGCCGATCAGCACCATCAAACCATTGCCGATAAAGAACCCGATCAGGCTGGCCAGCACCGCGACCTTGGCCGAGCGGGAAAACCGCGTCCAGTTGGTGGCCTGGGTGGCGCCGCTGACGAACGTGCCGAACACCAGGGTGATCGCCGTGGACAAATCCAGCTCGCCGGTCGGCACCACCGCCAGCAGCCCATCCAGCCCGCCGACTTTCACTGTGGCGACCCACATCGACAGCAACAGCAACAGGCCCATGGCTGGCACCGCGATGTAGGAAAGAATCTCCAGCCCGCGATAGCCCACGTAGGCCGTGGCGCAAAACACCAGGCCGAACAGCACCATCAACGCAAGCACGCTGCCCTGGCTCAGCTCGAAATACTTGCCCAGCACCACGGCCGCCGTGGCGGTGCCCCAGGCGTACCAGCCGATCTGGGTGAACCCGAGGATCAAGTCACTGAGCTTGCTGCCCACCTCGCCAAAGCAGAAGCGGCCCATCAACACCGAGTTCAACCCGCTCTTGAACGCGATGTAACCCAGGCCTGCGGCGTAGATACCCAACAGCAGATTACCCAGGGCCACCACGCCGAGCATCTCGGTGAAACTGAACGCCACCCCGAGCTTGCCGCCGGCAAACATGGTCGCGGTAAAAAAGGTAAAGCCCAGCAGCACCATGGCGGTCGACGCCAGGCCTTTGCGCGCATGCATGGGGACTTCGCTTAAGGGGTAATCGTTGCCCGGTTCTTGCTGCGTCATGTGCGTGCTCCCTGAATGAGTGACGCAGGCCTGTTGCACCGGGCGTGCCAAATCACCGGCAGTGACAGGCGCACGGTTGTCGCTGTGCACTGTGCACAGTATTTATAGCCAAACAGGCGGGGAACGCAGGCGGGAGTGTTCGTTGTGCCCAGTCGGGCACGAAAGCGGTGCAGCAGTGATACAAATTGGATCAGTCGAACAGCGTCTGCGTGGTCTCGCCGCGATGAAAGGCGAACGCCGCCTCCAGATCACTTTCGATGGTGCGCCCCCGGGACAGCGGCGGCAGCTCGTCCAGGCTGAAAAAGTCCACCTCGGTGGTCTCGGACCCGGCCACCGGCGCCAGTTGATCCACCCGTTCACACAGGAAATACAACTTGTAGAAATCCCGCACATCCGGCCGGTACAGCCCCTTGGCCTTGTGGGTGACGCTATACAGTGCCCGCGCAGTAACGCTCAGCCCGGCTTCCTCGCGAATTTCCTTGATGATGTTTTCCGCCGCCGACAACCCGATATCGGCATAACCACCGGGCAGCGCCCAGCAACCGTCGGTGGCCTCGCGCACCAGCAGAATCCGCTCACCCTCGATCACCGCGCCACGTACGTCGATCATCGGCGTCGAATAGCGCTGGGCGAAATCCGACACCAGCCCGGTGATGCGCTCCAGCGGCACGTTGCCCAGTTGTGCCAGCATGCTGTGGGCAATCTCGGCGATTTCTTCCAGGCGTTCGCGCTCGAAATCATCGGTGCAAAAGTGCAGCCCCGTGGAGGCCAATGCTTGCAAGCGTTTGGCCTGGGCCAGCCAGGTAGTTTCCATGGACATCTCCTCGGTCGCGAAGAAGGGCAAGGGTGGAAGGGTGCTACGGGAGGCACAAAAAAACCACCGCAAGGGTGGTTTTTTAACAGCGCAGGTTTACTCGCCGCGATAGATGCAGCCACTGGTGCAGGTCTCGTGGATGCGGATCGCACTGAGCTCCGGCAGCAGCGGCTTGAGTTCAGTCCAGATCCACTTGGCCAGCACTTCGCTGGTGGGGTTTTCCAGGCCTGGGATGTCATTGAGGTAGTTGTGGTCGAGGCGTTCGTAGAGCGGCTTGAAAATCGCCTTGATCTCCGAGAAGTCACGAATCCAGCCGGTATGGGGATCCAGGTCGCCGCTCAGGTGGATCGCCACCTTGAACGAATGCCCATGCAGGCGCCCGCACTTGTGGCCTTCCGGTACGTGGGGCAGGCGGTGGGCGGACTCGAAGGTAAACTCTTTGAAGATTTCCACAGTATTTTCAGCTCGGTCAGGTATCTGGCAGGCGGCGAGTTTAACAGCTTGATCCCATCCCGCGCATACCGCTGGGTCAAAGCGCCTGCAAGCGCTCGCCCAGGCCACCGTTATCGGCCAGTTGCAGAAACTCATCCCCCAGCCGCCGGCTCTCGCTCATCGCGGTTTGCCAGTACTTGTTGCGGCTCGGGTCGTCGCCCATGAAGCGCTTGAAGTCGCTGCGGTCCGGCAGTTTGCCGTGGGGCAGGCGGGCCAGGTAGTCCCTGGACGGCGCCAGCAGCAACACATCCTGCAAGCCGTGCGGGTTGCTGCGCCGCCATGGCAGGCCCTTGTCAAACCAGCCGGGGATGACCCGGTCGGTGAAGTGCGGGTACAGCACGATGTCGTCGCCGTGGTAGGGCAGGTCGAGGTGGTAGTCCAGCAGGCCGCCGTCGCGGTAAGTGCCGGTGCCGGCTCCGGGCAGGTCGCGCACGCCTTGCATCACCATGGGGATCGACCCGGACGCCAGCAGCGCCTGGCGCAGGTTACCCATGTCCAGCTCAAGAAAGCGCGATGGAAAATCCTTCAGCGGGTGCACCGGCGGTGCCTGGCGCGGGTCGTGGATGATCAGCCGCTCGAAATGCCGCGCCAGCCGCGCACGGCCGCGCAGGTTGTCGGCAATCACCGATGACAGGCCCAAACCCAGGCGTCCACGGTGGTCATCGGCGAGCAGGCCGTGGCTCTTGACCACCATGATGTTCAGCCGGTAGTCGGGGTTGTCCAGCACCCGTGCATCGCGGCCGGCCAGCAGGTCGTCGAGCATGCGCTGGCAGCTGCGGCTGACTTCGGCCATGGTCACGCCTTTGGCAAAGCGTTGTTCGTTGTACAGGCGGCCGAGGTCCAGCAGGCCTTGCACCGGGTCGGGCAGGCAGGCGCTGGCAAACCGCCAGGAACCGATCGATGCGCCGATCAACGCCCGCTCCCGCAGTGCGCGCGGCAGCCAGTCGCCGAACAGCGCCAGGTCCAGGCCCTGGATCCCCAGCGCCTTGGGGCCGCCGGCCGCACCGGGAAGGATGCCGACATCCGCAGGCTTGAGACCCTGTTCGCGAATGTGCGCAAAGGCGCGTTTGCCGGCCTTGAGGGTCAGGGCGGGGAACTTGATATGGATGGCTGTCATACCGGTCTCTGTTGAAGCGAGGTGTAGGCGCAAGCGTGCTCGCGAAAAACGTTAACGATACCGCGTGAGTCCTGAATAAACATCGTAGCCCGTCGCGCCTGCTGGAAATTGCCATGGTGGCAATTCAGTTTCAGTTAAGTTGCAGCCGCTACCGTGGCCGGCGTAGGAAAAACATCGTGTAACGGAGACTCATCATGAAACGCCTCACTGCTCTGGTCGCCGCCGCTATCATCGCCTCCACGGCGACTCAGGCCGGAGCCGTGGACCCCGACAAACCACTGATCGTGCCCGCCACTGTTACAATTGTCGCTTTCGACCAGCTCGAAGCCACAGCTCAGGCCCTGCACCCCGGTTCAACGCTGTTGGACACCGACCTGGACGAGGCTTACGGCAAGTATGTCTATGAAGTCGAACTGCAAGATGCCGACGGCATTGAATGGGAGGTCGAATTGGACGCGCTTACCGGGCAGGTTCTCAAGAATCATCAGGATACGTAATGAAGGTAAATTTACGCGCCGGCAGTCGAGTGGCGTTGGTGCTGGTGGTGTTCTGCTCAGGCTTGCAGGCCCGCGACCTTAACCAGGACGAAGCCTTGGCGCTGCGCCAGCAGGGGGTGATCCTGCCTCTGGAGCAACTGTTGCAGCAGGCCATGGCGCGGTATCCCGGCTCGCGCCTGCTGGAAGCCGAGCTTGAGAAAAAGCACGGCCAATATGCCTACGAAGTGGAACTGGTGACCACCGACGGCGTGGTGCGCGAGATCAAACTCGACGCCACCAACGGTGTACTGATCAAAGATGAGGAAGACTGATGCGCCTGCTCCTGGTGGAAGACAACGTACCCCTGGCCGATGAACTGCTGGCCGGCCTGCAGCGCCAGGGTTATGCCGTCGACTGGCTGGCCGACGGCCGTGACGCCGCGTATCAGGGCCGCAGCGAACCCTACGACCTGATCATCCTCGACCTCGGCCTGCCCGGTTTGCCCGGCCTTGAGGTGCTGGCGCAATGGCGCGCCGCCGCGCTGACCACCCCGGTGTTGATCCTCACCGCCCGCGACTCCTGGGCCGAGCGCATCGAAGGGCTCAAGGCCGGTGCCGACGATTACCTGAGCAAACCGTTTCACCCCGAAGAGCTGCACCTGCGCATCCAGGCGCTGTTGCGCCGCTCCCACGGGCAGGCCAACCAACCCACCTTGCAAGCTGCCGGCCTGCACCTGGACGAAGGCCGCCAGTGCGTGCTGCGCGATGGCGACGAGATCCAACTGACCGCCGCAGAATTTCGCCTGTTGCGCTACTTCATGCTGCACCCCGAACAGATCCTCTCGAAAAGCCACCTGGCCGAGCACCTGTACGACGGCGAGACCGAGCGCGACTCCAACGTGCTGGAAGTGCACGTCAACCACCTGCGCCGCAAACTCGGCCGCAGCGTGATCGAAACCCGGCGCGGCCAGGGTTACCGCTTTGGCGCCAGCCCTGCATGAAGTCGATTCAGCGCCGCCTGAGCCTGGGCCTGATCAGCGTGATGGTGATCGTCGGCGTGGTACTGGCGCAAACCAGCCTGTGGTTGTTCGAGGCCGGTTTGCAACGCTACCTGGAAGCGGGGTTGCGCAACGATGCCGAGAACCTGCTGGTCGCCCTGGTACGCGGGCCCAACGGTGTGCAACTGGATGAGCAGCGCCTGTCGCCGGCCTACCAGCGGCCGTTTTCCGGGCATTATTTCCGTATCGATTTTGCCGAGACTCACTGGCGCTCCCGTTCGCTGTGGGACCAGGAATTGCCCCGACTGCCCGAGGCCGGGCTCAAGGGCAACCTGCAATTGGGGCCCGAAGGCCAGCAATTGCTGGTGCTGCGTTCGGACTACAAGCGCTTTGGCCAATCGATTTCCATCAGCGTGGCCCAGGACTACACCCCGGTGCGGGAAAGTTTTCGCCTGATGCGTCGGATCGGCCTGGTGCTGGGGCTGGCGGCACTGCTGCTGGTGTTGTTTTTGCAGCGAGTCACCGTACGTCGCGCCTTGCGCCCGCTGGAAAACGCGCGTAACCAGATCGCCCAACTGCAACAAGGCCAACGCTCGCAACTCGACACCCAGGTGCCGCTGGAACTGGAACCACTGGTCGCCCAGATCAACCACCTGCTGGCCCACACCGAAGACAGTCTCAAACGTTCGCGCAATGCCCTCGGCAACCTTGGGCATGCGCTGAAAACCCCGCTGGCGGTGCTGTTGAGCGCCGCCTCGAGCGAGGCGCTCAAGGATCACCCCGAACTGAGCAAACTGCTGCGCGAACAATTGGAGCAGGTGCAACAACGCCTCAACCGTGAACTCAATCGCGCCCGGCTGGCCGGCGAAACCCTGCCGGGTGCCTTGTTCGACTGTGAACAAGAACTGCCCGGCCTGCTCGCCACGTTGAACATGATCCATGGCGAACACCTGGACCTCAGTTACCACGTCGCGCCGGGTCTGCAACTGCCCTGGGACCGCGAAGACCTGCTGGAGCTGCTCGGCAACCTGCTGGACAACGCCTGCAAATGGGCGGATGCGGAGGTGCGCGTGAGCGTCAGCGAGACGCCGCATGCTTACCTGCTGGCGGTGGAAGATGACGGTCCCGGGATTCCCGAGGCCCAGCGTGACCAGGTCTTCAGCCGCGGTGCACGCCTGGACGAACAGATCGACGGCCATGGCCTGGGGCTGGGGATCGTGCGCGACATTGTCGAGGTGTGGGGCGGGATGTTGCAGTTGCAGGAGAGCGAGCTGGGCGGGCTCAAGGCACTGATCGAATTGCCACGCCGCCAGATCTGAAAACACCCCCGTAGATACCGTCTTATCCAACACCGCGCAAATCCGCAGCTGCCGAGCGCAAGCGAGGCTGCGTCAGGCGCGCTGCCGACTCAAGCTCGAGCCGCGGCCGACGCAGCCTCGCCAAGGCTCGGCAGCTGCTACGGATGTGTGTGGTGTTGGATAAGACGGTATCCACGCGTGGGAGCGATCACTCAGACGCGGAACTGGTCCATCAACCCCTGCTGCTGATTGGCCAGGCTGTTCAACGCCTGGCTCACCCGCGCCGACTCATTGGCCTGTTCCGACAACGACTCGGTCACATCGCGAATGGTCGCCACATTGTGGTTGATCTCTTCGGCCACCGCGCTTTGTTCTTCGGCAGCGCTGGCGATTTGCAGGTTCATGTCGCTGATCACCGTGACCGCATCGCCGATCTGGCGCAGGGCGGTAACGGCCTCGCCGACCTGTTCGACACTGCCCTGGGCCTGGCGATAGCTGTTGCCCATGGAGCCGACGACCTCTTCGGTACCGCTCTGCAATTGCTCGATCACCAGGCGGGTTTCCTCCACCGACTCCTGGGTCCGCCGTGCCAGGTTGCGTACCTCGTCGGCGACCACGGCAAACCCCCGGCCGGCCTCACCGGCGCGGGCGGCTTCGATTGCCGCGTTGAGCGCCAGCAGGTTGGTTTGCTCGGCGATGCCGCGAATCACTTCGAGCACGGAGCCGATCTTCTCACTGTTGGCAGACAGGCCTTCGACCTGGGCCATGGCGGTGCTCATATCGGCCGCCAGTTGGCCGATGTTGGTGGTGGTGCGGTCGATCACTGTCAGGCCGTCGCGGGTAGCCTGGTCGGCATCCCGCGCGGCCTGGGCCGCCTGGGCGGCGCTGCGGGCCACGTCCTGGGCTGTGGCGCTCATTTCGTGGGAGGCGTTGGCCACCTGGTCGACCTGGCGGTACTGCTGCTCCATGCCGGCGCTGGTTTGCGTCGCAATCGCGGCGGACTGGTCGGCGGTGCCACGGGCGTCCTGCACCGAGCGTTTGACTTCGGCAATGATGGGTTGCAGCTTGTCGAGGAAACGGTTGAACCAGCCGGCGAGCTGGCCCAGTTCGTCCTGTTTGTCATACGGCAGGCGGCGGGTCAGGTCGCCTTCGCCGCTGGCGATGTCTTCAAGCATATGGGCCACGCCGAGGATCGGTCGGGTCACGCTGCGGGCCATCAGCCAGACCAGGATCAGGCCGATCACGGCAGCCAGCAGGCCCAAGCCCAGTTCCAGCAGGGTGCCGCGGGTATTATCGGCGTCCATCTGGGTCTTCAGTGCTTCAGCCGGCCCCACCAGGACTTTTTCCGGTACATTCAGCAACACCCCCCATGGCTTGCCGTCGGGAATCGGCGCGAACGGCGCCAGCACCTTGAGTTGATGGTCGGTGCGCAGACTGCGGGTCTGTGTCCCGCCGGCCAGGGCGCTGATCAATTGCGCGCCGCTTTGCGTATCGACCTGATCCAGGCGTTTGCTCAACTGGCTGGCGTCCGCGCTGTAGCCGGCAAGCAAACCGGTGGGGCTGAGGATACTGACCTGGGTCTGGCCGTCATACAGCTTCTGGCTGGCCTGCTGGCTCACGGCCTGCAGGCTGTTGAGGTTGATGTCCACCGACAGCGAAGCGATCACCTTGCCATTGACCGTCAACGGAAACACGATGCTGGTCATCAGCACGTTTTGCCCGTCGATCACATAAAAGTACGGTTCGATCACACACGGCTTGAGGGTGCTGCGCGGGCAGGTGAACCAGGCGTTGGCCGGTTCGCCGCTGGGGCCGACGCGGGTGTCGGACATGTCGCTTTCCGGCAGTGCCATCGATGTCAGCGTGCCCGGCGTCGGCTGCGACCAGTACAGGGCGAAGCGGCCCTTGTCGTTGCTGCCCAGTTCGGCCTGGTCGGCAAACAACTCATCCTTGCCATCCAGCGCATTGGCTTCGAATACCAGGGACAGGCCCAGCAGTTCCGGGTTGGCCTGCAATGCGGCCTTGACCTGGCGGGTCAGGTCTTCGCGGGTGTCGAAGGCGTCGAGGAAGCGTTTTTCGGCTTGCTCACGCAGGAACAGGACCTGGCGGGAAAACCCGTGCCCATATTGATAGGCGTCCATGAATTGCCGGCGGATGCCCGCGGCCTGCACCTCACCTTGGGCCTCGATGCGAGCCTGGGCCGCTTCATCGAGCATCTGCATGCTGGAAGCCTTGACCTGCTCGGAACTCTGCGCCATGCGGTACAACGACAAACCCACCAGCAGGGTCACGATCCCCAGCAGGCACAGGCCGGCGAGCAGGGTGATTTTCCATTGAATGGAGAGCTGTCTGAGGGACATCGGTACATCCTTACCTGAAAACACATAGAGCACGGTTATCGGCCGATCTGGAATTTTCTTTATTCAAACGATCAATTTAAACCTGAAAGCGGCGTCGCTTTTTGACATGGGGCGCGACCTGCTGCACAGTGCGCGCCCTCTAATAAGACCTCCTTCAAGCCTGCACGCCGGCTGCCATCCGATGGCCGCCCGGGCGCGGGCATGCCTGTTTTGTATGTTTCTGCTTGAGGTAACCATGATTAACGCAGTCATCGCCGCGGTCGGCACCATGCTGGTGCTCAGCCTGTCCCGCGTGCATGTGGTCATCGCCATTATTGTCGGCGCCCTGGTGGGCGGCCTGACCGGTGGCCTGGGCATCGAGGCCACGCTCAAGGCGTTCAACGGTGGCTTGGGAGGGGGGGCGACCGTGGCCTTGTCCTACGCCTTGCTCGGCGCTTTCGCCGTGGCGATTGCCAAGTCCGGCCTGGCCCACGCCCTGGCGGACAGGGCCTTGCTGCTGGTCGACCGTCAGCAAGCCAGCGGCGGCAACCACGTCAAATGGCTGCTGATCGGCCTGCTGTGGGTGGTCGCGATTGCGTCGCAGAACATCCTGCCGATCCATATCGCGTTTATCCCGTTGCTGGTGCCGCCCCTGTTGTATGTGCTGACCAAATTGCAGTTGGACCGCCGCCTGATCGCCTGCGTGATGACCTTCGGCCTGATCACGCCGTACATGTTCCTGCCGGTGGGCTTCGGCAATATCTTCCTCAACCAGATCCTGCTGGCCAACGTGGCCAAGAGCGGCGTGGACATCAGCCAGGTCAACGTCACCCACGCCATGAGCCTGCCGGCGCTGGGCATGGTGGTCGGGCTGCTGGTGGCGGTGTTTATCAGCTACCGCAAGAAGCGCGTGTATGACCTGGAGAAAATCGAGCGGGTCGAGCAAGTGGCGGTGCAGTACAACCCGCTGACCCTGGCGGTGGCGGGCCTGGCGATTGCCTCGGCGTTCATCATCCAGTTGTGGCTGGACTCTATGATTATCGGCGCCTTGGCCGGGTTCCTGATCTTCTCGGTCTCGGGCATCGTGCGCTGGCGCGACACCGACGACCTGTTTACCGAAGGCATGAAGATGATGGCGATGATCGGCTTCATCATGATCGCCTCGTCAGGCTTTGCCGAAGTGCTCAAGGCTACCGGCGACGTACGCTCGCTGGTGGAAACCTCGGCGGCGTTCATCGGCCATAGCCGTGGGGTGGGGGCGTTGTTGATGTTGCTGGTGGGGCTGCTGGTGACCATGGGCATCGGCTCGTCGTTTTCCACAGTACCGATCCTGGCGGCGATTTTCGTGCCGCTGTGTGTGCAACTGGGCTTCAGCCCGCTGGCCATCGTGTGCATCGTCGGCACCGCCGGGGCGCTGGGTGATGCCGGTTCGCCCGCCTCGGACTCCACCCTGGGCCCGACCTCCGGCCTGAATATCGACGGCCAGCATCACCATATCTGGGACACCGTGGTGCCGACGTTCCTGCACTACAACCTCCCATTGCTGGCGTTTGGCTGGTTGGCGGCGATGACGCTCTGATCTACAGATTCACCGGCGCTGGCCGATAACCTCTCAAGTCGCCCAATAAGAGAGAAAAGCCATGCGTCTGAGCCTGAAGGCCAAAGTCCTGTCCCTCGCCGTTGTGCCGGTGTTGCTGTTCGCCGTGGTCATCAGCCTGACCACCGTGTGGATCCTCCAGGGCCAGGCGCGCAATGAGGTGGATGAAACCCGCCAGCGCCTGCTCAACAACGCCAAGGCCACCCTGCAAAGTTATGTGGAAGTGGCCATGACCACCATCAAGCCGCTCTATGACGCGGCCGCCCCCGGCGATACGGCGGCGCGGGCCGAGGTGGTCAAGCTGCTGTCCAACACCAGCTACGGCAAGGACGGTTACTTCTTCGGCTACGACTCCGAGACCATCCGCCTGTTCAAGGGCAACAGCCCCGACGGCGTGGGCAAGAGCTTCAAGGACAACCGTGATCCCAACGGTGTCTACGTCAACCGCGACCTGGTCAAGGTCGGCAAGGACGGCACCCACTACCTGCAATACAGCTCGACCCAGCCCGGCCAGACCGAACTGGTGCCCAAGATGGGCTACACCGAATACCTGCCCAAGTGGGACATGGTCATCGGTACCTCGGTGAACCTGGATGGCATCGAAGCCCAGGTGGCGGTGGTCGAAGCCAAAGTGAAAACGCGCATGGAAGGCGTGCTGCTGAGCATCCTCGGCGTGGCCGTGGTGGTGTTGCTGGTGATCGCCGCTGCCGGCATGCTGCTGGCCAACACCATTTTGCGCCCGCTGCATTTGATGAAAGCCAACCTCGACGACATTGCTGCCGGCGAAGGCGATTTGACCCGCCGCCTGGCCATCACCAGCCAGGACGAGCTGGGCGACCTGGCTGGTGCGTTCAACCGCTTTGTCGACAAGATCCATGGCCTGGTGCGCCAGATCACCGAGATGACCACCCAACTCACCGGCCTGGTCAGCCAGGTGTCCGACCAGGCCCAGCGTTCTGAGCAGGCCATGGAACGCCAGCGTCACGAGACCGACCAGGTGGCCACCGCCATCAATCAGATGTCCTCCGCAGCGCAAGAAGTGGCGCGCAGTGCCCAGGGCGCCTCCGTGGCCGCGCAACAGACCGACGCCGAAGGCCAGGCCGCCAAGCGCGTGGTGGACGGCAGCATCGCGCAGATCCATGCGCTGGTGAATGACATCCGCAGCAGCGGTGTGTCCCTCGACAGCCTGCAGCAGGACGTGTCGTCGATTGTCAGCGTGCTCGGCGTGATCCGCTCGATTGCCGAACAAACCAACCTGCTGGCCCTCAACGCGGCGATCGAGGCCGCGCGGGCAGGGGAGGCCGGGCGCGGTTTTGCCGTGGTCGCCGACGAGGTGCGCGCCCTGGCCAGCCGCACGCAAACCAGCACCCAGGAAATCCAGGGCATGATCGACCGCCTGCAAAAAGGCACCGAGTCGGCCGTAGATGCCATGCGCCGCTCCAGCGATGCCGGCGACGGCACCTCGGCCAAGGCCAACGAAGCCGGGGCGTCCCTGGACACCATGGCCCAGTTGATCGGCACCATCAACTCGATGAACGCGCAGATTGCCAGCGCTGCCGAAGAACAGACCGCCGTCGCCGAAGAGATCAACCGCAGCGTGCATCAGATTGCCGTGGCGGTGGACAGCGTGGCCGATGAAACCCAGTTGGGCGCCCAGACCTCGCGCAGTCTGGCGGACCTGGGCCAGCGGTTGGGGCAGTTGGTGGGGCAGTTCAGGATCTAGAGATCGCGCATCAACAACCCAAAGCGCAGATCCACCTGCGCTGGCAGGGGCACATACACCGTGTGCCCATCCCCCGGCGCCACTTCGATGGCTTCACCCTTGGCGTTGTGCAGACTGGACAGGTCAAAGTGAAAGTTGCCGGCGGGGGTCATCAATTCCAGATGATTGCCGACGGCAAAGCGGTTCTTCACCTTGACCTCGGCCAACTCGCCGCGGCGCTCGCCGGTCAATTCGCCAACAAACTGCTGGCGCTCGGACACTGAGCTGCCGTTCTGGTAATTCTGGTATTCGTCGTGCACGTGGCGGCGCAGGAAACCTTCGGTGTAGCCGCGTTGGGCCAGGGATTCCAGGTCGGTCATCAAGTTGCGGTCAAACGCACGGCCGGCCACGGCATCATCGATTGCCTGGCGGTACACCTGGGTCGTGCGGGCGCAGTAGAAATGCGATTTGGTGCGGCCTTCGATCTTCAGCGAATGCACGCCCATGTGGGTCAGGCGCTCCACATGCTGCACGGCGCGCAGGTCCTTGGCGTTCATGATGTAGGTGCCGTGTTCATCCTCGAAGGCGGGCATCTGTTCGTCGGGGCGGTTGGCTTCCTGCAGCAGGAACACCTGGTCGGTGGGCGCGCCGATCCCCAGTGTGGGTTCCGGTTGATACACCTGGACAATATCGCCCGTGGCGTTTTCCACCGCCGGGGTGGCCTGGTATTTCCAGCGGCAGGCATTGGTGCAGGTGCCCTGGTTGGCGTCACGCTTGTTCATGTAGCCCGAGAGCAGGCAGCGCCCGGAATAGGCCATGCACAAGGCACCGTGCACAAACACTTCCAGCTCCATGGCCGGCACCTGCTGGCGAATCTCGCCGATTTCTTCCAGGGACAGCTCCCGCGACAGGATCACCCGGCAAATTCCTTGCTGCTGCCAGAACTCCACGCTGGCCCAGTTCACCGTATTGGCCTGCACTGAGAGATGGATCGGCATCATCGGGAAGTGCCGGCGCACCAGCATGATCAGCCCTGGGTCGGACATGATCAGCGCATCCGGGCCCATGGCGATCACCGGGGCGAGGTCCTTGAGGAACGTCTTGAGCTTGGCATTGTGCGGCGCGATGTTCACCACCACATAGAACCGCTTGCCCAGCGCGTGGGCTTCCTGGATGCCGAGCGCCAGGTTGGCGTGGTCAAACTCGTTGTTGCGCACGCGCAGGCTGTAGCGCGGCTGGCCGGCGTAGACTGCATCGGCGCCGTAGGCGAAGGCGTAGCGCATGTTTTTCAGGGTGCCGGCGGGGGCGAGCAGTTCGGGGGCAAGGACGAGAGGCATGGGGATCGGATCGCAAAAGGCCGCGAGCGTAGCCCAACATGTGCCGGGCTTTATTGATCTGGGTCTACGCTTACCGCAACAAAGATGGCACTCCCGGGATTTGCGGTGGACTAAGCAGCTGGACGCACACGCGCGGCCTGCTTTTCTGACATGGATCGGACATGAATCAAACCAACCTGCAATTCAAGACCCTGCTGCTACTGCTGGCCCTGGTGACCGTCGCCTTTATCTGGATATTGCTGCCGTTCTACGGTGCAGTGTTCTGGGCGGTGATCCTCGGCATCATCTTTGCGCCGATGCAGCGTCGCCTGCAGCAGCGCTTCGGCTGGAACCGCAACCTGACGTCCCTGGCCACCTTGATGGTGTGCCTGGTGATCGCGATCCTGCCGGTGATCATTACCAGCGCATTGCTGGTGCAAGAGGGCGCCACGCTGTACAAAAACGTCGAGAGCGGCAAGCTGGATGTGGCCGGCTATATCGAGCAGTTCAAGAACTTCCTGCCGCCGTACTTCCAGCACCTGCTGGACCGCTTCGGCATGGGCAACCTGGAAGGGCTGCGCGAGAAGATCGTCAAGAGCGCCATGCAGGGCAGCCAGTTCTTTGCGACCCAGGCGTTCAGCTTCGGTCAGGGCACGTTTGATTTCCTGGTGAGTTTTTTCATCATGCTGTACCTGCTGTTTTTCCTGCTGCGGGACGGCCCGGAACTGGTGCGCAAGGTCCGCACGGCGGTGCCGCTGGCCGAGCCGCAGAAGCGTCGGTTGCAGCTCAAGTTCAATCGGGTGGTGCGCGCCACGGTCAAGGGCAACGTGCTGGTGGCCGTGACCCAGGGGGCGCTGGGTGGTTTGATCTTCTGGTTCCTGGACATTCCCAGTGCGTTGCTGTGGGCGGTGTTGATGGCGTTTCTGTCACTGCTGCCGGCCGTGGGCGCGGGCATTGTGTGGGGGCCGGTGGCCGCCTACTTCCTGTTGAGCGGTTCGATCTGGCAGGGTGTGGTGCTGGGCCTGTTCGGCGTGTTTGTGATCGGCCTGGTGGACAACGTATTACGCCCGATCCTGGTGGGCAAGGACACCAAGATGCCGGACTACCTGATCCTGATCTCGACCCTGGGCGGCCTGTCGGTATTCGGCCTCAACGGATTTGTGATCGGGCCGCTGGTGGCGGCGTTGTTCATGTCCAGTTGGGCGTTGTTTGTCGAAAGCAAGCCGCGGGTCAAGTTGCCGTTGCCGTAGAGGGGCAGCTTCAAGCTTCAAGTTTGTAGCTTGTAGCTTGTAACTGCTTCTCCGCTGCGTCTTTAGTCGTCAGCGGGCCGCTGATGGCTTCGCCGTCGCGCACCACGTACCAGCAAGCCAATAAACCCAGCTCTCGAAGCGGGGCAGGGACGGCGCTGCCGATGACGGACATGATTTGAACAGTGGGCATAAGGACCTCCAATCGCTATAGAGGTCACCTTACGGGGCACAGGCGCTCAGGAAAAATCATCTGGCTCGATAGTCGACATCAACAAAAGGCCTCAGTCGACCACTTGATCGAGCATGCTCACCACTTCCTGCTCATTAAGCAGGCCTTTGTGCACCAGGTTTTCCGCCAGCAGCGCGAGGAACTTGGCGCTGCGGTGGCCTTCCAGGTGCTTGAGCTCCGTGAGGGCGCTGTAGACCTTGCTGGACGTACACAGGCCAGCGGTGCGGTGCGGATTTTGTGTGGGCATGGTCAGTCGTCCTTGTTGTTATGGAGTGGACAGGATTGATAGTGGGAGTGTGTCGTGACACAAACATGACAGCGTGAGCCCCGTTCGGGCAAGTAGACTTTCGACCTTAATCATGTGGGATTGCAGCCCGGCCATTGTCCTCAGAGCGACCTTGGCAGGATAAATCCGGACGTTACCCACAAGAAAAGGCCCCGCGGGTGGGCGAGGCCTGTTGCATAGCTGACGGTTGAGACTTACCAGCCGCGGCGGTAATAGCCGTGGGGCGGGCCATAGTAGCCACGCGGTGGGCCGTAGTAGACCGGCGCCGGGCGGTAATAGACCTCCTGCTGCACGTACACCGGTGGCGGTGGTGCGTAGTAGACGGGAGGGGGCGCGGCATACACCGGCTGTGGTTGCACGTAGACCGGCTGCTGCACATAGACCTCACGGGGCTGGCTGGCCACCACGGAGCCCACTACGGCGGCGCCGACCAGGGCACCCAAGACGGCTGGGCCACCCCATCCACCACCATGGGCGGAGGCTTGGCCTGCCATAGCGAGTGCACCTACCAGCAAGGCGATCTTGGGGATTGTACGAATCATGGTCATTCCTCGGTTAGCCCCTGCGCTTGTGGTCTGCAATCAATAGACTCAAGTAATGTCGCGGGGATACTTTTAAGACAACGTATTTCTGAAAAACAGCACGGCCGCTAAGTAAAGGTTGTGTAAGGTCTGTACCGATTTGCTTACTCAAAGGAGTTATCCATGCAGATGCACCTCAACAAGGACACCCAACTGTGCATGTCGCTGTCGGCCCGCCCTGGGAATTTTGGCTTGCGTTTTCATAACCACCTGTACGAACAGCTGGGGCTGAACTTCTACTATAAAGCCTTCAGCAGCCAGGATTTGCCCGGCGCGATAGGTGGTATCCGTGCGTTGGGCATCCGGGGTTGCGGGGTGTCCATGCCCTTCAAGGAGGCCGCCATTGCCTTAGTGGACGAACTGGACGATTCGGTTCAAGCCATCGACTCCCTGAATACCATCGTCAATACCAATGGCCATCTCAAGGCCTACAACACCGACTACATCGCCGTCGAACAATTGCTCAAGAAACACGCCGTGCCGCAGGATTCGACCTTCGCCCTGCGTGGCAGTGGCGGTATGGCCAAGGCCGTGGCGAGCGCCTTGCGGGATGGCGGTTACGCCAATGGTGTGATCGTGGCGCGTAACGAAGCGGCGGGCCGGGCGTTGGCGCATAACCTGGGGTATGAGTGGCAGGCGGAACTGGGCGATTTGCGCCCGCAGATGCTGATCAACGTGACGCCCATCGGCATGACCGGCGGGGCCGAGGCGGATGCCCTGGCGTTCGAGGCGGATGCCGTGGATGCAGCGGACACTGTCTTCGATGTGGTGGCGATCCCCGCCGAAACGCCACTGATCGTGCGTGGACGGGCCAAAGGCAAGCGGGTAATCACTGGGCTGGAGGTGATTGCGATCCAGGCGTTGGAGCAGTTTGTGCTTTATACCGGCGTGCGGCCTACGGATGAACAGTTCCAGGCAGCAGTAGCCTTCGCCCGCAACTGAAGGCCACTGCAGCTCTAAATGTGGGAGGGGGCAAGCCCCTCCCACATGTTTGACCGTGTCAGGCCTGTTCCAGCTGCGCCAGCCGCTCCTCCAGAGCTGCAATTCGTGCTTCAAGCTCTTCGATACGATCCAGCGAGATTGCTCCGGCAGAGCGCTCCACCGGGTTTCCCCGCGCCGCGATAATCACCTCGATGTCCGCCGGATCCCCCAGCGCATGGGTATAGCGATCTTCCCGCTGCCCCGCCTGGCGCGGCACCAGCAGCGCCAGCCCGCGGGCAATCAGGCGCTCCAACTGGTGCACCACCTGCTCGGCATCCTCGAAGTCATGCATGCGCCCGCTGCGGGTCAGCAGTTCGTTGACCGTCTGCGGCCCACGCAAGAACAGCAGCCCGGTCAGGATCACCTGGGCCGGCACCAGTTCCAGCGCCTTGTCCACGCGATGCTCCCAGCGGTCGGCACGGCTGCCCATCACCAGGCGCGTGAAGCCTTGGCCTTCCAACGCACGTAGACTCTGGCCAACCTGGCCCTGGCTCAGGTTCATCACCGGCTCGCGGCTGGTCTTCTGGTTGCAGGCCAGGACCAGGGCGTTGAGGGTCAGGGGATAGGTTTCCGGGTTGGTCGCCTGTTTTTCGATCAGGCAACCCAGGACGCGAATTTCCGTGCTGTTCAGGCGCGGCTCAGGGGTGTCGGTGTCGTGCTCGGCGGTCATCGCGCTTTCCCTATGCAGTGAATGGGGGCGTTCTCAATTAGTTTCCCCGCCGCGTTGTCGCCTTAAAGCGGGCCAGGCCCAGCGCGGCGAGGAAACTAATTGAGAACGCCCCCGCCTAGCGTAAGCCGGAAAAAATAAAAGACAAGCGCCTGGCGTGTCTATAATCGCCGCTGGTTCCAACCCTGCCACTACCCATGAGACTGCCATGACTATTTCCCTGTACGCCGCCTCCATCCCGGTCTTCAAGCAAATGCTCAGCGCCCTGAGCGATGTGCTGAACAAAGCCGAAGCCCACGCCACCGCCAGGAACATCGAACCCAACGCCTTGCTGCAAGCGCGGCTGTTCCCGGACATGTTCCAACTGGTGCGCCAGGTGCAGATCGCCGTCGACTTCGCCAAGGGTGTTTCCGCACGCCTGGCTGAGATCGAAGTGCCGAAATACGAAGACACCGAAGTCACCTTCGCCGACCTGCAAGCGCTGATCGCCAAGGTGCTGGCGTTTGTCGACACCATCAAGCCCGAGCAAGTCGACGGCAAGGAAGGCATCGAGATCATCACCCGCCCAGGTACGCCGAAAGAGAAGCGCTTCAGCGGCCAGTCCTACCTGCTGACCTACGGCCTGCCGCAGTTCTTCTTCCACGTCACCACCGCGTACGCCTTGTTGCGTCACAACGGTGTGGAAGTGGGCAAGCGTGACTACATGGGCGCTTTCTAAGCCCAGGCATCGGAAAAACGCCCGGAGCTGTTCTTTGCCGAATGGCCCTGGGCGTTTTTTATTCCATCCCCGTGTGGACAAACACCCCCGCAATTTTCTCCGGCAGCGGGGTAGACGAGATCAGCACAAGCCGTTGGCCTGCGCGAGTCATCGCCATATACAGCTTGCGAGCATTCTGTTCCAGCTCGTCGGCCGTGATGCCAACCTTCTGCTCGATAATCCTGAGCAATTTTTCCAGCCCAACCAGAAACACTACGTTGGCTTCCAGTCCGGTTGCACTTTCAACTGTCGCGATTCGCAGCGTTTCATCATGACCGGGTACGACGTCTGGATCATTCATGTCCCAGATTCGCTCGGTGCCGAAACTCTTCTTCAGGGTTTTCATTAACAGCGCTTTGTCTATGCCCTTGCCATACAGCAGCAACATCGCCGACAACGGTAATTCATAGCTGTTCCGATGCGCTCCAATTTCATTGCAGGCCTGGACAACGGCATCCTGTGGAGAGGGCGACAGAACAAACAGCGGCGGTGTACCTGCTTCCATACCGTCGAAGTCTGGTTGCAGATACTCGTCCGGATCGGTCTGTGTAATATCGGCCAACATCTGGCTGGCAGCGCTTAGTATGGCCTGGGTGGTGCGATACGATTTGCGCAGCTTTTTGGTCTTGCCCGCCACATCCAGGCCGACTCGTTTCCAGCTAAGGCGGCTCTTCAGAAAGCCCTGATTCGGATCAGCGCATAAAAACAGCGTTCCCTCGGTTTTTTCCAGGGTGAGTTTGATCAGTTGGAACCACGACGGTGCGAAGAACTGCGCCTCGTCCACCAGAATGTGCTGATAGGCTTCCAGCGTGTCTGGGCGATTGGCCAGGCACAGATCACGGGGCAGAGAGCTCCATAAACGCAGCCCATGCTGATTGAACAGGGCTTTGGTCACCCGTTCGTACAGCGCCCAGACCTGTTGTCGCTCCTCTTTGCGCAGCGCAAAGCCCTGGCCTGCCCGTTCTGCCTTGAGATAATCAGGCTCGTCG
Organism: Pseudomonas sp. 1 R 17; assembly: GCF_900067035.1. Classification (NCBI taxonomy): domain Bacteria; kingdom Pseudomonadati; phylum Pseudomonadota; class Gammaproteobacteria; order Pseudomonadales; family Pseudomonadaceae; genus Pseudomonas; species Pseudomonas sp. 1 R 17. Next base: position 81,643 of record NZ_FKLB01000024.1, read on the forward strand.
ATGACGACGTTGTCGTTTATAAAGTTGAACTCATCAAGCAACTGGTTATTGTCCGGTTTCAGTTCCCGGTATTCCGTGTCGCGAAAATGCTGAATAAGGCCTATGGCTTCGGTAGTGAACTTAGGCATCTTCAGTGTTTCTTTAAACAGCGCCCTCCATTGCCTTGAGATCCAGCCCAGCGCCGTCATGATGGTGAGGTTCTTGGGGATTTCCCCATAGACGCGCTGCAGGCGGTGTTTCAGATCTTTCACGACAGGAACGTTGTGAATCAGCATGAGAACCTGCTGGTCAGGGAATTTCCTGGCCAGGATATAGGCGCGACTGGCAGCAATAAGCGTTTTGCCGCTGCCCGCTACACCATTGATCAGCCGCACGGAAAAATCCCCCGCCATTTCCGTTTGCTCATCCGGAAGGTCCAGGTCGAGCTTGCTGGCCCACTCTTGCTGAGGGTCCAGAAAGTAGCGCAGCGTGCGGGCACTGTTGTCGCGCGAAAACTGACGGCGTGTTGAGCGGAGCCCGGCTATTTCGGCCTCGGAAAAGTAACGGCCCATAAGGGTCTGCCGGGTTTCCGAAGACAGTGCCTTGAGCAGCTTGGGCAGTTGTTCTGCACCGGACTCAAGGAACGTCTTCTTCGACATCAGCCAGATTCCCCGACCTTCGCAATGCCTTGACCAGAGGATTTTACTTTGCTCGGAGTCGCAGCCCCACATCACCACCATCTTGCGCATGGCCGGGATACCGGCCTGGGTTTCGAATGTTCCCAGTTTCTCCAGCATCTGGCTGAATGCTGTCTGCTCTGCGGTCAAAAACAGCTGGTCCGGGTCCAGCGTATCGTACGGCAACTCGCACACCATCAGCGCCAGCCACTCAAGCTCACCGCGCTGTAGGAAAAAATCCGGTGCCCAACTGTCTTGGGTCAGGCATTTGCGGACGACGTAGTCATCCTCAAGCTTCTTGAGTACCCGCTTGCACTGTTGCTGGGAGCCGCTGCTGCGCTGCCATTCGGGTATGAAAAGAGTCATAGCGGGAAATTTACCTTATGGCATTGGCTGATCAACTGGCGGTATTGCTCAGCCCAGGCCTGTGCTGTTTCGCTGGAACAGATGATCCCGTGCTGCAGCTCCGGCCCGATGATGATCAGCTTGGTCATCGCGCGTGTGATGGAAACGTTCAGGCGCTCAGGCTGAAAGAAAAATGTCCCGATTGCACTGATAAACGCTTCGTCGCCACTGCACAGGGACAGGATCACCAACTCCCGCTCCTGACCCTGCATACGCTCGACAGTATCCGCGACGATTGTACTCGCGGCCTCGCTGCCGAACTGTTTGGCCAGCGCCTTGCGAATGGCTCGACCCTGAGCACGGTAGGGCGTCACGATGCCGATTTCATGGAGTGGCAGCCCCATGTCGTGCGCTTGCTGGCACAACTGGACGACGCACCTGGCGTCTGCTGGGTTGCGGTTCCGCGCTTTTGCGTCCTGCGTCGGGATGAACACCGCGCAGGTTTGCGGATCAAGCGCTTCGCTGACATCTACCTGATGAATGGGCGACAGGAGACGGTCCCTGTTTCGCCCGGCGGCGCGTAATCGCCCGCCGTAATACATTTGGCTGGGCCACTGGGTCAGCCAGCGATTCATCCGGTAGGTTTCTTCGAGCATTACCGTGTGATCGGCATCCTGAGCCGTCAGGCGGGCGAACACAGACATGGATTCTTTTGACAGAACCGAGCGAGAAAGCAGTACGGGGGGGAGTTGTTTCTGGTCGCCGATGAAAATAAAGCGTTTGCCCTTGCGCATCGCCATCAGGGCGAGAGGTACGGTGATCTGACTGGCCTCGTCGAAAATCACCGTGTCGAAATTGTAATTGGACAATGAGGAACACGTTGCAAAAGGCGTGGCGCCAATCACATAACCTTGACCTGCCTCTGGCATCCCTTCCCATCTGGCCGGTTCGGCTGCCCAGTCCACGTGTTTGTCGAGGTCTTCCCGGCGGCCACCGACCTTGACGGTCGGCACATCGCGCGCAGCAATCTTACTCAGAGCGTTGTTGATGGCCATGTGTGTATGCGAAGTGATGAACACCCGTTCGCCGCGCTCGACCAGCAACTGAGCGATCAGGGCCAGGGCTCTGGTCTTGCCGGTACCGGGTGGACCTTGAATGCAGGCGACCTGTTCAGCACCGAAGGCAAAACCCACGGCCTCGGCTTGTTTCTGGTTGCAGCCCTCTTTGAGCGCGATCTGCTCGGCGTATTCGAGGTCCGCGTCATGGAAGCCGATATTGGGAGCATCGCCGAGCAAAGGAAGAATCGCGTTGTTACCGTGTATGTCGCTCTCAATATCCTGCAAGGTTTGAAGATATTTCGGCGTCAGGTCCATGCCATCAGGGTCCGCGTAGCAAACACCTTCCTGATAGCTCTCCCAAATGAGCATTGCCTGATCCGAACTGAGAAGCCAGCGATCATCCTCTTCCTTTTCGAACTTCATGGCCTGGCATAGCAGCGGGCCTTGGGCATCGCCCAGATGCAGACGCAGCAAGTCACCTGCACGAAAGCGCGATTCGTTGTCGTCGAGGTAGGCCCACAGTAATTTGGCTGTATCGCCACGTTCGAGTCGAACGAAGCCCTGTGTCCAGCCCTGCAGCAACTTGTCCTTCAAGGGACGTTCCCATACCTCTTGAAGTTTTTGCCAGTTGGCGGCCTGTTCGGCGTATACGAAGTCGTACAGTTTTTGAATCAGGGGGTGCTGTCCGAGCATGGCGGTGAACAATCCTTATCGACCGAGGCATCTGTTGGCAGTGTTACATAATGTTTGTCGTGGTTGCGAGCCAGCACGTGGCACGGAAAACCCGACTAGCCCATACAAAAAAAGCCCGGCGCCGTTCTTCATTGAAGAACGGCGCCGGGCTTGCTTACGCTGGCTGTTTTAAACCGACTGCTCTTCCTTGCCCAGGCACGCGGCCGCGGTAAACAGCACATCGGTGGATGAATTGAGCGCGGTTTCCGCCGAATCCTGCAACACGCCGATGATGAAGCCTACGGCCACCACCTGCATGGCGATTTCGCTGGGGATACCGAACAGGCTGCATGCCAGGGGAATCAGCAGCAGCGAGCCGCCGGCCACACCCGACGCACCGCAGGCACAGATCGCCGCGACCACGCTGAGCAGCACGGCAGTCGGCAGGTCCACGGCAATGCCGAGGGTGTGCACGGCCGCCAGGGTCAACACGGTGATGGTGATCGCAGCGCCAGCCATGTTGATCGTGGCACCCAGTGGAATCGACACCGAGTAGGTGTCTTCATGCAGGCCCAGGCGTTTGCTCAAGGCCAGGTTCACCGGGATATTCGCCGCCGAACTGCGGGTAAAAAACGCGGTGATGCCGCTTTCGCGCAGGCACATCAGCACCAGCGGGAACGGGTTGCGGCGCAGTTTCCAGAACACGATGGCCGGGTTGACCACCAGTGCCACGAACAGCATGCAACCGATCAGTACCACCAGCAGGTGGGCGTAGCCGAGCAGGGCGCCGAAGCCCGAAGTGGCGAGTGTCGAAGCCACCAGGCCGAAGATACCCAGCGGGGCGAAGCGGATCACCACGCGCACGATCAGGGTCACGCCGTTGGACAGGTCGTCGAGCACCGTGCGGGTGGTCTCGCCGGCATGGCGAATGGCAATGCCCATGCCGATGGCCCAGGCCAGGATGCCGATGAAGTTGGCGTTCATCAGCGCGCTGATGGGGTTGTCCACCACGCTCAACAGCAGGCTTTGCAAGACCTCGCCGATGCCGCCGGGAGCGCTCACGGTGGCGTCATGGGTGGCGAGCACCAGCGATGAGGGAAACCACATGCTGGCAATCACCGCCACCACGGCGGCGGCAAAGGTGCCCAGCAGGTACAGGAACAGGATCGGCTTGATATGGGTTTCCTGGCCGTGTTTATGATTGGCGATCGACGCCATCACCAGCACAAACACCAGGATCGGCGCCACGGCCTTGAGCGCGGCAACAAATACCTTGCCGATAAACCCGGCGGCCTTGGCCGCCTCCGGCAAGAGCAGGGCCAGCAGGATACCGGCGATCAAGCCGATGACGATTTGCGTGACCAGGCTGATGCGGGCCAGGCGTTGGAAAAGGGAAGGGGCAGCAGTCATATAAAGGTTGTCTCTAGTTTTTTTAAGGGCGCAGCAATGCAGGCGGAAAGAGCTGTAGGAAGCAGGGCGCGAAGTCTAGCATGCCGCTGGACCTGTCCCGGCCGCTGCGGCATTGGGTCACCGGGGCTTCGCAAAAGCCGGACATACTCTGTTAAGATTCTCCCCTCTCACCTTTCCTCTCCGTCAGCGGGCCCTTCGGGCTGTCGTTGATGTCGTCGTTTCTGGAGTTTTCATGCTGTTTCCCATCCTGCTGCTGTCGGCCGCCGGTTTTACCGTGCTGACCACAGAATTCGTTATCGTCGGCCTGTTGCCGTCCATCGCCCGGGACCTCAACGTCAGCGTGTCCCAGGCCGGCCTGCTGGTGACCTTGTTTGCCTTTACCGTGGCGGCCTTTGGTCCGTTTCTGACCGCGTACTGCGCCCGTTTCCCCCGCAAGCGTCTGTTTATCAGCATCCTGCTCCTGTTCGGCGTGGCCAATACCGTGGCCGCATTGGCGCCGAATATCTGGGTGATGGCGTTGGCGCGCTTGATCCCGGCCCTGGGCCTGCCGGTGTTCTGGGCCCTGGCCAGTGAAACGGCGGTGGATATTGTCGGCCCCGAATACGCCGGGCGCGCCATCGAAAAAATCGGCTTCGGCATCGTCTGCGCCACGGTGTTCGGTATCCCGGTGGGCACGTTGATTTCCGATATGTTCGGCTGGCGCGCCGCGTTTGCGATCCTCGCCGTGGTCGCGCTGGCCAAGGCCTTGCTGCTGTTTATCTACCTGCCGGCGACCCAGCCGAAGAACGACCAGGTGTCGTTGCGCTCGCAGTTCAAGATCCTGCGCAACCCGTTGATGCAAGGTCATATCCTGTTGTCGGTCCTGGTGTTCAGCGGCATGTTCACGGCGTATACCTACCTGGCGGACATCCTTGAGCGCCTGGCCGGTTTCGACGGCACGCTGGTGGGCTGGTGCCTGATGGGCTTTGGCGCAGTGGGGCTGATCGGCAACTCCCTGGGCGGGCGTGCGGTGGACCGTCACCCGCTGATCGCTTCGATGGTGTTCTGCGGTTTCATGATCGCCGGCATGGTCGCGCTGGTGCCGGCGATTCACTCCACGGTCGGCCTGGCGGCGGCGATGGCGGTGTGGGGCGTGACCCAGGCGGCGATGTTCCTGGTCAGCCATGTGCGGTTGATGAAGGCCGCACCCCATGCGCCGGCGTTTGCGGCGTCGTTGAATATCGCCGGGGCCAACCTGGGCATTGGCCTGGGGGCCATGGTCGGCGGGCATGTGATCGACACCCTCGGCCTCCGCAGCCTGGGTTTTGCCGCTTCCGGGTTTATCCTGGTGTCGATCCTGCTGGCGCTGTGGCTGATGACCGCCAGGCCAGCGGCCGCGTCCAACGCCTGAACGCTCAGGGCAGGGCGGTAAACAACTCTCGCCGTGCACCTTCGGTTATCGCCACGATGCCGGGGTGCTTGACCTTGCGTTCCACCGAGATCGCGTAGAACGATTCGGTGACGGCATCGGTCTGGCCAATCAACGCCACCCCGTACTGGCGCACCACCTCATCGGCGATCACGCTGGGCGCGATAAAGATCCCGCTGCCGGATTGGCCAAAGGCCTGCATCAAGGCGCTGTCATCGAACTCGCCGATGATCCTGGGCAGGATCTGCTGCTCGGCAAACCAGCGCTGCAAACGGCTGCGTACTACGGTTTCCGCGCCGGGAATCAACAGGGGCGCGCCGTGCAGGCACTGTGGGAAGTCACCGGCGTACCTGTCAGCCAATGCCTGGGTGGCGAAAAAACTGATGCCACATTCCCCCAGTTTCTGGCTGTAGCCCTTGATATCCAGGTGCGAGGGCATGGGGCTGTCGGAGATCACCAGGTCCAGGCGCTGGATCGCCAGGTCGGCCAATAAACGCTCGAGTTTGTCTTCACGGCAGGTAATGCGCAGGGGCTCGCTCAATTCCATGGTCGGCGCGATCAGTCGGTACACGATGGACTTGGGCACCACATCCGCCACCCCGACCCGAAACAGGATCTGTTGCTCATCGGGCTGCGCGCGCAGCATCGCCTCCAGTTCATTGCCGGTCTGGAACATCTGTTCGGCATAGGGCAGGGCCTGGCGCCCGGCTTCGGTGAGTTCAAGCTGGCGGCCTACCCGCTGAAACAGCGCAATCCCGTAGGTTTGCTCCAGCAGGCTGATCTGCCCGCTGATGGTCTGTGGCGTGAGGTTCAGTTGCTCGCAGGCGCGCACGATGCTGCCAGTCTTGGCCACTACCCAGAAGTAATGCAACTGTCGGTAATTGAGCATGATGATCGTCGCTTCGTAAAAACCGAAGTATACGCGAGGAAAATACGAATTTTCCTGAACTGTTTGCCTGCATAGAATGCCTCGCTATCGCGGGGCCACTATTTGGACCCAATGGTTCTAACGAGGAAAACATGATGAAACTCAATTTCCTGAGCGCGGCATCGTTGCTTGCGCTTTCATTGGTGATGATCAGCGGTTGCGATCAGGTCGAAAAAAGCGCGCAACAGGTCATGGGCAAAGCCACCGAGTCGGCCAAGCAAGCCATCGATGACACCCAGAAAGCTGCCGAGCAGGCGTTGAGTGAAGCGACAAATGGCCTGATCAATCCACAAAAAAAGGACGATCAGGAAGAAAACGAGTCTGAATCGAACACCAAAGAAACCTAATCTCCCCAGCACAACGTCAGGACTGACCTATGGATTACCTTTTACAACTGGCCGCCAGCCCTACCGCCTGGATTGCCCTGGCCACCTTGATCGTTATGGAAATCGTGCTGGGCATCGATAACCTGATCTTTATCTCGATCCTCACCAACAAATTGCCGGAGAAACATCGGGCCAAGGCGCGACGCATCGGTATCAGCATGGCGCTGGTGTTGCGCCTGGGCCTGTTGAGCACCATTGCGTTTATCGTGCAATTGACTACGCCGGTGTTCGAAGTGCTCGGCCAGGCGTTCTCATGGAAGGACATGATCCTGATCGCCGGTGGCCTGTTCCTGGTCTGGAAGGCCACCACCGAGATCCATCACAGCATGGACCCTGAGCCCGAAGAAAAGACCAGCACCGGCAATGTCGTGGCCATCGGCTTTGCCGCAGCCATCGGGCAGATCCTGTTGCTTGACCTGGTGTTCTCCATCGACAGCATCATTACCGCCGTGGGCATGACCGAGCACTTGCCGATCATGATCATCGCCGTGGTGACCTCGGTGATCGTGATGCTGGTGGCGGCCGAGCCGTTGGCCAAGTTCATCAACGACAACCCGACCGTGGTGATGCTGGCCCTGGGCTTCCTGATCATGATCGGCATGACGCTGATCGCCGAAGGCTTCGGCGCCCATGTGCCTAAAGGCTACGTCTACGCGGCCATGGCCTTCTCGGCGGCCATCGAGTGCCTGAACATCGCTCGGCGCAACCGTCACAAGCGTCTGCTCGCTGCCCGGCAGTAACGCTGCAACCCCAAAGGCCGGCTGTGCTCACAAGAGCCCAGCCGGCCTTTTGCTGTCTGTTAGAATCCGCCCACTTGATAGCTTGAGGTCCACCATGAACGAGCCGATTCGCCTTACCCAGTACAGCCACGGCGCGGGTTGTGGCTGCAAGATTTCGCCCCAGGTGCTGGAAGTGATCCTGGCTGGCAGCGGCGCGCAGAACCTTGACCCCAACCTGTGGGTGGGCAACACCTCCCGCGACGACGCGGCGGTGTACGCCATCGACGATGAGCGTGGCGTGGTCTCCACCACTGACTTTTTCATGCCGATTGTCGATGATCCCTTCGATTTCGGCCGCATCGCCGCCACCAATGCCATCAGTGACATCTACGCCATGGGCGGCGACCCGTTGATGGCCATCGCCATTCTTGGCTGGCCGGTGAACGTGCTGGCGCCGGAGATCGCCCGTGAAGTGATCCGTGGTGGCCGCTCGGTGTGCGACGAAGCCGGCATCCCGTTGGCGGGCGGGCACTCCATTGACGCGCCCGAGCCGATCTTCGGCCTGGCCGTCACCGGCATCGTGCAAAAGCGCCATATGAAGCGCAACGACACCGCCACCGTGGGCTGCCGTCTGTATCTGACCAAACCGTTGGGTATCGGCATCCTCACCACCGCCGAAAAGAAGGGCAAGTTGCGTGAGGCGGATATCGGCCTGGCCCGTGACTGGATGTGCACCCTCAACAAACCCGGCAGCCGTTTCGGCAAGCTGGCCGGTGTGACGGCAATGACGGATGTCACCGGTTTCGGTCTGTTGGGCCATTTGGTGGAGATGGCGGACGGCAGCGCTGTGACCGCACGTATCGAATACGACAAAGTCCCACGTCTGCCCGGGATCGAGGACTACCTGGACCAGGGCTGCATGCCGGGTGGCACCTTGCGCAACTTCGACAGCTACTCGAGCAAGGTCGGGCGTCTGCAGGAATTGCACAAACGCGTGCTGTGCGACCCGCAGACCAGCGGTGGCCTGCTGATCGCGGTCGCGCCTGAAGGCGACGCAGAATTCCATGCGGTCGCCGCCGAGCTGGGCCTGAACCTTGAGCCCATCGGCGAACTGGTTGAGCGACAGACCCACGCGGTAGAGGTGGTTTGATGGCAACTGACATCACCGATTACCGCGACATTTTCCTCAACGACCGGCCGATGATGGACACCCGTGCACCGGTCGAATTCGCCAAGGGCGCGTTCCCCGGCGTGATCAACCTGCCGTTGATGACCGATGACGAGCGTCAACGCGTCGGCACCTGCTACAAGCAGCAGGGCCAGCAAGCCGCGATTGTGCTGGGGCATGAGCTGGTGTCGGGGGCGATCAAGGCTGAACGCATCGAACAATGGGCACGGTTTGCCCAGGCCAATCCTGACGGTTTCTTGTATTGCTTCCGTGGCGGGCTGCGCTCGCAGATCGTGCAGCAATGGTTGAAGACCGAAGCCGGCATCGAGTACCCCCGGGTCGGCGGTGGCTACAAGGCCATGCGGACCTTCCTGCTGGATACCCTTGACCAGGCGGCCGCCCACTGTGATTTCGTGTTGCTGGGCGGTATGACCGGCACCGGCAAGACCGAGGTGCTGGGCCAGTTGCGTAACGCCCTGGACCTGGAGGGCCATGCCAACCACCGCGGTTCCAGCTTCGGCAAACGCGCCACGGCGCAACCCTCCACTATTGACTTCGAAAACCGCCTGGCGGTGGACCTGCTGAAAAAACGCGCGGGCGGTATCGAGCAGTTCGTGGTCGAGGATGAAAGCCGCATGATCGGCAGCTGCGCGCTGCCGTTGCCGTTGCACAAGGGCATGCAGACCTTTCCGATGGTGTGGCTGGAAGACAGCGTCGAAGGCCGTGTCGAGCGCATCCTGCACGATTACGTGATTGACCTTTGCGCAGAATTCATCGCGGTATTTGGTGAGCAGGGGCAGGCGTTGTTTGCCGAACGCCTGACCCAGGGCCTGGCCAATATCCACAAGCGCCTGGGCGGCGAGCGTTTCCAGCGGTTGCAGGCGATCATGCAGGATGCTCTGGCGGAACAGCTGCGCAGCGGCGCCGTGGACCTGCATCGCGCCTGGATTGAAGGGCTGTTGCGCGAGTATTACGACCCGATGTACGCCTTCCAGCGTGAAAGCAAAGGCGCACGCATCGAGTTTGCGGGAGAGCAGGGCGCAGTCACGGCCTATCTGCGCGAGCGCGCCCTCAGAGGATAAGCGCGCCGATCAACCCGCACACCACGCCCACCAGCATGGTCAACCCGGCCACCGTCACCAGCACCCGCGCATCGAAATCCTTGCGCAGCATCAACAGCGACGGCAGGCTCACGCTGGGCAGGGTCATCAGCAAGGCCACGGCCGGGCCGGTGCCCATGCCCAGGGTCATCATGGTTTGTACGATGGGGATCTCTGCCGCTGTAGGAATCACAAACAGCGTGCCGACAATCGCCAGGGGCACCAGCCACACCAGGCTGTTGGCCATGGCGCCGTCCACGTGGGGGAACAGCCACACCCGTGCGGCACCGAGCACCAGCACCGCCAGGATATAGATCGGTATGGTGCTCCAGAACAGCTGCCACAGGGTACGCAGCCAGCGACTGAAGAAGGGTTGTGCTTCGACCTGGCTGGCCTCGGCCACCGCGTCCAAGGCAACTTCCGGCACCTGGTCCGGCCGTGCGATGCGTTGTGCCACCAGTGACACACCCACCACCAGCACAATGCCCGCCACCAGCCTCAACGCGGTAAAGCCCCAGCCCAGTACAAAACCCATGAACACCAGCGTCGCCGGATTCAGCACCGGGTTGGCAATCCAGAAGGCCAATGCCGCGCCCACCGACACCTGCTGGCGGCGCATACCGGCCGCGACGGGCGCCGCGCAGCAACTGCACATCATCCCCGGCAAGGCGAACAGCCCGCCGCGCAAGGTCGAGCCGAGGCCGGCACGGCCAAACAGGCGCAGCAACCAGTCGCGGGGGATCAGCACTTGCAGCAGCGAGCCGAGGATCACCGCCAGTACGGCAGCCTTCCAGATCGCCAGGAAATACACCTGGGCGTAGGCCAGCGCTGCCGCCAATGGCGAGCTTTGTTGATCGTTGAGGATCGAGGCGCCGATGCTGTGGTTGTCAGCGGCGACAAACGCCTTGAAGTAGTAGGGCGACCACTTCACGTAGTAGAGGCCGACGCAGGCCACCAATAGGAAGAGGGCAGGTTTCCACCAGAACGACCAGCCCCGGACGGGCTGGGTGGAGGCGAGGTTGGGCATGGGGGAGGGTCCGCGAATGAGTCAATAGCGGTGCATCATACGCCCTCAGCTATCGGCACTCACCTGTGTTGGCTGCGGGCAGGTTTCTTCACCGTCGTTCAGGCCCTGCTTGTAGTTGCGGCTGAGCAACGAGGCTTTGCCGTTGTGCCAGGTCAGCGTCAGTACGTACAGCGTGTCGTAGTCGCTGCCGGACCAGTCGTCGGTAATCGTGTGTTTTTCGCCGGAGGCCTCACTGGCCACCTTGTTGATCAGCTCCGGCAGGTAGCCGTGGGACCACGCGGTGTAGATGGTGGCATTGTGGTATTTGTCTTCCACCAGCTCGTCGGCCAGGTCGCTGGTGTCGTTGGCCGAGAACTTGATGTTCACCGGCAGGCCCAACTTGATGGCGCTGGGGCTGATGGTCATCAACGGGCGAATATAGCTGTAGGAATTGTCCAGCTCACCTTCCTCGACATTGCGCGTCGGGTTGGCGGCAAACACGAAGTTGGCCTTGCCGAATTTTTCCGGCAGCAGGGTGGCCAGGTTCATTGCTCGGTTCAACCCTTGGCAATTGAGTTGGCCCAGGCCGCCGGCCGGTTTCTCGGCGTGGCGCAGGAACACCAGGGTTTGCACGCCGTCCACCGGTTGGGCGCGGCTTTCCCGGGCGTCGAGGGCGGCAACCATGGCGCCGCTCACCAGCAAAAGGGGCAACATGATGTAGGCGTAGTGTTTCAGTCGTTGCACAAGGCGCAGAGGCTTGATCGTCATTATGGGTTCGAGTCTTCGTGCGTCACGTTAAGGCGGACAAGCCTGGCCCCAATGACGCCTGGGGCGTCCTGCGGGTATTCCGTGTCGGTACAGCGAGGTGCCTCCATTCACCGTTTGAGCGCACTTAAGAGTGCACGCGGGCGTATTGGTTCGCCCACGGGGGATAATAGCCCGCTGATGTTGCGCATTGATGACCCATGCAGGACGTGGGACAGATGATTATCATGGGGGCTTTCCGCCAGGGAGTTTCCCGATGAACCCGATCGCCGCGTTCCCGATCAACAGCAAATGGCCCGCCCGGCATCCGGAGCGCCTGCAACTGTACTCGTTGCCCACGCCCAACGGGGTAAAAGTCTCGATCATGCTCGAAGAGCTGGGCCTGCCTTATGAGGCGCACAAGGTCAGTTTCGAGACCCAGGACCAGTTTTCCCCCGAGTTCCTGTCCCTGAACCCCAACAACAAAATCCCCGCGATCATCGACCCCGACGGCCCGGCGGGGCAGCCGTTGGCGCTGTTCGAGTCAGGCGCAATCCTGATCTACCTGGCGGAAAAATCCAGCCAGTTGCTTTCCGAAGATCCGGCGACACGTTATGAAACGATTCAATGGCTGATGTTCCAGATGGGGGGCATCGGTCCGATGTTTGGCCAACTGGGCTTCTTCAATAAGTTCGCCGGCAAGGACTACGAAGACAAGCGCCCCCGCGACCGTTACGCCGCGGAATCCCGTCGCCTGCTGGACGTGCTGGAAAAGCGCCTGCTCGGCCGCACCTGGATCATGGGCGACGACTACAGCATCGCCGACATCGCCACCTTCCCCTGGATTCGCAACCTGATCGGTTTCTATGAATCGGGCGATCTGGTGGGCATTGCCGACTTCCCTAACGTACTGCGCGCGCTGGACGGCTTTGTCGCCCGGCCGGCGGTCATCCGTGGCCTGAATATTCCGAGCTGAAGCATGCCGACTTTCGATTTCAAACAACTGGATGTATTCAGCAGCGTGTCGCTCAAGGGCAATCCGCTGGCCGTCGTGCTGGGTGCTGACAGCCTCAGCGACCAACAGATGGCTGACTTCGCCAAATGGACAAACCTCAGTGAAACCACGTTTTTGCTGACACCGCGCGATGCTCGGGCGGACTACCGGGTGAGGATCTTTACCACCTTGCAGGAGCTGCCGTTCGCCGGGCACCCGACGCTGGGCAGTTGCCATGCGTGGCTCAAGGCGGGTGGGGTACCCCAAGGCGAGGAGATTATCCAGGAGTGTGGAATCGGCCTGGTGCGTATTCGGCGTCAAGGCGATGAACTGGCGTTTATTGCACCGCCGTTGATGCGCTCCGGCCCTGTGGACTCCGCGCTGCTGGAGCGCGTTCGCCTGGGATTGGGCCTGGCGCCGGGGGCCATTGTGCGCAGCCAGTGGGTCGACAATGGCGCGGGGTGGCTCGCGGTGATGCTGGCTGACCGTGATCAGGTCCTGGCCTTGCAGCCGGACTATTCGCAGCTGCTTGGGCTGGCCGTCGGGGTGATTGCTCCTTGCAACCCGGCTGACGACGTGGACGCGCAGTTTGAGGTGCGTGCCTTTGTCGCAGGCGACGGGGCCCAGGAAGACCCGGCCACCGGCAGCCTGAATGCCGGCGTCGCACAATGGCTGCTCAGCGAAGGACTCGCGCCTGAGTGCTACGTGGTCAGCCAGGGCACGGCCATGGGGCGTGCGGGGCGGATTCGCGTCGAGCGCCAGGGTGATGAAATCTGGGTCGGCGGCGCCGTTACGGTGTGTATCGAAGGTCATCTACAGCTCTAGATCAATACATTATTACGGCCCCCGCAATACACTGTTGGCCCCAGGGCATTTGTGCTGCCGGGGCCTTGGGGCATAAGCTTTCGCCCCAAAGATTTCCCGCCACTTTTTCAGGACAGCCATGACCAGCCAGTTCCCCCAAGCCCGTCCACGCCGCCTGCGCCGCTCCCCGGAGCTGCGTGGCTTGTTCCAGGAAACCGAGTTCACCCTCAACGACCTGGTGCTGCCGATTTTCGTCGAAGAAGAAATCGACGACTTCGTGCCGATCACCAGCATGCCCGGCGTGCAACGCATCCCGGAAAAGAAGCTGGCTGCCGAGATCGAGCGCTATGCCCGTGCCGGTATCAAGTCGGTGATGACCTTCGGCGTGTCCCACCACCTGGACGCCAACGGCAGCGACACCTGGAAGGAACGCGGCCTGGTCTCGCGGATGTCCTCGATCATCAAGGACGCGGTGCCGGACATGATCGTAATGTCCGACACGTGCTTCTGCGAATACACCGACCACGGCCACTGCGGCGTGATGCACGGTGCCCATGTCGACAACGACGCGACCCTGGTCAACCTCGGCAAGCAAGCCGTTGCCGCCGCCCGCGCCGGGGCCGACGTGATCGCCCCCTCGGCCGCCATGGACGGCCAGGTCCAGGCCATCCGCCGTGCGCTGGATGAAGCCGGCTTCACCCATATCCCGATCATGGCCTACTCCACCAAATTCGCCTCGGCCCTCTACGGCCCATTCCGCGAAGCCGGCGGCAGTGCGCTCAAGGGCGACCGCAAAAGCTACCAGATGAACCCGATGAACCGCCGCGAAGCCGTGCGCGAATCGCTGCTGGACGAACAGGAAGGCGCGGACGCACTGATGGTCAAGCCGGCCGGTGCCTACCTCGACATCATCCGCGACATCCGCGAAGCCTCGCGCCTGCCGGTGGCGGCGTACCAGGTCAGCGGCGAGTACGCGATGATCAAGTTCGGTGCCCAGGCGGGGGCGATTGATGAGGACCGGGTTGTGCGGGAAACGTTGGGATCGATCAAGCGGGCGGGTGCGGATTTGATCTTTACCTACTTCGCGATGGACTTGGCGTTGGCTGGGATCTAAGGGCAACGTAACCCACCCCTGGTGAGCGAACACTTGTGGTGAGCGAGCTTGCTCGCGTTGGGCTGCGTAGCAGCCCCATGCCCACGATCTACCTTAAATACTTCATCTGCCTGACTAACTACATTCTGTGAAGTTTGAATTGTTTGATTGGATGAAGGGGAGGTAATCGCTGGTCTGAATTTTATATATTTTTCCTGGCTTTTGAATAGAAGGCTGCGGAGGATTGAAAGTTTAGGTTGATGTTTCGTTTCAGTAGTCCGTGCAGGCGGTGATTGGGTTTCCGTCTGTATCTAGTATTGTTGTTGATTTTCTTTATGTTGCATATTCAAAAATGTGTATTTTTTATAGCTCTCTCCGATTGATTTCCGCTGGTTGAGCATTTTTTTATATGTAATTTACGGCTGTGAGTAAGTGAACTTATGCTCAAAAATTTGTTGGGTGAAGAAGAATGTCATTTGTTATCACTTCAACAAAGCTGGGCTTGCCGGTGATTGGCTTGTCAATTTCAATCAAAATTACTGAATCGCCGATTTTTAGTATTGAGCAACTTTGGTCTGCATCTTGGATAAGCTCGCCGATAATTTTATGAGCCCCATTCGCAGAAGCGATCTGTGGTGTTTTTACAGATGAGGACATGATGTTTTGTCCCCATGAAAATATTTCATCAAGTTCTAACTCTACATCCAGAATTTCACCAGTTTTTAACTTGGTTCCGCTCCATAAAGCTGTGGCATTTCCAAAAGGTGAGTTGAATTTTACTCTCACAGTGCCTTTGTCAGAAAAAATATCAGTTATTTGTATCTTCATTTCACTTCTTCGTCAGGGGAACGCGTACAACAGTATTGTCAACGTTCATGGTGTTGGTTTTTATCTCGAACGTCCATGTCTCCTCATGATAGTGATGCTTGCTTGGCTTGCTATTCATCTCATGGGCCCCGTAACGAATACTTCTTTTTGCGTCGCTGGAAACAATTCTGTCGCGGTCGGGCTTCCCAGTTCGTGGGTTGGTGTTTGTGTGAGGGCCAGGTCCTAGAAATTCATCCCATTTCTGAATGGTTTCTTCCGGCTTTACAGGTTTATTGGCAAAGGTCTCCTTATGGTAGCCCAGTGTAGGTGGAGAGTTGGAGCTTGTGGGACTGAGTGGGCTGCCTTCATTAACCTGTGCTTTTCCCGCTGGAACTTCAGCACTGGGGTTCGGCTTGCATTTATCCCCGCCTGGACAGGTACTCAGACCTAACGGATCCACCCACCCCATAGGGTTCGGCACGTACTGGTACGCGTTGAGCCCACCCGCCAACTTCACCGGATCAGGCGTCAGGTAACACCCAATATCCGGATTGTAGTAGCGATGGCGGTTGTAGTGCAGTCCGCTTTCCTGATCGAAGTACTGACCCTGGAAACGCAGCGGGTTGTCGATTGTGCCTTTGTCGAGTCGGCTGATCTGGCCGTAGGCGCGGTAGTGCGCGGACCAGACGATGGCGCCGTCTGGAGAGGTGAGTTCTTGCGGCGTGCCGAGGTGGTCGAGTTGGTAGTGATAGGGCTTGGTATCTTTTGGGCCGAAGCCTTCCAGCAGGGCGAGCGGCCTAAAACTATCGGGTTCGTAGAGATAGCTGCGATGGCGATCCGCATGGTGTTCGGCAATCAGCCTGTCGCCTTGCCAGAAAAACTCCGTCGTTAGGCCGTCCACGGTTTTGCTGATGCGTCGCCCAAACGGGTCGTAGCGGTAGCTGGCGGTTTGGCCGTTGGGTTGGGTGATGCCTATCAGCCGATGCTGGCAGTCGTAACGGTATTCGGTAACGAGTTGATGACCTTTGCCACGCCGCTCGCGGATGAGGTTGCCGAAGGCGTCATAGTCGTAGTGGCGGTCGCCCTGGATCATCAGGCGGTTGCCGGCAACGATGTCGGGGCCGGGGCGGTCTTGCATCAGCAGGTTGCCGGCGCGGGTGTGGCCGAAGCGTTCCTGCAGGTCTTGGGAGTGGTCGGCGCGGGTGAGTCGGCCTAGTGGGTCGTAGTGGTAGTGGTGTTCGCCTTTGCGCGTGTCGAGCAGGCGGGTGAGGTTGCCGGTTTTGTCGTAGTCGTATTGACGTTGGTAGAGGTGATCTTGTTGCTGGGTGATCGCGTGGGCGTGCAGGCGGTGCTGGTCGTCGTGGTGGTAGTGGCTGAGGAGTTGGCCTTGTTGGCGCTGGTGTTCCTGGCCGGCTTTGAACAGATGAGACGTCAGCAGCGCGCCGTTTAATTCGACGGTGGCGAGGTGGCCGCCTTTGCCGTGGTTGAACACCAAGCGGTTGTTGTCCGGCAGGCGCAGGTGTTGAAGCTGGCCGCAGGCGTCGTAGCCGTAGCGCAAGGTGCCCCAGCCCTGGTGTTCAGCGGTGAGGCGGTTTTGGCGGTCGTATTCGTAGGCCAGCGCCCAGTGGCCGTCATCGACGCTGAGGAGGTTGCCCTGGCGGTCGTAGGCATATTCAACAAGGCTACCGTCGGGCAGGGTTTTTCTGACGAGGCGTCCGGCGTGGTCTCGCTCGTAACGGGTAACGAGCTGACTACCATCGTCACCGTGTTCGGTCTTTTCCTGCAGGTTGCCGTTGAGGTCGTAGACGTAGGCCGTACGCTGCCCGTCAAACCCGGTTTCCTGCTGGATCAGGCCATTGGGGTGGTAATCAAGTCGGTAGGTCTCGCCAACCTCGTTTTCGATCTCGGTCAGCAATAACCGCACGTTGTCGTAGCGGTACTTGACCTGAGTGCCATCAGCGTTGATGCGCCGACTGATCAGGTGCA
>NZ_FKLB01000041.1:0-71123 GCF_900067035.1 Pseudomonas sp. 1 R 17
GTAACCGTCCGAGCAACACATCTTCCTGATGCCATCGGTTAAGGCGATGGTGTCCACCTAAATTTAAGTGGACACCATTTTTAGCCTTTTTAAGCGGACGCCCATGCCACAAGAACGCCGTTCCTATTCCAAGTCCTTCAAGGCCCAGGTCATTACTGAGTGCGCCCATCCTGACACTTCAATTGCCAATGTCGCCTTGACCCACAACCTCAATGCAAACCTCGTCCATAAATGGATTCGGGTGCATGCGCAGAAAAACCTGGCACTGCAAACTGCCTTCATCCCGGTCAAGACTTCGCCGCCGGTGCCGATGCATCAGGCCCTTCCTGCCACGATCCGAATCGAAGTGCCGCATCCAAAAGGTGTAGTCGTGGTGAGTTGGCCAGCAGAAAATGCAGCGGCGTGTTCTGCTTTCCTACGAGACCTGCTGCGATGATCCGCGTCGATTCCATCTGGCTCGCCACCGAGCCCATGGACATGCGCGCCGGCACTGAAACCGCGCTCGCACGAGTCGTGGCGGTGTTCGGTGCGGCGAAGCCGCACTGTGCCTATCTGTTCGCCAACCGCCGCGCCAATCGAATGAAAGTGCTGGTGCATGACGGCGTGGGGATTTGGCTTGCCGCCCGGCGTTTGAATCAAGGACGCTTCTTCTGGCCGGGTGTGCGACACGGCTCCGAAGTTGAGTTGGATGCCGAGCAACTTCAGGCCCTGGTGCTCGGTTTACCTTGGCAGCGCGTCGGTGCAGGCGGAATCATCTCGATGCTTTAACATCTGCCATGGCGTGCTTGCCAGCGCAATTGGCCCATCAGTCTATCGTCGCCATCAGCCCTCTCTGGCAAAATCGGCGGCATGACTTTGCATCCAAATCTCGATCAATTAAACCCTGAACAGCTGCGTGCCCTGGCGGCGCAGTTGATCCAGCGCGTCGAGACAATGGACAAGCAAATCACTCATCACAAGTCGGTCAACGAGAAACTGGCCCACGAGATCGCGCTGCTCAAACGCTTCAAGTTTGCCAAGCGCAGCGAGCAGTTGAGCCCGGATCAAGCCAGCCTGCTCGACGACTTGATCGATACGGATATCGCCGCTATCGAAGCCGAACTTGAGGCGCTGCAACCGGCACCTGTCGAAGCCAAAGTGCGCCAGCAACCCAAGCGCGCACCGCTGCCACCGCAGTTTCCTCGCACACTGATCCATCACGAACCGGACAACAGCCACTGCCAGTGCGGCTGCGCCCTCAAGCGCATCGGCGAAGACGCCAGCGAAAAGCTCGACTACACGCCCGGCGTATTCACCGTCGAGCGTCACATCCGTGGAAAGTGGGCCTGCGAGCAGTGTGAAACGCTAATCCAGGCGCCGGTACCGGCGCACGTCATCGACAAAGGCGTCCCGACCGCAGGCCTGCTGGCCCACATCATGGTGGCCAAGTTCGCCGACCATCTGCCGCTGTATCGCCAAGAGAAAATCTTCGGCCGCGCCGGGCTGCCCATCGCCCGTTCGACACTGGCGCAGTGGGTGGGTCAAACCGGCGTACAACTGCAACCGCTCGTGGAAGCACTGCGCGAGGCAGTGCTGGCCCAGCGAGTCGTCCATGCCGATGAAACACCCGTGCAGATGCTGGCACCGGGTGAAAAGAAAACGCACCGAGCGTATGTCTGGGCCTACTGCACGACACCATTCTCGGCACTGAAGGCGGTAGTCTACGACTTCAGCCCGAGCCGTGCTGGCGAACATGCGCGCAACTTCCTGGGCACTTGGAACGGCAAGCTGGTCTGCGATGGCTTCGCAGGCTACAAGGCCGGCTTCGAAGGGGGCATCACCGAAATCGGCTGCATGGCCCATGCTCGCCGCAAGTTCTTCGACCTGCATGTGGCGAACAAAAGCCAACTGGCCGAACAGGCGCTGCACTCAATCGGCGGCCTATACGAGGTTGAACGAAAGGCCAAAGAGATGAGCGATGAAGATCGCTGGCGATTACGTCAAGAAATGGCGATTCCTATCGCGGAGAAGTTGCATGAGTGGATGCTGGCTCAGCGCGAACTTGTGCCCGAGGGCTCGGCCACAGCCAAGGCTCTGGATTACAGCCTGAAACGCTGGGTAGCGCTGACGCGCTACCTCAATGATGGTGCTGTGCCCATCGACAACAATCGGGTCGAAAATACGATCCGGCCTTGGGCCCTTGGCCGTTCGAATTGGCTCTTCGCCGGATCACTGCGCAGCGGTAAACGAGCGGCGGCAATTATGAGCTTGATTCAATCGGCACGCATGAATGGGCATGATCCGTTCGCGTATCTCAAGGATGTACTGACGCGGTTGCCGACACAGAGGGCCAGTGCAATTGACCAATTACTACCGCATCAATGGGCACAGGGCTCCTAACACGCTATGAGCTACATTCAGTCCGACGCGTCTGAATCTAATGGTGTCGATGGAGGTATTTGCCATGCGGGTTTTTTGTCATCCTGACTGTCGAAAATACGCCGCGCCTTGCGGAAATCCTCAACGTTCTCGACAACCCAAGTCCAGATAGGTGACATGCGGATCAACAGTCCCATACCCAGCGGCGTCAGCTCATACTCGACACGTGGCGGAATCTCACCGAACTCCCGCCGAACCACTAGCCCATCCCGCTCCATGGAGCGTAGCGTCTTGGTTAACATCCGCTGAGTCACCCCAGTCATCTGCCTTTTTATTTCGGCATGGCGCATCGTGCCGTAAACCCCCAGGGCATGCAGAATACCTAACGACCAGCGGCTACCTGCGTGAGCAAGCACTTCTCGTCTGACGCCATCATCGTCTTCTCTAAGCGTTCGGCAAATTGTTTCTGCCTGGCTGAGAGCCTCCTGATCGGTCATTTCATTCTCTGGTATCACAGGTGTGCCTTCTTACGAACGTTGCCTAATCGTGCAAGCATTTGTTCATCTTACAGGCAACAGGTCTCAGGAGAAATCATGACCGAAGTGACCCAGCTTTCCCCCCAATCCATTCTCGTTCTAGGCGCCGGTGAGCTTGGGCTGCCGGTTCTGCGCAATCTTGCGCGAGTAGCAAAGCGCGCGCCCGGCTCCACAATCAGCGTCCTGCTCAGGGATTCGACCATCAACACTCAGGTGCCCGAGAAAAAGGTCGAAATCGATGAGCTTCGAGGTCTTGGCATCCAGATGGTGGCCGCAGATCTCGTGAATAATTCAATCGATCAGTTGGCTGAAGTGTTCGCACGGTTCGATACCGTAATAGGCTGCGCAGGCATGGTTGCAGGCCGGGAAACCCCGATGAAGCTGGCTACAGCAGCTCTCAAGTCCGGTGTGAAGCGCTACTTTCCTTGGCAGTTTGGTGTCGACTTCGAGGTAATCGGTCGGGGCAGTCCTCAAGATCTGTTCGATGCTCAGCTTGATGTACGCGAATTGCTTCGCGCCCAGGATAAAACTGAATGGGTAATCATCTCGACGGGTATGTTCACCAGCTTTCTATTCGAGCCAGTATTCGAGGTGGTTGACTTCGAAAACGATACCGTGAACGCGCTAGGCAGTCTTGAGACCAGCGTGACGCTCACGACTCCAGAAGACATTGGTGCGTTGACAGCGGAAATTGTTTTCTTCGAACCTCGCTTCCGCGATCAGATTGTGTACCTCTCGGGAGATACAGTGACGTACGGAGAGGTTGCGAGCCTCCTCGAACGTGTACTGGGTCGCCCGTTCAAACGTAACGTGTGGACTGTTCCGTACTTGCTCCAAGAATTGGAGAGAGACCCAACGCATCACATCAAGAAGTACCGCGCTGTGTTCGCCCAGGGCAGAGGCGTGGCCTGGCCTAAAGCAGGCACTTTCAACGCGCAGCAGTCGACTCAAGTCACGACCGCTGAGGAGTGGGCCCGTGCAAATCTGGCAACCTCATCAGCATAAGGGCAGTAGCTGAACGAACGTTCTCGCGCTCGGAGTTGACCTGCTAAAAAGCTCCTCAGTCTGATAATGGGCGCTGATAACCGAAGCTAAGGCGCGGAGAATGGGTCTGGTAATCCAAGACGACCGAATCTTTATCTTATCCGCACCATCTGCCGAGGTCTGAGGCGTCCCACTTCACTATCTATTGAGTTTTCTAAGCGCGAATTCCGAACCACGGTGACTTAACCAAGCGCTTACTAAAGCCTTGCAAATGAGCGTGGTTTTGAGGAGCACGGGGGAGAATGGTGTGGTCAAGGTGTGTCTGCCGGACGCTTACAGCCAAAGATGCAACATTTACTCCTGTTTTTCAGGGATTTTAGTAAATGTTGGGATATCGAGGTGTTCACCAATGGCATCAACATTTACTGGCCATCGGCTTAACGCTGACGTCAGTGCTTTGGCCTGCTTCCGGCACAGCCACAGAGTCTGCTCGTCTATCACTGTTGCTTCGCCATCTAAACTTAATTGAAGGCCTAGCCGAAGACAGCGCCCGCCTACCCCGTGACGAAACCTCCCGCTACCACTTCGACTACAAACGCCTCCGCAACGACGTGCAACGTATACGCCAAGGCGTCCAGGACCACCTGAGCCCCCAACGTGCACAACCGCGCGATCCCTTGCCGTTGCAGGGAGACTATCGTCAAGACACGGAGGTGGCCCCCATGAGCCTCAGCGCCGATCAGGCGTCAGCCTTCCTGGCCCATGGCGGTTTCACACACGACGCGAGTGCCACGTTGCTGCTAGGCATGGTGTTCGCCGTACTGCTGGTTTGGGGCGTATGGGCATTACGCACAGCCTATGTCGGTTGGGCTGAGCACAAGCTGAGCCAGCGGCAGCTGCTGGGCGTCGCGGTGCGATTTGCCGTGATGTATGTGGTGCTGACCTATTTCCTGCTGTCTTGAGAGAGGTTGTATGAAGCACTTCGATCAAGGTCTCCCCATTGTGTACATGGCAGGTGTGGCTGCGGTGTTGCTGTCACCCACCTGGGCGCTAGGCGGGCTGCCATCACTGGAAGACCCGTCGCGCGGTACCGGGGATAGCATTCTCACGACGCTGCAGAACTACGGCTACGACATCGTAATGCTGGTGGCACTGCTGGTAATTGCCTCCATGTTTATCGGGGTCTGCTACCACGCCTATACCACCTATTCGGAGATCCACGCAGGACGTAAGACTTGGGGACAGTTTGGCCTGACCGTAGCGGTGGGTGCCCGATTGCTGGTGGTCGGTATCTGGTTACTGACCCAGGCCACCGGAATTCTCTAGGAGACAAACATGCCGAGCGAATCAAGGCAGGATCAAACTCTGACTTTTTTGCCCCATCGACTGAACCGGCAGCCGATCCCCGGGATAGCTGACAACAGCAACACCATGCTCTAAACCTGCGGCACAGGTCAGGCTTTGGCGGACCGGAGTGCATGGAGTCTAACTGGGGATGATCCAGCCTACCTCGCTACCGTCATGAACTGGTTACGCTGGATGTCGATCCTGCCTAGAGCTCCTTGAGTGCCGTCGCGGTGCCTGAGAGGATTTCGTCGGACAGGCCCCCGTCGCCGATTGCTCGCGCCATGGCAAGGGCACCAACCAGTGCACTGAGTACCAAGCAGGCGCGAAGTCGATCACCAGCGGCGTCCGTACCCGGCGTCAACGCGGCCAGAAGCTCGATGTACTGCTCGACCTGACGTCCATAGGCCGAGCGAGTTCGGTCATCCGCGCGCGAAATGCCCTCAGCCAACCCGGCCACTGCGCATCCGGCTTCAGGATGCGCGCGGTGGGCTGGACTGAGGTAATCGTCGACGATCGCTTCGAGCGCCCGTCTGCCGCCTTGGCCGGACGTAGCCACAGTCCGTGCACTTCCCTGAGCCAAAGCGCGTTCCACCGCGGCACCGACCAGTTCATCTCGAGATTCGAAATGACGGTAGAAGCCGCCGTGCGTCAGGCCGGCTTCCCGCATCAGCTCCGCTACTCCGAAACCGTTAATGCCACTGCGGCGCATTCGAGCCGCAGCGATGTCGACAATTCGATCGTGGCTTGCCGCCTTGTCTGCTTTCGAACTACCCATGAATGGGACACTCCTCCCGATGCAACACTAGTTATATCCTAACGATTTTGGTAACGATCCAGTTCAAGCGAATATACGCCAAGGCTTCGACCCCACTCTTTGGCGCTGCAGTTGCTGTTATCGGGTTTCGGTACTGAGATTGCCGAGGTGATAACCCATGCGTGCCTCGAAATCAAGACCCACTTCGTCGCGCTTTTGCGCGATTCGTGCTCCCCGCTCATGGACAGTCGGCCAAGAGAACGCATTAAGGAAAGCGTCCTGTGTCTGCATCAGGTCCTCCGCGGACGGCAGGGTTCTACGATTGATCAGCTGCTTCGCCTCGGCGAGCGCAGGTTTGTCGAAGGACGCGATGCGCCTAGCGAGGTTGTCGACGAAGGCGTCAAGCTCGTCATCGGGGAGTGCACGATTCACCCACCCGTAGTTCGCTGCCGTTGCTGCGTCGAAATCGTCGCTGCCGAGAACGATTTCGAGCGCCCTGGCCCGTCCGACGAGGAGTGGCAGGCGCTCGGTTCCGCCACCACCCGGAAAGACGCCTGCCCCGACCTCGATCTGAGCGAAGATCGCGCGCTCCTGGCTGGCAAAACGCATATCACATGCCAGAGCAATCTCAGAACCCCCGCCGCGCGTGCGACCTCGAATCGACGCAATGGTCACGACCGGGGAGATGGTTAACCGTGTCGTGGCATCGACGAATGTTGGCAGACCGGTCGGCCCCGGCGTCAGGGGAAAATCGGCAACCCGGGAGACGTCGTAGTGATTAACGAAGAAGTCCGGGTCAGCACTATCGAACACGACCACCCGCAACGTGTCATCGGACTCGATGAGGCCGACGATCTCCTGCAGCTCTAGGAGGGTCTCCGGATCGCACAGGTTGATCGGCGGATTGTTGAAGGTCACTCGCCAGTATCCCGGCGCTGCCTCGGTAATCATGAACTGGGTCAGTGGAGCATTCATTCGAAAGATTCCTTCGTTCTAAGGCGCTGGGCGCCGGAGGTGTCGGGGGCGCAGACCATCTGGTCGCTGACAATGAGGATGATGCTCATCATCCTCATTGTCAAGACGCGACCGCATCGAGGCCACCGGGCAACCGTTACGGGAGTTTGGGGAAGCGGAGCGGCTCAACAGCTCGGCGCTTCGATAGCGTCGATCGAATCGCCCATGCAGATACTCGGCAATCGTTGGGTTAGCGAAACCGGTCGGCATTGCTGCATGAGCGATGAGCGCAGGCACGCAGGAAACCGGAGAGACGACAGCGTTGCCGAGAACCGGGCCGACCTGCCATCGCTTGATAAGGGCGCCATAGAGCGAAAACGTCAGGCCCTGTAGCACAAAGGGTGCTGTTCCGACAGGTGACAAACGCTTGTCTTGGAATGTGTTGTAGATAAACAGAATAAATTCCACGTATCCTGGAGCAGCCCTCGCCAGATGCACTCAAGCCAGCGGCTACATCCGTTGTCACCGCTCGAAGACAGCACCTCAGCTCGAGCTCAGGGTCCTGCAGACAATCCGCATGGTAATTTCGAAATTATCCATGGTGAGCCCATCGATTGGCGAATGACCCTTTAGCCGCTCATGAGGTTTACACAGCGTCCGATAAAGCCTCCATGCATCCACATCCGGAGACCGCGCTAATACCGTGAGCACCAACTTGTGCCGTAACGCATCAAGCTGCCAGTCCGGAATGCGCTGACCACGATTCCCCAAGCTCAGGGACAGAAGACGTCGAGCCTTAATATCCCGATTGATCTGATCGCGGGATTTGCCTGCCAGTCTGGCGAAGACCAGCAGCGGCAAATTACTCGAAGCTTCAAACGTGGCCAACATTTCGGTCCGTTCACGCTGGGCTTCAGACACGTGAGATTTGTGAGGCTTTTCAGTCTGTATTGGAACGGGCACGACAGGCGATTGGTTGGGCCTCATGGGGCCTTTCTCGCTACCTACCAGCATCGTCGATGAGGTCGCCGCAGCAAAGTTGCTGCTGTAAAGAACGACATTTCCCTTAGAGTTTTCCAGTAAGGGCAGCGAGGCTGCGCCCTACAAACGAATAGTCAGCGGAGAGCTTGCTGCTTTCGGCTTACCCTGCCCCCAAAGGTCCAATCTATTCGCCCAATCCTGCATCATGGTCCGACGTTGCTCGACGTATTCCGCGTGGTTGTAGGCCGCACTCACCTTGCCTGAATCGGCATGAGAAAGCTGCGCATCAACCCATACCTTGGGGTAGCCAATCTCGTTAAGCGCCGTCGAAATCGTGGCCCTCATCCCATGCCCGGTGAGTTGATCGGCATACCCCATTCGACGCAACGCCCCATTCAAGGTGTTCTCGCTAATGCGCTTGCTTAGGTCGCTCCGGTGCGCTAACAAATAACACTGCGCGGGGACAACTTGACTCAGCATCTCGCGCACGATTTCAAGCGCCTGGACCGACAATGGCACGATGTAAGGCGGTATGTTTGAGGTCTGCTTCCCCGCCCTGCGCATCCCCATCTGAAGCTGTTTCACCACTTCCGGCGGGATGATCCACAACCGCTGCCTTAGATCAAACTGGTCGGGCGTCGACAAGCGCAACTCGCCGGTACGCACCCCCGTTAGCAGCAACAAGCGAAGACCTAGGCGTGTTTGGTTCGCACCACCGTAATCTCGAAGCGCGGCCAGCAATGTAGGCAGCTCGTCCATACGAAGAAAGGGATTATGTGCGACAGGGGGTTTCGGAAGCGCTACCACATCAAGGTCCGACGCAGGATTCTGGTCAAGCCCCTCCACCTTCACCAGGGCATAGCGGACAATTGCTTGAACCAGGTCCGACATTTTTCCGCTGTCGTTAACGCCTTGCGTTGTTCGATTCCGCTCAGGAGGTGCATCAGGTCGTGGCGATTGATGCCGTAGATGGACCGCCTGCCGAGCGTTGGCAGGAGGTCTTTTTTGAAGATTCTCAATATCTGCGAGAGTGTGCTCTGGCGCCCCTCCTTCAGGCTCAGCATGCGGAACTCCACCCACTGATTGAACACGGCCTCGAAGGTATGCTCTGCCGCAAAACGAACAGCACGGCGCTGTTGCTTACGGTGCTCATAGGGATTGATGCCTTGGGCGACCAAGGCTCGCGCCTCGTCACGTCGGGCACGGGCTTCTTTGAGGGAGATTTGTGGGTAACAACCCAAGGACATGCGCTTCTGCTTGCCTGCCCAGTAGTAACGGAAGAGCCAGACTTTGCCGCCTCTGGCCGTCACATTGAGAGTGAGACCATCACTGTCACCGAGGGTGTAGCCATTACCGGTGATTCGGGCATGCCGAACTGTCATTTCTGAGAGTGCCATCGCGAGCTCCTGAACAGAGTCAGGGCCAGATACTCATCTCGCTGCGCAAACTGCTCCAGCAACAAACCGATTCAGGGCATGTCCGGATTCTGGACTTAATCCTGGACTTAAACGCACCGGATAGTACTGGATTTCAGTGGTTCCCGCCGGAACGAAAAAAAGGGCCTAAAGGCCCTGATTTCAATCACTTACAGAATTCAGTGGAACTCTGTAGCGCAATATTTGGAGCGGGAAACGAGACTCGCATCTGGCGTCAGACCCATTGAAATCTAAGGGGTTTATTTTCTTGCCGAAGCAGGAAAAGACTCAAATCTGGACTTGTTTTTGAGGTGTATCAAGAGCCTGTTATCACGGATACAGTATGCTATGTCCGGAGATGTCCAAATCTGAAAATGCTTTGCCATTGATCCAACCAATCACTTCATGGGTAGAAACAGGCAAATAACAACAAAGTTATAACCTTCTGTCGTCTTTGATTCTCCTACTAGCTAACGCGACGCCACCCTGAGGACGGCGTCAAGTTCCGGTTTCAGCTGGTTAGCAAGGCATCACACAACTGCTCAAGGGCCGAGGTGGAGCGAATAATGCCACGATGCCCAAGGCCCGAGGTTAATATTAGCTTGGCACCTGGCCAAACTTCGACGAGCAATTCGCTCTCGATTTTATTGACGTAAGTGTCGTTGGTATCATGCAACGCGACCAATGGAATGGACATGGCTTCGGCTCCCCGGTAAGCGCTGTAAAAGTCCCAGTTTTCACCTTGCAACTGATAGCGGTCGAGCACGACGGACGACAAGTGCGCTTGCATGGTCCGGGTCAGCCGCAACTGAGCCGACACTTTCTCGAACACACCATAGAAACTGGAAGGCGAACTGATCAGCCCGAGGCGCTTGATGGGGAGGCCGGCTTTCACAGCATTAACTGCGGCAATTCCGCCAAAACTGTAGCCAATTACGCAATTGATACTGTCATACAGGCCGACCATGTGCGTAATGCATTCCTTAAAGTCCAGCATATCCGCTTCATCGCCTCCGGATTGACCGTGAGCGACCGCATCGAAAGCCGCAACACACAGTCCGCGACGGGTCAGCAACTCGATCAACGTGCGAAAATGCGACGCCTTCGACTCCCAGCCATGCGCCAGAAGAACGTCTGGGCGCTCTCCTCCCCACAGGTAGTACTTGCAAGAAACGTCCGATTTGATCGCAAAGTCCCCTGACACCGATGCGCTTACAAGGAAGCGATCCCTAGGATCGTTATTCTTGCGACGCGGTTGAAACAAAAGACTCTCCATTTTTCTTTTTGTGAAGCCAGGCGCGCAAATCTCACTGAATTTCATCGCAGTGCGAAATAACTTAAGCGGCAGCGTGCCGTTAAACTCAGGCGCATTGAAATCGCCATAAGATGCGGTAATTTTATCTTTGTAATTCACGATGACTCTCCTATTTTAAATCGCATCCATAAGGCATGTTTATTTCTTCATAACGAATGAAACGCTGCCTTTTTTCGTCCCATAAATGACACGACAGATTGCTTGTAATATCGGCTATACGCCAGGTTGTCCGATGCACTTTCGCAATCCCCTCAATAGCCGACATCGCCGCCGGAAGGTGATAAAAAGGCACCTTTGCATTGACGTGATGCACTTGATGATAACCAATATTGGCCGTCACCCAGTGCCCCAGCCGGCACATACTGAAGAACGATGTACTGTCGAATGCCGCATCCAAATAATCCCATTCTGCCGTCGCGTAAAACTTCGCGCCCTGAAAGTTGTGCTGAGCATAGAAAAGGTAGCTCCCCACTGCAGTGGCAATCAGTAGCGACGAGATATAGAGGAGCACACTCAGGCTGCCCGCGAACTGATAAAGCCCTAGCAGCAATACGCTATGGAGAAGCACAGACATGAAGGACGTCCAGCAGCGGCGAAAATCAATGAAGCCTCTAGCGAGCGTCGGCAGCACGAAGAAAACCAATAGCCCCAACACCATCGATAAACCGGAGCGCCTGAGTTTGTACAGCGCCTTCTGCCTTGGCGAAAATGCGGCCCATTGCTCAGTGTTCACAACCATGAAGTAGCCGGACAGGTAGCTCTCGGCCATTGAGTTCGTACCAAAATTCAGAATCGAGTTGGTACGGTGATGCTCATCGTGACTACGCGTCCATTGTGCCGGCGGAAAGAAGATGAAAAGTCCAAAAAAACCCAGGATGGCTTTAACTATAATGTTTGTATTTTTCAACAACGCGCCATGGCAATAGTCGTGATAAATCACAAACAATCTAATATTCAACGCCACAGCCGCGGCACACCCCAATATGCTAAGAATGATATCATCCGAGAGCGCAATCACGGAATAAGCAGAAAATAAAATTACCACCGTGGATATCAGGCAGAAATATGAGTACCCAATCCGCTCATGAGCAAAACCTTGAACAATATCAAATAACTTTCGCTTTTCTGATGAACTGAGCACGTTATTCTCCACTGTCACCCAAGTGTTTCAGCTGGCCGCTCATGCTTGAGCACCCCGAAATTTTCCTTGTATATAGTCTTGACGAACTTGAAGTCTTTTTATCTTACCGCTGGTAGTTTTGGGGATATGTGATTGGTCTACGCAAATCACTTCATGGGGTCGAATCCCGTGCACGGTGAAGCAGTGCTCCTTGATCATCGATTCAAGTGTTTCTACTGAATAGACATGGCGCTGTGAACGCTCAATCTCCTGAATAACGATGAGTTGCTCACCCTGCGCCTCAATGGAAATGGCGGCTCCCGCATCTGCTTTGAAAACACTGGACAGCGCCTGAACGGACCCTTCGATATCTGATGGGAAATAGTTTTTCCCATTGATGATGATGACCTCCTTCAAACGCCCGGTAATGAACAGCTCCTGCGCATCAAAAAATCCGTAGTCACCTGTTCTCATGAATGGCCCTCGCCCATCCTCGGTCATGGCCTGGAAAACCACCTCGCTTTCTTCGGGACGCTGCCAGTAACCCTGAGCAACGCTTGCCCCTGATACCCAGATTTCACCCACATCCCGATCATTCAAAACTCGGCGGCTCTGGGGATCCACAATCAAGACTTCATTGCCCAATACTTGCCCGGAACCGACTACCGTCTTTACGTCAGGCCGTTCGACAACAGGCACGGCCCGCCCTAGAGAGAGCTGCTCGCTATCGATAGTGATCTGCTGATGCACCTCACGGGGGCTACCACCGGTAACGAAGAGTGTCGATTCAGCAAGTCCGTAGCAGGGATAAAAAGCTTCGTGACTGAAACCGTATGGCGCGAACTGCTCGGAAAATGACTTGAGTGTCTGCGCATGAATAGGCTCAGCGCCGTTAAAGGCAACCCTCCAGGAGGAGAGATCAATACCTTCCATTTGCTTGCTGTTGGAGTGTTTAGCGCACAATTTGTAGGAAAAATTTGGCCCGCCGCTGGACGTTGCGCCGTACAGCGAGATTGCCTGGAGCCAGCGCAACGGCCTGCGCAAAAATGTCATCGGCGACATGATGTTGGCGGTAAAACCTGCAAACATTGGCTGAATAATGCCGCCCACCAGCCCCATGTCGTGAAAAGGCGGTAGCCAACTGACGACAGAGCTATGGGCATCATGCTCGAACTTACGATAGATGACCGTGGAGTTATGGAGCAGATTTTGATTGGTGACGATGACGCCTTTGGGATTTCCCGTAGACCCAGAAGTGTATTGCAAGAAGGCAATCTCACCTGGACTTATGACATGACGTGGCTCGACGTCCGAGTTAGCCACTTCATCGACGACAATAATCCTGAACGTCGTGTGTGTGAGCCCCTCTTTTTCCAGCCACTGGAGCAGAGAGTCCTTCAAAGCAGAGGTGGTCAGAATATACCGAGGATTGCAGTCCCTAATGATGACCCGCAGCCTTACATGTTCGGAGTGCGAAACCATTGGGTAAGCTGGCACCGCGACGATCCCGGCGAAAATGCATGCATAAAAGCTTGATATATAGTCGAACCCTGATGGGAATAGAAGGATAGCCCGCTCTCCGCCATCGCCTACGTCAAAGTGCCCGGCGATAGACCGCAGGCGTGCGAGCAGTTGACCACAGGTCAACGTTTCGCAGTCATCCAAACCATTGTTGAGGAAGCGATAAGCAATACTGTCGGACTGGTGAATACCTCGCCACTGACACACTTCAACTATAGATTTTGCAAAACAGCGTTCTTCAGTATTCGGAATGTTATAAAAATTTCTGTCGGTCACGTTGACCCCTCCTTCCTTGCCGGGTACTTATGGAAAATAGTACGCCACCCATGCCACGTCGCAGGTCGGCGATGCATGACAAACGGGTGCTAATCCCAAACTCAATTCAGCGCCATGAACGCTTTCAGTTCACCAACAGTCTTGAATGAGAACACCTTCGACTCCGGAATTTCAACGCCAGAGTTATCCTCCAAATAGCCCACAAGTTCAAAGATTTCAACCGAGTCCAGGCCCAAAGAAGGAATAAGCAGACTCATCAGAGACTCTTCGCCCTCAAGCGAATCAAGAATGACAAGCGACTCCGAGCGAATGTGGCCAACAGCCTCATAAAGAAGATTAAAAAACTTGCAATTACCCACGCTTACGACTCCTTGAACACACTGAAAAAATGGCTTCCGCGGATGACCTTACGCTCGCGCTCATCCAGCATCTTGCTTCTGGTCTCAGGCAACCGAAACCAATGGATATCTGGCATACAATGGTGTTCCTGGTGATAGCCATTATTGAACCAAAGCAAATTGTATAACCGTGAATAGCTACTCACGGAATTACTCATGCTATTGGCCGGGTCACAGCCGTGATGCTCTGCATAGTTTTCCAGTGAAGCCATCGACGTCCCGAGGTAATGAACAGGAATCACAAACAGCACAAACGCCAGCGGCTGATAGATCAGCGTTAGAGTGACTGCAAAGACTAGGATGCTGATCTCGATCATCACCAGTGCGCCGACGCGCTGATAGGCATCTTTAAACAACTCGGTGACAGACAGCCTGAAATAACTGAGCAGCGTGTAGCGCAATGCACTCTCCTCGCCAGCGTCACTGCCGTATAAATAAAGCGATGATCTGTCCTTTGGCGGCTGATCGCCCACCCACCCATCGTTATTGAAAACGTGGTGATTGATATGGTGTGCCTTGTAGAACGATTGCGGCATGCCCAGCGCCAGTGTATTGATCACTGAAAACACCAAGTTACCCAGGCGCGACTTGAAAAACGGATTATGAATAAAATTATGTGCCACGCATTGATAGTTGGTACACATCAATAGAATGTTGGCCAATGCCAGAATGAGCAGACTCGCAATCGACAGTTCGTTAAACCACACGACTGGTACGACCCAACAAGCAATATGCGCCAAACTCAAAGCCACCAGCACGCCATCGAATTTACTATATTTAAACATTCTGCTTTCTCCACTGACGACGCTGTTCAGACATGATTGCTCCTTCCTCAGCCGTGGCATAATGTTTTTCCCAATGCTCCAGTTTTTTCTCCATCACTCGAAACCAATAGCGTGGAAACAACGAGCGGAAAATTTGCACAACGTAACCATGCTCAATCAGTACCGGGCTTTCAAGACTACCCAGCGACCAATATTTTTTGTTTGGGTTAGCATGATGATCCGAATGCCGAGTCAAATTCAGCAAAACCGCGGATGAAAATAGGCTGCGGCAATCCCAGCTGTGGGCTGGCCTGACCTTACTACCTGGCACACGCACCAAACCATAATGTTGAATGTAATTAGTGCACTCATAAGTAACTTTCGAGGTCACCACAATAATTAGATAACACGCAAAACCCATTGCACCTGCGACATATATTGAGATAGCGATGATCAGCAGCGTGAGGATGAAGCCTGGCATCAGTCTATTCCCTAGGCCGTAGACAGATCTCGGCAATCTGTTCAACCGCGCCTTCTCGAATGCCCAGGCTTCGGCATACTGCTCCCAGGACGAGCGGACAATAAACCGATAAATACTTTCACCGCGACGCGCTGTCGCTGCATCCTGAGTTGTCGCAACATTTTTATGATGACAATGTACGTGGGAAATGGCGAACTGGCTGTCAGCAACGATCGCTAAGGCTAGATTGCCCGCCGCCATGTCAAGCTTGCTGATTGTTCGGTGGGTCAGTTCATGTCCCACCACCATATTGATGCTGAGTACGAACCCTGTGCTCACGGAAGCGACAACAACCTGTAAGAGCGTCCATTGTCGTTCAGCCAGCGCCGGCGTATCAACCAGACGGGCCAGCGCTTGCATAGCTTCATGAGCATGTCCGCCGGCCACGAGCAACACCGCGCCTACCGCGATCAGCGACTGGACGATATATACATACATAAGCCCGTCGAGAACAAACGACCAACGTCCGGCATCCTGAACATCGCCGAGATCAGAAAATCGATCGAGCACAAAGTAGCATGCAAAGATGAACAACAAGTTTAGTAAGGGCGCCCACCCACCCCACAAGGTCGAGAACACCAACAGGGGCATATAAAGTAAAGGCACCGCCGAGAATCTTAAATACTTCACGTATCACCTACCCAGTTCAATTATTTGCCGAACGACTCAATTTCCCACTGATGGTTTTTCACGGTATGCATCTTCAATACGTCCAGGCAGGCATTGACCAGGGATTGAGAGCCACACATCAGGAAACGTTCCGTTCCTTTTAACCGATCGCCTTCCGTTGCCCGAAACATCTCATGCAATATTGCAGGCACACGCTCACCGTTCGTAGCACTGCTGGAACTGGATTCTCTTGAAACCGCCACACGATAATCAAAGGCCGGGTATTTTTTCTTCATCGCCTCAAGGCGCCTTCCGTCATAACAGTGAGAGGAATAGCGCACTGCATGCATTAATAGCACGGAGGCCTTGGGATACTTTCTCAACCGCCCCTCAAGCACTCCCAGCACCATACCCAACGCTGAACCACCCGCGACTGCAACACAACGATCGGTTTCTTTAGGCCAGTCGTCTAGAGAAGCTCCAAATTGCCCAAATGCGGCGCTGACGTTCAAGTCGTGATGGATGTGAGCGTTATCAGATAGCCACTGCGAATAAAAACCGCTTTCTCTTCGTGCTACATCTACAGCCAATCTTCCCGGACTTGTACTGACAATAGAATAACTTCGACCGTCAGTTGCCCCCGGTATAGTCAGCATAACGCTCTGCCCTACCTGAGCGACACAAAGGCTGGATAATGTCACTCGGGAAATGTATTCGTTCATCGGCTCAATATGTTCAATACGTGCCGACAGCAGATTTGTCGTGTCACTGAGCTTATGCAGAAAATCCAGATGGACGTCACTTTGCGGTACAGCTTGGCAGGCCAAGACATACCCTTGTGCAATCTGAGAGGGTGTCAGGCAGTGGCTTAAATCAATCAGCGATCTAGCCTGTCCATGCGCTACTTTCACAAGACATTTCTGGCATGCGCCAACTTGACAGGAATACGGCACGTCAAGACCTTGCTCCAGAAGACTATCCAAGATCGTATTTTTCCGGTGCAACTGACATGGCGTACTGCCGACCTGACCAACAAAGGGAGGTTTTTTCTTAAAAAAGGAAAGCATTGGGCCTACCTATTACGAGTTACTGATTGATCATCGCGGTGATTTGCCGAGCCAGCCAACGAGGGCTGATACGAACCGACTGCATAGCCAACTTATTCACCAGCCCGGGGACAATGACCACACGGTTACTTAACAGGCCTTTGAAACCGATCCTCGCCACTTCTTCCGGGCTCATGACAATACCGAACAACCCCTTAGCGAGGCCTGTATCCACCGACCCGGCTCTTAGATGAAATGCCGTCTGAGTCGTACCTGGGCACAACGCTGCACATCTCACGCCCTTCTTGCGCAGTTCCACCGCCAATGCTTCAGTGAAGTGCAAGACATAGGCTTTTGAGGCGTAATAGTTTGCATAATAAGGTCCGGGCTGAAATGCAGCTAAAGATGCGACATTTAGCAAGTAGCCTTTACCCCGGCGTACAAAATGTTGTGCGATAAAATGGCTCAATACCGTAAGTGCGCGGACATTAGTTTCAATAAGCGCACTATGATCGACCACATCGGTGTCCAAAAAACTGCCTCCGCGACCGACACCGGCATTATTGATAAACACTTCTATCACTTCAAGATATGGCGAAAGGTGCAATATCAGCTGGCTTAACTCATCAGCATTCGATAAATCAAAACTCAAACACTTAACCGTCACTTGATAGTTCGCAGCAAGACGCTCCGCAGCATAGTTTAGTCGCTCTTTATGATTGGCAACCATGATCAGATTATAACCACTGCTCGCCGCCTCCTGGCTAAGCGCGTAGCCAATACCGGAGGATGCTCCGGTAACGACAGCATATTTCCCTTCTTTCATAAACCAAGCCTATTTATTAAGATTGCGCGACAGCAATGCTGCTTTTCAATTGGTATGCCAGGCATGCGGAAAACCGATCTAGCGATACAGGCGGGTGCAATAAGCTGTTTAGCAGAAGATCCAAACTCACCGAGTCTTCCTTAATCAGATAACCAACGCCTAACATTCCAGGTACATGGCAAAGCGTTCCAAACTGCAGCAATGCGTTTTGGCTGCCTCCGTTGGACGCCATAATGGTTCTGTCATAGATAAAGCGAAATGCCGGTAGACCAGCCAGCACTGAATACTTCATCACCCGCTGGACGATCGCATTGGTCGCTCCACCGGCCCAGCGCAAGTAACTGATCTGCAAGAGATGGGAAAGCAATCCCAAGCCTTGCTTGGAGTGCGATATGGCTCGTTTATGCGCTTGCGTCGCTTGCACGAGCACGTCGACTTTCTGTTGTGAACTTGCCGCTGACTTATAACGTTTGAAGGCGGCACTTACCGGATTGATGAAATCAAGTGCACGGCCAGGCAAATGGTCCAGTGCAACAGGTTCGAACAGGGTCGGTGGCGACCCGGTCGTTTCTCTATAAGCTTCATAAATGGCCAGCTGCACCAACATGTCTAACGAGATACGCCGCCGCCTAACCGCGCTCAGGTCCAGATCCTTTATACAAAGCACACGGTGCTCAACGCTTCGCAGTTGGTTGTCTAGATAAGACTTGATCGAAGCCACCTTTACACGCCCCAACTGTGCCTGCGCAACAGCGTTGTCATAGCGAGCCACCTCTTCCTGAATCAAGACGCCCGGGAGCTGCGACGGAGCATTCTGATTCTGCTGGACTGTCGAGACTATTGATGCCGCTTGAGCGCCAGTAAGGCTTGCATGCTCGCAGAGCACGAGCACTTCATTGCTGCCAAGGCGCGCGCACACCTGCAATGCCTTGTCGGCAAACCGATTATCTAGATTGACAAGACGCCCCGAAGCGCTGTCATTACTCCCCGCCGGATCAATACAAAGCAGGAAACTGCACTGGCGCAACACCCTTAGCCCTTCACCCGCCACCGGATCAGCCTGTAGACGCACCGAAATGGTAGACCACCCATGACGACGATAGGACGCACACTCCGACAAAGTCAGGGTTGCGCCATGGACGTCTTCAGGGTTCGGTTTAAAGATGATGTCGATCAATATCGTTCGAAGATGTCCAAGATCCAGGCAGGCATCCACTGGCACCTTGAATAGAGCGCCAGCGTGCAAAATGGCGAAATAGGGGTAAGTGTCAGGGCAGACCAGTGCGTCGCAAAAAGCCCTTGGTGAACGCCAAATACGAAAAGCCCGGGCAACGTCGTCGCTCGCCAAGCAGGCTTGATGAATAGCAGAAATCAGACGGGTAAAACGCTCGACGTCTGCCTCATGCTCCTGACCCATTGAAAAGACCAGCGGGAAATTATTATAAAACGGCAAGCCTCCACGACACGTCAGGTAGAAATGCGCGGTACTGTCCTTGTAACTGCTCTGGTAGCCGCCCATCCATCGACGCAATACGTCGACCCCATGGAAAAAACTAACGGATAAAAGAAACAGGCTGGATACAAAGTGCGCACGCGCTCTGCCGAACCCTTGAATACTTTGAATATGTTCAAATAGAGCGCAATACAACCCGCGAATACTTAGTGCGGGCGAGCGTTTTTTATAATCCACTGTTTCTGCCCTCCTGGCATTTAATTATTCCTCCCACGACTCAAGTGCTACTCAGGCCATCCGCCAAACGCAAGAACTTGATGTATGAGCTAGAGGCCAATGGTAATAACGCCGGCGGTGCCAAATAAGGGGCGCTGCTGCGATACCAGGGCAAGTCGGGTGAACAAGAAAATGCTTCCAGCCAGTTTGCATAGGACGCGCCATTGGCCAACGACAAGGCCAAGCCGTGCCCGCAGCACCCCACAAAACTGTCGACCGACGATTGTCCACGGGTAACGACGGGATAGTTATCTAGCGTGACGCCAATGGTTCCGCTCCAGACTTTTTCAATACTGATATCAGCCAGTTGAGGTAGAAACTTGCTCAGCCCTTCGCTCAGGCCTGCATAGACCTTGTAGGACTCCGGTTCTCCATCGCGTTGCCGCTTCCATACAGAATCTGTGGAATAAAATGGCTCCCCTCCGCCGAACAACAAACGATGATCAGGCGTGATGCGCAAGTAATTAAAGATTCTTCGTACATCGATGATCGCGTTGTTCGGCTGTAACCCAAGTTGTGCCATTTGACCAGGCAGTAACGGCGCAGAAAGCATCAGCGAAGTCGATATGGGCATCACTCGTCCGCGCAACCGATTCAACGAGGGGGTAAAACCGTTCGTCGCCAACAACGCCCTCGAAAAGCGCAGGGAATGCCCATTCGCCTCAACGAAATGTTCCTGAGGCTCGGCACACCGAGTGTTGACGTAAATCTCTCCACCCATGGCCAGGATTTTCTTGGCCAAAGACACTACGAGCTTCACAGGGTCAATGGTCGCTGTATTTTTATACTCGAGCCCCGACAGGTAACCCGGGCTATCGACAATCCCTTTGATAGCCTTGCGATCGTAGGTCTCTACGTCAAAACCCGCTGCAATCAACGCGTCGCCCTCCAACTGGAGTTGTCTATCATTGGCCGCGTTGGTGGACACTTTGAACTGGCTACCCATCAACAAATCACAACCCAGCTTTTCGTCGCGAATCAACTGCGTGCTGTAGTTAAGTGCGTCCAGGGTGTGGACGAAAATCTGACGAGCCTTGACGTCACCATACTGTTTCACCAAAAGGTGATATTGCTTGCCAATACCTGGCCCTATCATCCCTGAGTTTCGGCCACTGGCTCCACTGCCTAGAGGATGGGCATCGACCACGATGACTTTGCGGCGCGACCCAAACTTTTTCAATATGTGGTAAGCCGCAGACAACCCTGCCAACCCCGCACCAATAATCAGATGATCGCACTCTGCGTCCGCGCACAGTGATGGCAAGGAAATCTCGGCCCCCGTACGACTCCATACGAGGTTTGATGTGAAGTCCATTTCAATACACCTAGATAGCGTTAGTTAACTTCATCAACCGAAGCAGAATTCCAACACGGAACTTTCCATAGGTGGCGAAGTACTCAGGTGTCACTGACATTGGCTGCCACTTCAACTTGTAAGCCACCTGACTGGCTGCGGGATAGATGCGCTGTCCCTGCTTTTCCAACGCGCCCAATATCCATCTCAACAGACGGCTGCGCGAGGAATACGTATCAAATTCATCCGTCACACCATAGAAGGGAGTCAGCCCAAAATTCAGGTACTTCTCGCCCTCTTGCTTGAAGCGCTTGATCGCCTCGACATTGACCAATTCCATTGTGCCAGGAGGCAACTTGGACACGCGGCGCGTCAGGTCATGCATCCACCCGTTGTATTCGCCAAAGGCTGGCACGTAACTAATGAAGCCGACAATCTTGTCGTGCAGTACGGCGACGAAAATTCGCTCTTTGTCCAGCCCGCTTGCACCCAGGTCGCCGACCATGAACGACAGCAGTTTTTTGCTTCCTTTGGCCTTCAACCACTCCTCGGTAATGGACGAAAGCATGCGCTGTTGGTCCGGTCCGTTAGGTAGGTCAACCCCCAACTCCTTGACAATGACCCCTGCCTTTTCGGCTCGCTTGATCTTGTTTCGCAAGCTCATGAAGGGGCTACCCGCCATCGAAAAACGCTCCAGATCCAGTGTGTAGGAGCAGCCCATCTGGTTGACATGAAAACCTAGCCTTTCGAACAGATCGGCTTGATCACGACGCAGTTGCACACAAGACAATTCCCGGCCATGCTCCACCGCGTGGCTGATGAATGCCTTCAGCAGCGGCTCCCGATTATCCGCAGAGCTAATAACACCGGTGAGGATGAACAGGCACTTACCATCGTCCTGAAAAGGCAGGTATCCGGCCAGCCCTTCGACAGTAAACGTCGAGATACCACTGTTGAGGGTCAGGAATAGCGACGGGTGATTCCCAAACCGCTCAGCCCAGAGAAATTTTCGCGCGCTATCCACCACCGTACCGTTAAGCTTTCTTTCATGTGCCATCAACGCTTGAAACTTCGCGTAGAGCGGGTGTATGCGTGGCTCGAACGACATCGCTCTGGATTTGAAGCCATTTCCGAATAGACTGCGATCACCAAATAGATGAATGAGAATCCCCATCAGCGCCCATTCTACCTCTACAAAATAGCACCACAGCGCGGCAACTATCGCTGCCGTGAAAAAATTATGCGCGCCGTTATACAGAACATAGTAGATGTCGGGCACCTTGCCTTGGTAACGCCTGTACGCAATTGCACCCGGGAAGTAACCGATAATATCGATATACGAGAACAGGATAATCAGCGGAATAACTCGAACGTCCGCCCAGTGGTACAAAGTGATCAAGACGCTCGCGAGCAATAGAAACCCGTACTCAACACGCGCCATT
This sequence comes from Pseudomonas sp. 1 R 17, assembly GCF_900067035.1. Taxonomy (NCBI): domain Bacteria; kingdom Pseudomonadati; phylum Pseudomonadota; class Gammaproteobacteria; order Pseudomonadales; family Pseudomonadaceae; genus Pseudomonas; species Pseudomonas sp. 1 R 17. Next base: position 22,190 of record NZ_FKLB01000041.1, read on the forward strand.
GCCCGTGTGTTCGGACTTTCAAAACTATTTACTACATCCATTTAGTACCCCTGGAGACTGAACGACGGCTCATCGAAGATGCTGCGCAGTGGCCCATGTCAAGCTGGCAAGCGATCTTTTTTACGATCAATGTAATGACTGAATCCATGGCGAGCAGCCAACTCACCCACCTCCTTGGCTTCGTCATAGGCAATTTCTTTACCAATGCTATAACTGGAACTTACATTTTCCATGCTGAGCAATATGGTTTCCGAGAGGCATGCCAGACTCACCCCAGGCTCACAGCCGATGATGTTGCAGTCACTCAACATCGCTTGTGCATCGGGCAAGGTAACCAATCCTCCCTCGTACACCTCCCGAGCCCCTCCCTCACGCAGCACATCGAAGGGGCGGGCCACGTCGAAAATCTTACAGGTCTTCGGAAAAACGTCGGCGGCGATGAAAGGTTTGCCTTCGCTGGTAGCCGAGTACACGCAATCAATGTCCTGGGCGATTACGGTGTGCTCCAGCCCAATATGGACCTCGAAGAATTGCACGCCACTGGCCGTACCGGCATCCATGATCGATTGCATTAATACAGGCACCTGCTCGGCCGGGCAGTGAAGCAACGCCTGTTCGAGATCGAGATTCCTGCAAACGCCCCAGAACTTCCCGGCGGCGGATTCATCGCTGAGACACTCGACTCGCAGGAGCACCTCGATCAGCGCACCACGCAAATTGATGTACTGCTCCTCGACCGTAGAACTCATGCTGCCAACGATGTCTATCTTTCCAAAAAACTGGCATAGATCCATGAGTGCGACACGACCTACAGACCCCCGAGCACCGAATATCATCAGGCGCTTGCGCAAAGCCGATGGGCCGAATACTTCACGGATCAAGTTGCAACTGGATATAGCTGTAAGGCTGTTACCAGTGGTCAAACAGAAAGGGGCATCAGCAATGTCCAGACCGCCTTTTGAAATAACCGAAGTATAAGCGCCTAAACCCACCACAACGGCGCCGACATCTTGGGCTTTCTGCAGATACTTTTTCAACAAATCGGCCTTATCGGCGCGGCTCAGCTTAAGCATCGCTTGCGGACTGATGGGGCTGTAAATCATTGCGCCATTGACTACCCGGCCATGAGGGCTTGCCATTGAGAATTCAAATACAACTTCAGGACTGTTTTCTATCTGCCCGAACGAGAAAAACCAGTGCGCCAACGCAAGCTTCTGCGCTTCGGTGAAGTATTCAATAACGGCTTCCGGCAAGCCTCTGCAGATATCCTCGGCACTCGTGGAGTGCAGGAGAAATGCGAACTGCACATGGTCACCCTTCACCGGCTGTGGCGACAGTGGCCGGGGCCGAGGTTTTTTCTTGGCATTACCTTTCACTGGCGCATCGCTGGCTGCGGGCACATACCCCACCAGGAAACCCATTAGCTTGTCGTAACGCTTATTTTGCAGAATCTCGCACACCTCCTCGAAGGCGCCGAGGAATCGCTTCAACTCTGACTTGCTAATAGTGAGCGCTGGCTGAAAACGGATACTCCCACGCTCGGCGTCATTCAACAGCGGCATGCAAAAGATGCCTTTAACGTGCACAAGATAGCCACAGATCAGTAGCGACATTAAATCGCTTTTCTGCGCATAACTGACGATATAGTTACCTTGGGTCGCCGGATCACTAAAATGCAATGCGTACATAAGCCCAAGGCCACTGTAAGTAAAGCTGGTGTATTTATCCGCCAGTAACGCGAGTCGCTGGCTGATGATCGCCTCGCATTCCCTGACATGCTCTAACAGCGCGCTTTGCTCGCACATCAATGAATTGATGACAGCGAGCCCAACAGCACATGCCAAACCGCCGTTGGCGAATGTAGAGCTATGTTTGCTGTCGAATTCTGCACTATAGACACCACGCTTAATGATCATGGCGCCGATGGGGATAATGCCTCCCCCCAGGGCTTTAGAGAGCAGGATGAGGTCAGGCTCAACCCCAAAGCGGTGGGCAGCAAAAACGGCCCCAGAACGCCCAAGACCGGTCTGAATTTCATCCAATACCAGTAGCGTTCCATAAACTCGGCACAATCTCTGTGCCTCTACCAGGTAGTTGGTCTCGGCGGGAGTCATGCCCCCCTCACCTTGAATGGGCTCTACAATAAAAGCAGAAAATCGTCTGGTTTCCAGAGCCGCCTGCAGCGCTGCTAAATCGTTGTACTGCACTTTACTGTAGTTTTCGCCATCGACAATGTCGGGGTTGCTATAGCGCTTGCTGCCCGTCGCAGACAGTGCAGCATACGTTTTACCATGGAACGAGTTTTTTGCAGACAGCACTGCCCTTCTGCCAGTTTTCAGGCGACTTAACTTCAGGGCAGCCTCGACTGTTTCTGTACCCGTGTTAGTGAACACGACCTGCTCGTAATTGGCGCCTGCGACCTGGATCAAGCGATCAGCCAATTGCTGGGTGCTTGCAGCGACAAAGGGCTGAATAAAGTTCGGGCACTCACGTTGCAAATAGTCAATCGCGATCGCGTTCAACTCGCTGGAGTTATGCCCAAACGGCAAAGCGCCATATTGCGCGACGCCATCTAATATTTTTTTACCCTGAGCATCGTAGTGATAGCAGCCTTTGCTTCGTACGATATCCAAATCGAGCTTGAATTTTTTGAGCATCGACTGACGGTAGGGTTGGAGATTCACAGTTCACAACCTTGGCTCATCTGCTGTTCGAATCCAAAGCGCGTCACAGGATGGAATGCAAGTAAGTCGACAGCCTTAGCAAGATAATGTGCCTGGTTATCGGAGAGGTAGCGTTGTGCACCGAAATTTTCAAAGATACATATTTTGATTTCTTTCAGTGTGCGCTGGATTTGGTAACGCAACGCCAACACCTCAGGCACAAGCCATGCAATATTATCCGGCATCACGTTTTCTGCGATTCCCATTACGCTATAACGGCACTGGGCAAGCCCGCCTTTGATAGGAATGAAAATCGATGGGCTCGCCATTGCGCCAGGACTGAGGCGCTCGGAGAGTGCTTGGCAGGCACCAGTGTAAGCGGCACATATGAATAGATTAAAGCTAATCAAACCGGTATTGAGATAGAGCTCGAACGATTCGTTTTCCGCCCAAACAACCCAACCATTCTTAACTGTTACGTCGTCAAATATTACTTCATGGCTGTCTGTTGCTAGCAGGATATCGCCGGGCCAAAAGTCTTTACGTTCAAGTCCCGCATCGCCATTGGACAAAATTGCAATGCCCGGCAAGCCTTCTGCAGTAACGATTGACACTGCGTAATAGTCAGCAACGTTACTCATCGTACAAGGCTTTTTACTGCCTGTAATTTTAATAACGCCCTCTTCATTTACGCTCGCGGCGACGCTGGTGTGGAAAATATCTTGATTTCCCGAGCTTTCGGCAAACGCGGATGCCATCAACTTACCGTTCAGCGAAATATCGTTGAGCAACATGTCCGCAAACGGAAACGCGGAGGGATACATTGCGATGGTCGATACAACATGATAGTGCATACAAAGCATCAGAGCCGCCGAAGGACATACCGCAGCAACTAACCCAACCGCTTCAAGCGCTTCTTTCAGCGGCAGCTGGAGCCCACCGTACGCTTTCGGAATAATTAAAGCAGGCAGCTTAGTTTTGGAGAGCATGTCTTTAACTTCTTGCGGTGACAGCTGCTCCAACTCAAGCAGTGACCGACCCTCTGTTAGCTCCAAAAAACAGTTTGCCTGATCCAGGCCAGAGCGCAGCACTTCATGAATTGACATCGCGGTAACATCCTTATTTTTCGTTTCTTAATAACAGATTAGCGTGACGCGCAATTACACGCGCAACGCGGCTGCCTATAGCCGGCAGCTTATTCGCCTGCACTGAGCACTCCATAGCAATGGACATTCCAACGCCATTAAATAATAAAAATTCAGAGCACATAAATGATGCAGGCAGGCATTCTATGAGCGACCCTGCGTTTGCCTATGCTTAATGTGCACAAGTATGATTAATGTTAAGTCGCGACCAAATCTTAGACGAAGCAACGCGCCCTTCAAGAAAAGTTCAGGAATTCTGAAATCAGTGGCACATCAATAAATAGTTAAAACAGGAGACGGCAGGATAGAGCGAAAAGCTTAAAGCCAGAAAGCTCAAAGCTTTTGAATAAGAGGTTTTTTCAGCAATTTTCATAAGCCACTCCGTGCTTTACTTTTTTCTTCCTTGCGAGCTTTCCTCTTGCAGGTAAAACTCGGGACGCACCTTAACAAGTTGAAAACCAAAAAACAAGTTCCCGCTTTCAAAAAGTATACTGTTCTATCCAATCCCGAACTTAACAGGCATCACTCGATCGCTGCCTTTTAAGCATGGGAGTTGGCACATACGTACTAACTGGTGAGCGCTCACTGTCTCAGCGAACTCCGATCCCCTACAGTCTTCGGCCAGATTGCTACCAAGTATCACAGGCTCACGTATCGAAGCGAAGTTTCTCAATTTACACCTCCAAACAAGCATACCGCTTATAGTTCGGTGTAGAATTCGAGCTCGCTAGCCGCTAATTGACGGATATCGACAGGATCATAAGGGGGAGAAAAAGGTATTGGCTCCCCCCTCTAAGGAAACAGTGACCGTCCGGCGCAATTGCCACGGACACTGACTATCAGCTTGAAAGGAGCAACACATGGGTTTCCTCACCGGTAAGCGCGTATTGATCGTAGGTGTAGCCAGCAAATTGTCTATTGCCTCCGGCATCGCAGCAGCCATGCATCGGGAAGGTGCAGAGCTTGCGTTTACCTACCAAAATGAAAAACTTAAGGCTCGAGTGGAAGATTTTGCGGCGAGTTGGGGCTCAAAGCCAGAGTTGTGCTTTCCTTGTGATGTTGCGAGCGACGAGGAAATCGCACAGGTGTTTCAAGCCTTGGGCGCTCATTGGGACAGCCTAGACTGCATTGTGCACTCTGTCGGCTTCGCCCCCAGTGACCAACTTGAGGGCGACTTCACCGAATCGACCACCCGTGAAGGTTTTCGGATTGCCCACGATATCAGCGCTTATAGCTTCGTCGCGCTGGCCAAGGCAGGGCGCAAAATGATGGCAGGCCGTAATGGCAGCCTTTTGACACTTTCGTACCTGGGCGCGGAACGCACCATGCCTAACTATAACGTCATGGGCATGGCAAAAGCCTCTCTCGAAGCCAGTGTACGTTATCTTGCCGGCTCACTAGGCCCGCAAGGCACTCGCGTCAATGCCGTCTCGGCTGGCCCGATACGCACGCTGGCCGCATCAGGTATCAAGAACTTCCGCAAGATGCTCGCGGCTAACGAGGCGCAGACTCCACTGCGCCGCAACGTTACTATCGAAGAAGTTGGCAACGCTGGCGCATTCTTGTGTTCGGAGCTGGCGTCCGGAATTAGCGGCGAAATACTGTATGTCGATGGCGGCTTCAATACTACAGCAATGGGCAACATTGAAGATTGAGGCTTCATAGGTTGCGTGAGCTTGTTATTAAGACTCAACGCTTCTGCACTTTCGGATCAGGGGCGGCCAATAGGCCGCCACCTGATAACTGAATCGCGCGTGCCGAATTGCCATATCTGAGAAAGGCATGGTGAGCTCCTGTTAGAGAGTCAGCACCCGATGCTCGTCTGGCGACCTGAGAGGATCCATCAACAATACGAATTTGAGTCTCCCCGGAAAAAGGTACTCAAAAAGGTACTTAAACGTACTGGATCACCCTAGTTTTCAGTGGTTTTCCGCAGAAACGAAAAAAGACGCCTAAGCGTCTATTTCGTGGATCCCAGCGTCCAGTGGACATCTGTGGATCAAATTTTGGAGCGGGAAACGAGACTCGAACTCGCGACCCCGACCTTGGCAAGGTCGTGCTCTACCAACTGAGCTATTCCCGCTTGGTGATGCGCATTCTATAGAATCCTCAGCACCCGTCAACCCCTTGATTCAAAAAAGTTTTATTTCTTTTCAACGGTGGTGCGCAGATGCGGCCAGGCGGCGCGCAGATATTGGAGCATCGACCACAGGGTCAGGCCCGCTGCGATCAGCAGCAAGGCATAACCCGTGAGGACCCAGAACGAGAAGTCCGACGGGTTGGCCAGCAGGATAACCAGCGCGAGCATTTGCGCGGCGGTTTTCCATTTGCCCATGTTGGACACGGCCACGTGGGCGCGGGCGCCGATTTCAGCCATCCATTCGCGCAGGGCCGAGACGACGATTTCGCGGCCGATGATGACCGCTGCCGGCAGGGTCAGCCACAGGTTGCCGTGTTCCTGCACCAGCAGGACCAAAGCGACGGCCACCATGAGCTTGTCGGCCACCGGGTCGAGGAACGCGCCGAAGGGCGTGCTCTGTTCCAGGCGACGCGCCAGGTAGCCGTCGAGCCAGTCGGTGGCGGCGGCAAAGGCAAACACTGAACTGGAAGCCAGATAACTCCATTCGTACGGCAAATAGAACAACAAAATGAAAATTGGGATGAGCAGGACGCGTAGAACGGTGATCAGATTAGGGATATTCATCGGCACAACTGGCTACGAGGTGGAAAGGCATTCTATTCGCTATGCAGATTCGCATAAATCAGCTCAGCGAGCTTTTTACTGATACCGGGTGCTTTGGCTATCTCGTCAATGCTGGCACGGGACAGCTCCTGCAAGCCACCAAAATGTTTAAGCAAGTCGCGACGCCGCGTCGGGCCAACCCCTGCCACCCCTTCCAGGGTTGAGGTTCGCCGGGTTTTGCCACGGCGGGCGCGGTGGCCGGTAATGGCGAAACGGTGGGCTTCGTCGCGAATCTGTTGAATCAAATGCAACGCGGGTGAGTCGCCCTTCAAAGTGAACTCATGGGCGGCATCATTCAAGTACAACGTCTCGAAACCCGCCTTGCGCGTCGTTCCCTTGGCCACGCCCAACAGAATCAGGTCAGGCACCGCCAGCTCATTGAGCACGTCGCGGGCCATGGACAGCTGGCCCTTGCCGCCGTCGACCAGGAGGATATCCGGCAACTTGCCCTCGCCATCCTTCAACTTACTGAAGCGGCGCGTGAGGGCCTGGTGCATGGCGGCGTAGTCATCGCCGGCAGTGACGCCTTCGATGTTGTAGCGCCGGTAATCGGACTTGATCGGCCCTTCCGGCCCGAACACCACGCAGGATGCCACCGTGGCCTCGCCACTGGAGTGGCTGATGTCGTAGCACTCCAGGCGCTGGGGCGGCTCTTCCAGGTTAAGGACTTCAGCCAGGGCGTCAAAACGTGCGGCGACGTGCTGTCGGTTGGCCAGGCGCGCGCTCAGGGCTTGCTCGGCGTTAGTCACCGCCAGTTGCTGCCAGCGTGCGCGGGTGCCACGCACGCGGTGGCTGATGTCCAGCTCGCGGCCGCGCAGTTCGTGGATGGCTTCGATCAACGCGGGGAAGTCTTCGTGCACCACATTGACGATCAACTCCGACGGCAGGTCGCGCTCGGGGCTGCTCACGTAGTATTGGCCCAGGAAAGCGGCCATGACTTCGGCGACCTCCTCATCAATACCGGTCTGCGGAAAGAAGTTCTTGCTGCCCAGCACTCGCCCACCGCGCACGCTGATCAGGTGCACACAGGCACCGCCCGGATTGACGAAGGCCGCGATCACGTCGACGTCGCCGGTGCCACCTTCCATGCTTTGCTGGTCCTGGACACGGCGCAGCAGCGAAATCTGGTCGCGCAGCTCGGCGGCCCGTTCGAAATCCAGGGTGCTGGCCGCCTGCTCCATGGCGGTGGAAAGCTCATCGGTGAGGGCATTGCTGCGCCCTTCGAGGAACATCACCGAATGGCGCACATCCTCGGCGTATTCGGCCGGCTCAACCAACCCCACACAGGGCGCCTTGCAGCGCTTGATCTGATACTGGAGACAGGGCCGGGTGCGGTTCTTATAGAAGCTGTCTTCGCACTGGCGTACAAAAAAGGTTTTTTGCAGCAGGCTCAGGCTTTCCCGAATGGCCCCGGCGCTGGGATAAGGCCCGAAGTACTTGCCCTTCGCCTTCTTCGCCCCACGGTGAATGCTCAGGCGTGGGAAGTTGCCATCGGATAAAAACACATAGGGATAGGATTTATCGTCACGCAGCAGAATGTTGTAGGGCGGCCGCCATTCCTTGATCAGCGTCTGCTCAAGCAGCAGCGCTTCGGTTTCGTTGGCGGTGATGGTGGTTTCGACCTGGGCGATACGCGCCACGAGGGCCGCGGTTTTCGGCGCGAGACCGGTCTTGCGAAAGTAGCTCGCCAGACGATTCTTGAGGTTTTTGGCTTTGCCGACATACAGCAGGCGCGCCTCGCTGTCGAACATGCGGTACACGCCAGGGCGGCCACTGCAGGTTGAGAGAAAGGCACTCGGATCAAACGGTGTGGTCATGTCAGGCGCTGGCGTCCACCATGCCGTGGCGCACCGCGAGCAGGGTCAATTCAACATCACTGCTGATGGCGAGCTTCTCGAAGATGCGATAGCGGTAGGTATTGACGGTCTTGGGCGACAGGCACAGCTTGTCGGAGATCGTCTGTACCTTCTGGCAACCGACGATCATAAGGGCAATCTGGATTTCCCGCTCCGACAGCGCATCAAACGGCGAGTCGCTGGTGGGCTGGAAGGACTTGATAGCCAATTGCTGGGCGATCTGCGGGCTGATATAGCGCTGGCCGGCAAACACCAGGCGAATGGCCTGGACCATTTCCGCCAGGCCCGCACCTTTGGTGAGGTAGCCGGCAGCGCCAGCCTGCAGCAGGCGTGTCGGAAACGGGTCTTCCTCGCACACAGTCACCACCACGACCTTGATGTCCGGATGGCTGCGCAGCAATTTGGTCGTCGCGCCAAGACCGCCGATGCCAGGCATCTTGACGTCCATCAACACCACATCGGGTTTCAACTCCCGGGCCTTGATCAGGGATTCCTCGCCTGACTCGGCCTGACCGACTACTTGCAGGCCATCGATGTCAGCCAGCATTCGTGTAATGCCTGTACGAACGAGATCATGGTCATCGACTACTAGCACCCTAATCAAGCAGACACCTCGCGAAATGGTCTTATAGGTTGCTGAACACCTTAGCAAAAAACCAAGGCACAGACCTAATAGCACGCGTCATATAGAGAGAGATTGATTGGGCGACAGCCATCCGCCGGGCGGCGGATGGCTCAATTTGCTGGGCGAAGGGTCAGGAATCCTGGGGCTGGGGCTTGGGTTTTCCATTCATAGCAATCGAATGCTCGGCCAACGTCGAGGTCAGGCGACGGATCGCAGCCTGGTCTTCCTTGAACATTGCGCGATAGTCCCCGAGGACTTTCTCTTCAATCTGGCTCAGATTCTCCAATTGAATCGGCGTGGCTGCACCGGTCAACACGTAAAGTACATCCACGCCTCTTTGGGCGACACGAGACAGGTAATCCGCTTTAGGCGCACGCCCTCCACTTTCATATTTACCTTGTGCGTTGGCTTCAACGCCGCCGATTTCACCAAACACTTTTTGCGACAGACCAAGCCGCTCCCTTTCTTGCCGTAAACGCGAACCGATTCCACTCATTTGGATGTATGATCCTATTTGGCACACCCCAAGAGGTGACACATTCATCTCTTATTAAACAAACTTGAACGGTTTTGAACTATGCCCGGAATCCGTACCGCTGCACAAGCCAAGGCCTGGCTGGAACATCAAGGAAAGTCAGTTCAAGCGTTCGCCCGTGAACATGGCGTAGATCCGGCAACCACCTATCAAGTGCTCGCTGGGCGCAAAAAGGGACGGCGTGGGGAAGCCCATAAGGTAGCGGTCCTTTTGGGCATGAAAGAAGGGATCATCCTTGCTGAGACGGGAGACCTGAACAACGATCAGGAAGTCGGCGCCTGAGGCCAGTATGCGCTTATAAGGAGTGGGTGCACGTTTTAGCTTGAGCGACAAACACGCTCCATACGCCAGAAGCAGTCTTCTTCACCTACGATGCTGAGCCCCATGCGCTGATAGAGCCTCCTGGCCGGGTTGGTCTTGAATACGGTCAAACGCAACAGTCCCAACGTTTGCGCCTTGAGCGCCATCTGCTCCAACACCCAGCCACCCGCGCCCAACCCGCGATACGCCTCGAGCAGATGCAACTCGCGAATATAGAGGGCCCGGCTGTCGCGGCTCAGGCTGATAAAACCCAAGACCCTGTCGTCCCGGCAAATCAGCCAGTTTTCCCGACCGGCCCAGGCAGTATCAAAGCCTTCGTTGGACCACCACAATCCGTACTGCACGTAGTAGCGGGCCATGGCCTCGTGGGTCAACTTCCGCGCAAAGGGAAGGTCCTGGTCCGTTGCAGCGCGCATGTGAAAAGCCATTAGAGAGCCATCACGTGGCTGACCCACCCCCCGCCATCGCGACGGGCAATCAGCAACGCATCCCCCACGCCAGGTACAGCAGCAAGCAAACGGCCATTGGCGGCCCAGATCGCACTGCGACCGGCGCAGGCCCAGCCACCCGACGGGCCGCCATGATTGGCCATCAACACCAGCAGGCCATGTTCAGCGGCATAGCCTTGGAGCAGCGCACTGTCCGTGGCGTAGCCGCCCTCACTGATCAACACCCCGGCGGCATACACCGTGGCGCCCGCTCGCGCGGCGGTACGGGGATGGCTGGCATGGGAAAAATCTGCGCACACCGCCAGCGCAATCCGCTCATTCCCTCGCTCAAGTACCGCACCGCCCTGCCCTGGGACAAACACAGCCTCTTCGCCGGCATGCAGATGCTGCTTGGTGTAGACCGCCAGGGAGCCATCCGCTCCGAGCACCAACGCACCGATCAGCACGCCCGCCTCTGGCGTCAGTCGGATCGGCATCCCCACCACCGCCGTCAGTCGCAGCTCACGCGCCATCTCGCGCAGGGGCGCCAGCACCTTATCCCCCGGCGCAATCGCCAATTCAGCGGCCAGCGACGGCTCATACCCCGTCAACGACAACTCTGGGAACACCAGTAATTGCACACCCTGTTCCGCCGCCGCGCGCATAAATGCGAGGTGCCGTTCAATATTGGCCGGGACATCGCCCGCGATGGAAATGGATTGAGCAGCAGCAAGAGTGAAGGCAGTCATGGTCGCGTCCAAGCAATCAGTATCAAAGTGCAAACAGCATATCGGCACTCCCCCCATAGCCGTAAGTCCCCCACTGCAATAGAAATTACTGATTGAATCTGCCTGCGTGCCTCGAGTAAGCTCCCCCATACATTTGGAGACACACCATGTTGCAACTCACCCACACTCAGGTTTGCCCTGCTGCCAGCGCCCAGCGCTCGGTGTCGGCTACCCGTGTGAACGGTTCGAGTGCACTGGTCAGCTTTTATTTTGGGTATTGGTTTAGCCACTGGCGCGCCTGATACCTGAAATCGGCGCCCACTCACCAAGGGGTCGCCTACCAGAGAAATCTAACCCCCGGTCGGCTCCCCGACCGGGGGTTTTGTTTTTTCAGGTCCCCATAAACTTTTCAACTTGATCAAGAACACTTAAAGGAATCCCGACATGAACTACGCCACCTATTACCGCTACGACACGTGCACTGCATGGCGATTTAGCCAGCTCCGCTCGGGACAGCCTGCCGCCTCCGATCGGTCACCTATCGGTGGCAAACCAACACACGTCGCCGATACGGCGAATTGTCGAACACCCCAGTAGGCCGAGCGCGCGGGAATAGCCCGCCGCTTGCCCAGGAAGCCTTGAATATGAACTCCTCCGTCGCCGCTCTGCCCCTCTCTGCCTTGAACAGTGCCAATGAAGCCCTGACCCAGCGCCTGCCCAGCTCGCTTGAGCTCAAGCACCAGTTGCCCCTCAGCCCGTTCCTCAACGAACAGATCCACGCCCACCGCCAAGCCGTGCGCGCCATCCTCAATGGCGAAGATTCACGCTTGCTGGTCATCGTCGGTCCGTGCTCGATCCATGACCCGGAATCGGCGATGGAATACGCCCGCAACCTGAAGAAGCTGGCCCTCGACGTCGGCGACCAGATGCTGCTGGTGATCCGCGCCTACGTCGAAAAACCCCGCACGACGATCGGCTGGAAAGGCCTGGCCTACGACCCTCGCCTGGATGGCAGCGATGACATGGCCGCCGGCCTGACCCTGTCCCGCGAGCTGATGCGCGAAATGCTGCGCCTGGGCCTGCCGGTCGCCACCGAGCTGCTGCAACCCATGGCCGCCGGCTACTTCGATGACCTGCTCAGTTGGGTGGCGATTGGCGCGCGTACCACCGAGTCGCAGATCCACCGCGAGATGGCCAGCGGCCTGGGCATGCCCGTAGGCTTCAAGAACGGCACCGATGGCGGCGTCGCGATTGCCTGTGACGCCATGCGCTCGGCGTCCCACCCGCACCGCCACTTCGGCGTCGACAGCCAAGGCCATCCGGCGATCATCCAGACCCCGGGCAACCCCGACACCCACCTGGTGCTGCGCGGCGGGCATCACGGGCCGAACTACGATGTGCAGAGCGTGGCGCGGGTAAGACACGACCTGGCCAAGTCCAAGGTCACCCCGCGGATCATGGTCGATTGCAGCCATGCCAACAGCAACAAGGACCCGCTGCGCCAACCGGCCGTGTTCAACGATGTGTTGGAGCAGCGCTTGCAGGGTGATACCTCGCTGATCGGCATGATGCTCGAAAGCCATTTGTTCGAAGGCTGCCAACCATTGAGCCCGCCGATGAAATACGGGGTGTCGGTGACCGATGGCTGCCTGGGCTGGACCGCCACCGAGCAGTTGCTGCGTGCGGCTGCCGAGCGCCTGCGCGCTTAAGGCTGATGGATCGAGGCGCTGCTGCCGCAGGTACAGCGCCTCATGAGAACCTGCGGCACACAGGCCATTCGTGACGTGCAGGCAAGAGTCCTTTTCGGCGTCGACGGTGTTTCCGACGCAACGACGAGGGGATACTCAACGCCATTACCTACGGCCCTATTGGAGTTACCGATGTCTACCCTCACGCCAAAAGTCCCTGCCTTCGGCCTCGGCACCTTTCGCCTGCAAGGCCAGGTGGTGATCGATTCCGTCAGCACCGGCCTGGAACTGGGCTACCGTGTCATCGACACCGCGCAGATCTACGAGAATGAAGCGGACGTTGGCCGAGCCATCGCCGACAGCGGCATCCCGCGGGACGAGCTGTTTATCACCAGCAAGATCTGGATCGCCAACTTCGCTGAAGGCCAATTGATCCCAAGCCTCAAGGAAAGCCTGCGCAAGCTCAAGACCGATTACCTGGACCTGACCCTGATCCACTGGCCATCGCCAGAGAACCAGGTGCCCGTCACCGAATTCATGGGGCAGTTGCTGGAAGCCAAACGCCTGGGCCTGACGCGCCAGATCGGCATTTCCAACTTCACCATCGCCCTGATGAAGCAGGCCATCGCAGCCGTGGGTGCCGAGCACATCGCCACCAACCAGATCGAATTGCACCCTTATCTGCAAAACCGGCAGGTTGTGGATTTCGCAACCGCCAACGGTATCCAGATCACCTCGTACATGACCCTGGCCTACGGTGAAGTACTCAAGGATCCGGTGATCCAGCAGATTGCCGAGCGCCATCAGGCCACAGCGGCGCAGGTGACCCTGGCCTGGGCCATGCAATCGGGCTATGCGGTCATCCCGTCCTCAACCAAGCGTGCCAACCTGCAAAGCAACCTCAAGGCTCTGCAACTGACCTTGAGCGCTGCTGACATGGCGCACATTGACGGGCTGGAACGGGGCCAGCGCTTGACCAGCCCCAAGGGCATCGCGCCGAAGTGGGACTAAACCCCCGCCACCGGTGTGCGGGATAACTCGCGCAGCCATGGCAACACCCGCAGGCCGGCAGTGGCCTCGGGTGGGTCGATGATGTCCATGAAGTGTTCGAGATTGACGTTGTCCGGCACGCCGGGCAGCCGCACCAGCACCGCCGGCGTTACGCCAGGGTGTGCCCCCACATCCAGGTGATCGTAGACCAATACATGGCGCACCTGGGGCTGGGGCCCACAGGCCTGGGCCGTCAGCCCCGCATTGATGATCAGCACGTCGAAGGGTTCGGCCGGGATGGCCGTGAGTATCTGGACTTCCTCGAAGGTTTGTACCGGCACGATCCGGTGGTACCCCAACTGATTGAGCATTCTTTCGATGTACAACCGTTGCAGGTGTTGTTCATCGGCAATCAGGATGGTCAGTGCTTTGTTCGGCATGGCAAACCCCTGGGCAGGCAGCGCTCGTCAGTGAGCGAGGCCCATTTTCCAGACATATCCCGAAGACAAAATCAGGCATGTTCCCCCTTCTTGTAGGAGTTCTCCCAAATCAACCGAATGGCCAGCTCCCGCAGTCAAGCCTGATTGCCATACCGGCTCAAGCTGTGATGCAACTGTTCGATGGCCGAAGCTACCGCCTCTACCGCAGCGTCCGATGCATCGTTGTCATGCCGCTCACACACGCTCTCCAATGTCTCGCAGCACGTGATCAACACCTGAGCCTTGACCATGCGCGCGCCCCCTTTAACACGGTGAGCCAAGTCATGGAGCTTGGCGAAATCAGCCGGCGATTTCAGGGACGGCAACAGCGCACGGTCCTCCTCAAGGCTATTGAGCAACGGCGTCAGCAGCTCGTTGAGAGCATCCTTATCACCCTGCGTCAGCATGATCAGTGAACTTAAATCAAACGCCACTTCCACTTCATCCGTTAGCGCGCCAGCGGTCCGTGATGCCAAGGCCAGGCGCAAGTCCTCAAGCCCGGTCGGCTTGAACAGGCAACCGTCCATGCCTGCTTGCCGGCAGCGTTCGGCTTCCTGCGGCAAGGCATTGGCGGTGAACCCGAGGATCAGGCACGGCGCCAGCCCACGCTGGCGTTCCTGTGCACGAATATCACGCGCCAACGCGTAACCGTCCTTGAAGGGCATATTGCAATCGGTGATCACGCCGTCAAAATGCCCGGCCTGCCACAGTGAAAATCCTTGGGCGCCGTCCTCGGCCAAGGTGATGCGATGCCCCAGGAAACTCAGCTGTCGAGCCAGCAACAAGCGGTTGGCCGGGTAGTCATCCACCACCAGGATATTCAACCCGCGCGCTGGCGGAACGTGGGGGACCGGTACATTGGCAGGCACGGCCGAGGTCAGCGCCAGCGTCAACGTCACATCCACCCGCGTGCCCTTGCCCAGCACACTGCTCAAGTGCAATTGACCGCCCATCATCTCGCACAGGTTGCGACTGATCACCAACCCCAGGCCCGATCCGCTTCGCGCCGGCTGTTCGTTGTTGCTGCCCTGGATAAAGGGGTTGAACAAGCGCTGCTGATCTTCGGCACTGATGCCAATACCCGTGTCCTCCACCCACAACCGCAGGTGCAACTGGTCGTCGGTCAATACCGGTGCACCCTGGGCGCCCAGGCGCACCTGGCCGGAGGCGGTGAACTTGATCGCGTTACCCAACACATTGGACACCACCTGCTTGAAGCGCAACGGGTCAACCAGCACCGGCCGGTCGATCAACGGGTCGAGTTCCACCTGCAGCACCAGGCCCTTGTCCCGCGCCAGCCCCTCAAACACCCGCGCCACTGAGGCCAGCAGTTCGTGCAGATTGTCCGGTTCCAGGCTCAGGGACAGGTGGCCGGATTCGATTCGCGCAATGTCGAGAATATCGCCGATCAACTCCAGCATGCTCCGGGACGCCACCGACGCAACCTCCAGCGCATCGCGGTCAGCCACGCCCTGCTCGGCGTTTTTCAGGGCCAGTTCGATCATGCCGATCACCGCATTCATGGGCGTGCGAATCTCATGACTCATGGTCGCCAGGAAGGTGGTCTTGGCACGGTTTGCGGCGTCGGCCTCCTCCTTGGCTTCCTGCAACTGCCCCAGCAAGCGCTGGCGCTCGCTGACATCCACCCAACCGGCGATCATGCCCACCACGCTGCCATTGCTGTCACGGTACGGGAGCATCCATTGGTAGATGGTCAACACCTCGCCGCCGGGCACCTTGAGCACGCGGTCATGAACCTGCGGCTCGCCCAACGCCATCAAACGCAAATAGTCGGCATGGAACGACTGGGCCTGGGGCGGGTTCCCCGTGTCGGTTTCCACCACGGTCTTACCGATGACGTCTTCCAACTTGAAGCCGAACACATCGAGGTAGGCATTGTTGCAGGCCATCAGGCGCCCCAGGCGATCGCGCACATAGATCGGGTGCGGCGTGCCGTCGATCAACACACTCATGAACCGCATCTGGTCGCTCAACGCACGCTCGGCCTGGGTGCGCTTGCGAATCAGGCTGCGCAGGTAGAACACCCATCCCAGGGTGACCAGCAGCAGCAGCGCGGCCAAGCCAAACCCCTGGAGGATGATGTTGCGGTGACGTATCCAGTAGTTGTCTTCGATGATGATCTCGCTGCGCCAATGGTTGGTCAGCTCGTCCATTTCTTCTGGAGTAATGCTCAATAACGCCTTGTCGAGGATCGAGTACAGCTCCAGTTGGCTGCGGTTGACCCCAAAGGCAATGCGTGCAGGCTCACTCCCGACAGTGCTGGTGATGCGCAGCCGCTTGCGGTAATTGCGGGCGATCATGTAGCGCGCGCTCATCAGTGAAACCGCAGTCGCATCGACACTGCCGTTGACCACCAATTCCATGGCCTGCTCCGGGTTCTCCACGTCGACAAACCCGATGCCTGGGTAGTCCCGGCTGATTTGCCCGGCCAGGCTGTTGCCGCGAATAAGCGCCATGCGTTTGCCAGGCATATCTTCCAGGGTCACCAGATGCTCGTCGTGGGTGCGCACCACCAATACATAGGGACTGGACAGATAAGGGCGAGTAAAGCGGATCTTTTCGGACCGCTCGACACTGGGGGTGACGACCGCCAGCATGTCCACGCGACCGGCACTGGCCTGTTCAATTTGCCGCGGCAGCGAACTGCCCCGTTCCACATCAAACCTCAAGCCTGTACGCAGACTGATACGCGAGAGGACCTCGGAGCTCAATCCCTCGAATTGCTCTTGTTCGTTGAAAAAAGACAACGGCACGAATTTATCGAGCACCGCCACTTTCACCCGCGGGTGCTTCTCCAGCCAGCGCTGTTCACTTGCGCTCAAGCGCAGTTGCTCCGCCTCCAGGAACCCGCTGCCGCCGGCACTCCAACGCCGCAGGATTTCCATCTGCTGGTTGGCCGGAACGGCGGCCAGTGCGCTATTGATGATGCCCAACAGGCGGGTATTGTCCTTGGCGAATGCGAACCCGAAAGGGTTGACCTCCAATGCGGAGAAATCCGCCATGCGCACGTTATTAAGGTGGTTCTTGTTGATCAGGTAGCGGGTGCTGATGGCGTCACCCAGGTACACATCCGCCTGGCCGAACGCAACGGCGCCAATGGCTTCGAAGGTCGAGGCAAACAAGAGCAATCGCGCATCGGGGTAAAAGGCCTGGACGGCCTCGGGCTGCATGTAATGGTAGAGCATCGCCAGGCGCTTGCCGGCAAGGTCAGCCTTCAGCGCCTGGTTTTCTCCCGCACGCGTCACCAGCGCGGGTTGGTCATTGGCGTAGGATCGGGACAGCACCAGCTCCGGGTCGGCCGCCTCGAACCCGTTGGCCGATCCCACAAAATCCACGGCCCCGGTCTTCAGGGCTTCGATCACCTCATCACGGGTGTCGTAGCGCTTCACGTCGATGGTGATATTCAGCGCCTGGGCAACCAGTGCCGCAAAATCGGCCGTGATGCCCTCGAGCTCGTCATTGTTGCTCAAGTCAAAGGGCGCGTAGTCGGGGGCCGACACCCCCATCAGGAGCGTGCGGCGCTCGCGTAGCCAGCGCCAGTCGGCTTCGTCCAACACCACCGAGGGATTTTCAAGAGTGGAGTGACCCAGCAGTTTCAGATCGTGGGATTCCTCCAAGGCCATCACCGCCCAGGGCAACAGCCCCATCAGCAGGATGGCCGCGCGTTTCACCCGCCGGGAGGTGAGCATTTCAGATCAGATGATTGCGCTGGGCGAACTTGGACAGATGCACCACCGACGACATACGCAACTTCTCCTTGAGCCGCGTCTTGTACGTACTGATAGTCTTGTGGCTCAACAGCATGTCCTCGGCAATATCCTTGTTGCCCAGGCCCAGGGCCAGCTTCTGCAGCACGGTCAATTCGCGATCGGATAACGCCTCCACCAACTCCTGCTCGGTCGATTGCAGGTCGTCGCGACGCACCGAACTGGTGGGCAGGCTGGGGAAGCAACTGTAGCCGGACCTGATCGCCCTGATCGCCTTTTGCAGCTCATCCAGTTCACCGGTCTTGGCAACAAAACCCATCGCCCCGGCGCGCATGCAGCGAGTGGAAAAAAACACCGCCAGATACGAGGTCAGCACCAGGATCCGGCAGGGCAACTCCAGCGCCTTGATCCGGCTGATCACCTCCAACCCACCGAGCTTGGGCATCGCCAGGTCGAGAATGACCAGGTCCGGACGTTCTTCGCGAGCAATCTGCATGGCATCAGCGCCATTACCCGCTTCGTAGATAGTATCGAAACCTTCCTGCCTCAATAGATACTTCACGGTAGCGCGTATAAAAGGGTGATCATCCACGATTAAAGCTTTGTTGCTCATAAGACTCCCCTGGGAAGATCAGTACGCTTACATATCACTCGAGACCCCACTACCTGTGAAAAGTAACAGTTCCGACAAGCGGCACTGATTACTCAGTCAAACACCTCAGGCAGTACAGGCCCCTCCTTTTGAAAAACACAGTAAACATGTGAAGCCACGCCTTGATTCCTGAACAGGCGCAAGCGCGCAACCTTAGCAACCGCGTGTTTTTGCCAATGAAGGGATAATCTCGACTAAATGTAGGACTTTTCCTCAGAACTCTCCAAAGCTACTCGGTGGTGCTGGGGCTCCAGAAGGCCTGCACCACCAGGGTCGACCTGGAAATTCGCGCCACCAGGGCGTCCAACTCGTCACCGTCTACCGAGGTCACCGCCAGTGTGGCTTCGATTTCAACTTCCTCAGTGCCGAACGGCCGCACATCGACATCGCTGGCCGGGTAGTTACAGCGCGCCAGTTCGGCTTCCAGCAACGCCAATACCGCGGTTTGCTGGGTGCGCCGGGCAATCACATAGAGGATGTTGGTGACCTCCGCCGACACCACATCCAGCGGTTGGCGGTTGATGTTATTGACGATGGGCCGCAGCAGCGTATTGGCCGCCAGCACAAACAGCGTGCCTAACAACGCTTCGAGGACCAGGTCGGCACCGGCGCACGCCCCCACCGCTGCCGACGCCCAGAGCGTGGCGGCGGTGTTGAGACCGCGCACATTGCCTTCTTCGCGCATGATCACGCCGGCCCCCAGAAAGCCGATGCCCGACACCACATACGCCACCACCCGCACGGCGCCTTCCGCACCGCCGAGGCGGTTGGCCATGTCGACGAAAATCGCCGCACCCACCGCCACCAGTACGTTGGTGCGCAGGCCCGCCGTGCGTTGGCGGTACTGGCGCTCGAAGCCGATCAGGCCACCGAGGATAAACGCGGCGGTGAGGCTGACCAGGGTATCGACCAGGGAGTTGAGGTTGATGTTGTCGATTGCTTGCATGGGAAACCGTCCCTGTTCACTGCCAGCCAAACTTACGGATGTAGTAGCCCTTCACCGCCTGGGTCAGCGCCATATACGCCAGCAGGATCACCGGCAGGAACACAAAGTACAGCGACGGCAGCGCCTGCAATTTGAAGTAATGCGCCAGCGGCCCCATCGGCAGGAAGATCCCCACGGCCATGATCACCGCGGTCATCACCATCAACGGCATCGCCGCGCGGCTTTGCAGGAACGGGATTTTCGGGGTGCGGATCATGTGCACGATCAGCGTCTGGGTCAGCAGCCCCACCACGAACCAGCCGGACTGGAACAGCGTCTGGTGGTCAGGGGTGTTGGCATCGAACACATACCACATGAGTGCGAACGTGGTGATGTCGAAAATCGAACTGATCGGCCCGAAAAACAGCATGAACCGCCCCACGTCCCCCGGCTGCCAGCGTTGTGGTTTGGCGAGCATGTCCTCGTCGACGTTATCGAACGGAATCGCGATCTGCGAGATGTCATACAGCAGGTTTTGCACCAGCAGGTGCATCGGCAGCATCGGCAGGAACGGGATAAACGCACTGGCCACCAGCACCGAGAACACGTTGCCGAAGTTGGAGCTGGCGGTCATCTTGATGTACTTGAGCATATTGGCGAAGGTGCGCCGGCCCTCCAGCACGCCCTCCTCCAGGATCATCAGGCTCTTTTCCAGCAGGATGATGTCGGCGGCTTCCTTGGCGATATCCACCGCGCTGTCCACAGAGATACCAATGTCTGCTGTACGCAGCGCCGGTGCATCGTTGATGCCGTCGCCCATAAAGCCCACCACATGCCCGTTGGCCTTGAGCAGGCGCACGATGCGTTCCTTGTGGCTGGGCGTCAGGCGGGCGAACACATTGGTGGTTTCCACGGCCTTGGCCAACTGGGCGTCGGTCATGTCCTCGATGTCGTTGCCCATCAACAGGCCTTGTTGCTCCAGGCCCACTTCACGGCAGATCTTGGCGGTGACCAGCTCGTTATCGCCGGTCAGCACTTTGACCGCCACACCATGGGCTTTCAGCGCCTTGAGAGCGGGCGCAGTGCTTTCCTTGGGCGGGTCGAGAAATGCGACGTAGCCGATCAGCGTGAGGTTGTTTTCATCCGCCAGGCTGTAAGTGTCGCGCCCCGGTGCCATCGGTTGCGCAGCCACGGCCACCACCCGCAGGCCTTCTTCGTTGAACGCGGCAGTGACCTGGCGAATGCGCGCCAGCAGGTCGTCGGTCAGCGCTTCGTTGACCTCGCCATGGCGCACGCTGTTGCACACCGAAAGGATCTCCTCCACCGCACCTTTGCAGATCAGCAGATGCGGCCGGCCCTGTTCGGCCACCACCACCGACATGCGGCGGCGGTTGAAGTCGAACGGGATTTCATCCACCTTCTGGAACGCGGTGCCGACCTTCAGTTCGCGATGCACCTCCACGTGCTCGAGCACCGCCACGTCCAGCAGGTTTTTCAGGCCGGTCTGGTAGTAGCTGTTGAGGTAAGCCATCTCCAGCACGTCGTCGGACTCCTCGCCCCACACGTCCACATGACGCGCCAGGAAAATCCGGTCCTGGGTCAGGGTGCCGGTCTTGTCGGTGCACAGCACATCCATCGCGCCAAAGTTCTGGATCGCATCCAGGCGCTTGACGATGACCTTCTTGCGCGACAGGAACACCGCGCCCTTGGCCAGGGTGGACGTGACGATCATCGGCAGCATTTCCGGGGTCAGGCCCACGGCAATCGACAGCGCGAACAGCAGCGCTTCGGTCCAGTCACCCTTGGTGAAACCGTTGATGAACAACACCAGCGGCGCCATCACGAACATAAAGCGGATCAACAGCCAGCTGACCTTGTTAACGCCGTGCTGAAACGAGGTGGTCGCACGGTCGGTGGCGGTCACGCGTTGGGCCAGCGCACCGAAATAGGTGCTGTTGCCGGTGGTCAGAATCACCGCCGTCGCGGCGCCGGACACCACGTTGGTGCCCATGAACAGGATGTTCTCCAGGTCCAGCGGGTTGCGGGTGTTGGTGTCGTGCTGCTGGGCGAACTTCTCCACCGGCATCGATTCCCCGGTCATCGCCGCCTGGCTGACGAACAGATCCTTGGCGTTGAGCACGCGGCAGTCGGCGGGGATCATGTCCCCGGCCGAGAGCACGATCAGGTCGCCTGGCACCAACTGCTTGATGGGCAATTCAATGCGCTTGGCATCATCCCGGCGCAGCACCGTGGCGGTGTTGCTCACCATGGCTTTCAACGCATCGGCTGCCTTGTTGGACTTGGCCTCCTGCCAGAACCGCAGCAGCGTCGAGAGCACCACCATGGAGAAAATCACCGTGGCGGCCTTCATGTCTTCGGTCAGCCAGGAGATCACCGCCAGCAAGGTCAGCAGCAGGTTGAACGGGTTCTTGTAGCAATGCCACAGGTGCACCCACCACGGCAGCGGCTGCTCGTGCTCGACTTCATTGAGGCCGTATTGCACGCGCAGGGCGTCGGCTTCCAGGCTGCTCAAGCCCTCGGCATGGCTGCCCAACGTACCGAGCAATTGCACGGCACTGCTGTTGGCCGCGACCACCAGGGTTTGCGCCAGGGTGGGCGGCACTTCGCGGCTGACGCTGGCATCGGTGACGGTTTCGAGCATCGCCAGGCGGCGGAAATGCCGGGCGATATGCCGGGTCCGCAGGAAGCCGGCGAAGAACTCTTTCAACAGAGTGAGGTTCATGGTGTGTTACTCCTGCGCGAGGAAAAAACCTTCGTGCAGGTACTGCCTGTCCCACCGCGCCCGCTTCATAGGCACAGTCAGCCCGGCCCGCCCGCCGCAAAAGGCAGGCGCGTCCGTAGCATCCCGAGGTTAACCGGGTGCTGGTCAGCGTCGATGAGAGGGATCGCACAGGGGCCAGGACTGGCCGCTGTCGGGATGCCGCTTCTCGCTAGGTGGCGAGACAACGGCATCGAAAAAATGCGCGTTATCTTGCCAAGTATGTGCCGGTTACCGAGACCGGCCGACAACTGTCACTCGAACAAGTACCCACTGAGGGTCTCCGCTATTGATGAAAACGCGCGAAGCTTACGCCCCGATTTAAGGAGAGTAAACCGTAGGAAAGTTTCCATATGGTGAATAAGAGGATTCTTCAGGGAGGGTTCAGGAACCCCCATCCTGAAGCCGCCGATGCTTGAATGTGAGGTGGCAGGTTCGCCAGATCCCGTAGCAGCTGCCGAGCGCAAGCGAGGCTGCGTCAGCAGTTCGTCTGACACACCGCGAACGCAGCCTCGCTTGCGCTCGGCAGCTGCTACGTACGAGGTGGTGGGCCAGGTTTTTGCGAAATTAATCGTCCCGCGTCAGCACTTCCAACAACTCAATCTCAAAGCGCAGATTGCTGTTGGGCTTGATATGCGCGCCCATCGACCGTTCGCCATAGGCAAGGTGCGCCGGCACAAACAACCTGCGCACCCCGCCGACCTGCATGCCCATCAAACCCTGGTCCCAGCCCTTGATCACCCGCCCGGTGCCGATCACACACTGGAACGGCTTGCCCCGCTCCCAGGACGAATCGAAGACCGTACCGTCTTCCAGGGTGCCGGTGTACTGGGTGGTGATCAGTGCGCCCTTGACCACGGCTTTGCCGGTGCCTGGTCGGGTGTCGGTGATCTGGAGTTCGTCGGGGCTCATGGGGTTCTCGTTGAAGGCGTAAAGGCTGGGGTTTTCCCAGAATCGGTGGGGTTTGGCAAGTGCAGGAACAGTCGCAGCCGTGACATTTCCCTTTAACTTGCAGGACGTTTCCGAGAGAATCCCAAGCGCTTGCGCCGCTCAAGCGAGGGAGCTTGCTTCCGTTGGGCTGCGCAGCGACCCCGTTGCTTTAGTACTGCCCCCCACAAAAATCCCGTAGATATAGCGTCGGCCCGACTTGAACACGCCATAAGCCGATACAGAGTGCTCGCTTGTGCTTACTTACGCAGAGAGCTCACGCAGCGCTGCCGTCGCCAAAAAACCTGACCGCGATGCATAGCGATGATCCTTTTGCACACGCTCGTCAATCCGCTGCAAGAGGTGTTCCGGCAGAGAGGCATTGAACCGCACTGATTTCCCCAGATAAGGCGTGAGGTCAAAGTCGACTATCGCCCAGACACCACCGGCAAAATCCGGATTACCCAAATGGGCATCAACCTCCAGCGCCTGAGGAAGCTGTTCCTGATCGGCAACCAGGCCTTCGAGGTGCAGAGCCAATGCCTCACGTACATTGTCCAGCGCTTCGGAAAAAGACCCGCCCGCCGAGAAACACCCCGGCACATCAGGGACGGTCACGCTGTAATCCGAATCAGCATCTTTGTGTACTACCACTGGGAATTTCATTGTTCCTCCTCTGACCGAGCCCGTGGGAGCTCGCCCAATTCATCCAGCAGGCAATTATTTGAGACCGGCTGATTTGAAAATACTGTGCAGAGTGCCCTTGGCAATCTCTGACTTGGGATGAGGGACGGTGACTCTTCCCCGCTTCATGGGGTGCTTGAACTGATGATGACTGCCCTTCACTGCCACCTCAAACCAACCATCCGCAACCAGCAGGTCAATCACCTCTCGACTTCTCATCGCCTCACCCTTAGGTGTGTATATTACACACCACCAAATGGCAATGCGTGTTTTGTACACACGAGACACACCAATAAAAAAACCCGCTCAACCGTCAAGCGGGCTTGTGTGACGTAATGATGACGGTGTCCAAAACCCTTATGCCAGCGCACTAGTGTGAGTTTTTGTGCCCCGATCTTTTGTCGACCGTGCTTTCGGTCATGCACCTGGTGGACTGTTGCTTCAGCTCATCGACCTTTTGGATGGCCTGCTTATAAGCCTGGGCGTAATTGTCGACGATGTGGGTCGCTTCCTCTTTGCTATTGCCGGTACGGGCGGCAACGATGTTGACCACTGCGTCTCTATCCTCCGCCTTCAACGCAGGTTCACCAAAGGCTTTCACACGCTCGAACCATTGTTTCAGCGCGTCGCCCGCTTGAGCAGTACACCGTGCAGGCCACCGCGATCCTTTTACAGTGATTGACCGTCTCAGTCTGGCAAGCCCAACACTCTCTCATCCTCGCGCAAAGACACCAGGCCACCTGGTGCATTCGCACCCCACGCCGCGTAATTGCCCTGCACTATCCTGACACCGGGCTGTCGTACTTTCATGCTTCTAAAACCCGGAGAAACCATGACCCAGGATGTCCTCGCCAAAGAAACCAACCGCCGCCAGCTGCAGCAGATCATCTCCGGGCTGTCCGATGGGATCATCCTTGTAGAGGTAGACCAGACCATCCTCTGGGCCAATGAAGCCGCGCTGACCATGCACGGGGTGGATGACGTCGCGGCACTGGGCAGCAATGCCCGGGAATACGCCGAACGCTTCGCCCTGCGCTATCGCAATAATCATCCCTTGCCCCTGGAGAATTACCCCCTCGCCCGCGCGGCGGCAGGCGATGAATTCAGTGACGTGGTAGTGGAGGTCATGCCCACCGCCGATGAAGAAAAAACCTGGGTGCACCGCCTGCGCAGCCTGGTCATCAGCGATTCCCATGGCACGCCTGAATTGCTGGTGCTGATCCTCAGCGACGCCACCGAATGGGCCAGCGCCGAACAGCGCTTCGAAAAAACCTTCAACGCCAACCCGGCGCCGGCAGTGATCTGCCGCCTCAGCGACCTGCGCTATATCAAAGTGAACCAGGGCTTCCTGGAGATGACCGGCTACACCCGCGACCAGGTGATCGGCCGCTCCGTGTATGAGCTGGACGTGCTGGAGCATGCCGAGCGCAGGGAGCTGGCCGTTCAGCGCCTGGGGGAAGGCGCGACCATCCCGCAGATGCAGGCCGAGCTGAAACTGCCCGGAGGCGGCAGCAAACTGGTGATCGTCGCCGGCCAGCCGCTGGATATGAATGAGGAAGACTGCATGCTGTTTTCCTTCACCGACCTGGAGCCACGCCGCAAGGCCGAAATCGCCCTGCGCCAGAGTGAAGAGCGGTTCGCCAAGTCGTTTCGCCTGACGCCGGTGCCCACCTTGGTGTGCAACGCCGCCAACCGGCAGGTGGTGGATGTCAACGAAGCGTTCATGACCATTACCGGGTACACCAGCGAAGAGCTGATCGGTAAATCCATCGAAGACATCAACTTCATCGACAGCCAGGAGGCAGCCGCCCAGTTGTTCGCCACCCTGGAGAAAGCCGGCAACCTCGATGGCCAGGACCTCAAGGTGCGCAAGAAAGGCAACGAGGTCATCGACTGCGTGGTCTCGGCGGACACGGTGACCATTCAGGATGTGCCCTGCTACCTGCTGGTGATGATGAACATCACCGAACGCAAGCGCTCGGAGCTGGAGTTGGTGGCGGCCATCGAGGAAGTGATGCAGGACGCATCCTGGTTCAGCCAGACCCTGATCGAGAAACTGGCCAATGCCAAGAGCGTCAACAGCCCCAACCTGCCGAACGTGGCCTTTACCGACCTGACCGCCCGCGAGCGCGATGTACTCGGCCTGATCTGCGAGGGCCTGGCCGACAAGGAGATCGCCTCGCGCCTGAAATTGGCGCCCAACACGGTGCGTAACCATGTGGCCACGGTGTACTCGAAACTGGGGGTGCATAGCCGTAGTGCAGCGATTGTCTGGGCCCGTGAACGCGGGCTGTTTGCCGGTGAACTGCGGGTCAAGAAAACCCGATAAAAGTGCAAATGCACTAGTGCGGCTAGTGCGAATTCGCCTTATCCCGCGCAGTCCCAATCCCTAACCTTCAGGGTGTGAGTACAGGGCTTTCAACCTGTGCCGTCGTAAAACGACACCCTGAAGGAACCCACATGTTTACGCTCTCTCAACTGCGAAATTGCATCGAAGAAGGCCTCGCGCCGCTGACATGCGAGTTCACCCTGTGCCGGGATGCGTCGCTGACCCTCAAGGTCTACGACGCCGACACCGGCCGGGTGGACCTGGTGGTGACGGGGATCAGCACCAACCGGCTGCAGACCCCGCAAGACGTGGAAAAGATGGTGGAAGAACTGCGCTACGAACTGCAAAGCAACAACATGGGCAAGGTCACGCTGGAAGACGCGCCTTCAACGACGAACCAATGAAATAGAACACCCCGCCCGCGACGATGAACGCCCCCAGCATGTAGAACATGTAGTGGGCCGGCAGGCTGGCCAGCACCAGCCCGCACAACACCGGCCCCAGCGCCGCCCCCAGGTTGGACAGGTTCTGTGCGCCGTAGTACATGCCGCGCAGGTGGTCCGGGGCGATCCGGTCGATAAACATGTATTCGGCCGGGAACACGATGATTTCCCCCACGGTAAATACTGCCATCGCCAGCACCCACCACAGCACGCTGGTGGACAGCGCAAAACCAATCAAGCCCAGCATGAACATGCCCAGGCCGGCGATCAGCCATTGGCTGAGGTAACGGTGGGAAATACGTCGACCAATCACGTACTGCAAGGCGATCACCAGCACGGCGTTGGTGGTGAGCACGGCACTGATGACGGTGTAGGTGTATTCAGCACTGGTGGTGGTAACCAGGTACTGCGAGAGGTAGGCGGTGAACTGGCCGAACACCACGGCGCTGAGCACACCCCCAAGGGTGAAGCACACCAGGCGATGGTCACGCAGCAGCACGCGGCCGACGGCCAGGAACGGCACCGGCTTTTGCGTCACATCGATGGTCGCCAGGGTGCGATCGCCCCAGCGCCAGTACAGCAGGAAAAAACCCGCCCCCAACAACGCCGACAGGATGAACGGCAGGCTGATGTCCAGCTTGGCCACCATCGCCCCAAAGAACGGCCCCGCGGCATAGCCGATATTGGTCAGCGTGTACTTGATGGAAAACACTTCGCTGCGCGCATCTTCCGGCAACAAGCTGGCAAAACCGGCCTTTACCGCAATATCGATGACCGCGTAGGCCAGGTTGATCAGGATCAGGCAGCTGTAGAACGCCCAGATGTTCTGCGCCAGCACCGTACCGATAAAACCCAGCCCAAACAGCACGCTCAACCCCAGCAACAGTCGATAACTGTTGATGCGGTCGACCAGAAAACCGCCATATACGCTGAGCAGCGAGCCAAGGATCAACGAGCTGCCGATCACCAGCCCAACCTGGGTGATATCGAGGGCAAATTGGCGGGTGAGGTAGATCACCAGGTAGGGAAAGGTAATCGCCTTGGCCAGCGTCAGCAGCAACGTGGCGGACAACAACAGGTTCACGGCGCGGGGGTAGTTTCTTATTGTGGCAAGCATCCTGCTCTCTTTCGTCTAAGGTAACGCGGTCTTGATGGCCGGTTACCTTAACGCAAGAGCGAGGAAAAAACGCGGGTCATTTCTTGACGGGCGTGATCTCCAGGATGGTGCCGTTGGTGGTTTTGAGCAGCACGAACCTGTCGCCCACACGGGCCCACTGGCTGTCGGCTTCAGGCTGCTTGAGACCGCGTTTCTTCCAGTCGCTGACCGCCGACTCCTTGCGCATCAGGATGTCCGGGGCACGGTCGCCTTCTTTCAAATCACGGGTATTGATGTTCGAAGGCTGCACGGTTTCCTGGGGAGTGTCGCCGGCCTGCACGACAAAGCTGGCGGTGGACAGGCTGGCGGCGACCAGGACACAGGCAGCGAGGGTTTTGGACTTCATGGGTGCTCCTTCAATGAATGATGCGTACCCAGGTTCCGACCGCAGGCGCATGAAATCATTCAGCCTGTTGAACCTTGATCCCCTGTGATGAGCATAGGTATCTACACAACTTTTCAGACCCTGACAAATCTCCCTGTGGTGAGCGGACTTACGCGTGCCCCCATTGCCCTTATGAAATTAATCCTGTAATTTTTCATGAAATTATTAGATATAAATTTCATGAACCAGCAAGAAGAACTCGACGCCCTGGCGATCCTGATCCACGACCTGCGCAAGTACAAGAAGCTTACCCTCGCCCAACTCGCACAGAAGATCGAGCGTTCGGTGGGCTTCCTGTCCCAGGTGGAACGGGGTTTGTCGCGTCCGACCGTGGCGGATCTCACCGCCATCAGCCATGCCCTCGATGTGCCCACCACCTATTTCTACAGCCTGTCCAAACCCAAGGCCGTGAGCTGGGTCACCCGCCCCAACGAACGTCGCACGGTGTACTACGCCAACGGCATCACCGACATCCTGGTGTCCCCCAGCATGAATGGCGCCTTCTCGATGCTCGACAGCCTGCTGGCCCCGGGTGCCAACAGCGGTGAACAAACCATGAGCGACCGCGCCGAGCAGGCCGGATTTGTACTGGAAGGCGAATTGACGCTGTGGGTAGAGGGCGAGGCCGATTCGGTCACCCTCGGCCCCGGTGACAGCTTCCACCTGGCCAGTTTCGCCCACTGCCGCTACGCCAACCTCACCGACCTGCCCGCCCGCGTGCTGTGGGTTTACAACTAGGAGCAACACCCGTGAAAAGCCAAGCCTCCACGTTACTGGCCGAAGTACGGACCTTTCGCCAGAACCATCCCGACGTGCGTTATGTCGACCTGATTGCCCTGGACATCCCCGGGCATTTCTACGGCAAGCGCTACCCCATCGAGATGCTGGAAAAGGTCGCCGCCGGCAGCCCCTTGAAGCTGCCGCAGAACGCCGTGCTGCTGGGGGTTCAGGGCGGGCTGTTCAAGATCGGCGACTACTGCTTCCACGACGGCGACCCGGATGCCAACCGTCGCCTGGTGCCCGGCACGCTCAAGCCGGTGCGCTGGGAGTCGCAGCCTTTGGGGCAGATGTTGATCACCTCGGACGGCACCGAGGCGCCGATCGAATTCGAACCTCGCGAAGTCCTGGCCAAGGTGCTGGAGCGCCTGCACCACAAAGGCATTCACCCGGTGGTGGCCTTCGAACTGGAGTTCTACCTGTTCGACAAAAAGCTCGACAACGGCCTGCCGCAATTCGCCCGTGACCCGCTCAGCGATGACACCGACGACCAACCCAACCTGCATATCGAACGGCTGTCGCGCTTCAGCGAAGTGCTGGACGACATGGCGCAGACCGCCAAGGACCAGGGCATCGACATCACGGTGATCACCGCCGAACTCGGCCCCGGCCAGTTCGAGATCAATTTCGGCCACCTCGACGACGGCCTGCGCGCCGCCGACTGGGCAGCCCTGTTCTGTCGCAGCACCCGCGGCGTGGCGCTCAAGCACGGCTACCGCGCCAGCTTCATGGCCAAGCCTTACCTGCAATTTCCCGGCAGCGGCATGCATGTGCATGTCAGCCTGTACGACGGTGCGGGCAACAATGTGCTCGCGGCGCACCAGCAGCAACCCCTGCGCCATGCCGTGGCCGGTTGTCTGGAATTGCTGCCCCACTGCATGCCGATCTTCTCGCCCAACCACAATGCCTTCCGCCGCCTGGGCGGTACGGTCAACGCGGCCACCCGCGCCTGCTGGGGGTTTGAAGACCGCGATGCGTGCGTGCGCATCCCCGACTCCGACCCGCGCAACCTGAGGATCGAACATCGCCTGGCCAGTGCCGACGCCAACCCGTACCTGGTGCTGGCGGCGATCCTGGTCGGCCTTGAACATGGCCTTGAAGCCGGGCGAGAACCTATCGCGCCACTGAACGAGGACCGCAGCAGCGGCACCGACTTCCCCGTGGAAATGCTCGATGCCGTGCGCGCCATGCAGCATCAGCCGGTATTGCGCGATAAGCTCGGTGCTGAATTTATCGACGTGTACTGCGAGAACAAACGCCAGGATCACCTGGCCTTTCAACAAGAGATCAACGCGCGGGAATACCGTTGGTTTCTTTAAACCTGGAATAACCGATGACCGACCAAAGTGCCCCGGCCCTCAAGGAAATCTTCAACCTCGAACGCCTGCAACACATCGCCAACGAAATGACAGCGGTGTACCCGGCGTTCGACGCCAAGGGGTTTCTCAAGCATGCCAAGGCCGGGCTCGCCGAGTTATCGGTGATGCAGCGTATGGCGCGGGTCAGCGAAAGCCTGCACGCGGTGATCCCGCTGGACTATGCCCAGACCCTCAAGCTGCTCTACGCCCTGGCCCCGCGCCTGAACAGCGGGTTTGTCAGCCTGTGCCTGCCGCACTACGTGGCGAGCTACGGCCTGGATGACTTCAAACGCTCCATGGCCGCGCTCAAATACTTCACCCCCTTTGGCTCGGCTGAGTTCGCCATAAGACCCTTCTTGCTCCACGACTTCGAACGCACCCTGGCGGTCATGCAAACCTGGTCGCTGGATGACAACGATCACGTACGCCGCCTCGCCAGCGAAGGCTCGCGTCCGCGCCTGCCGTGGTCGTTTCGCCTGGCCAAGGTGCAGGCCAACCCCGAACTGTGTGCGCCGATCCTCGACAACCTCAAGGCCGACAGCAGCCTCTACGTACGTAAATCCGTGGCCAACCACCTCAACGACATCACTAAGGACCACCCGGATTGGGTGCTCAGCCTGATCGAAGGCTGGAACCTGGATAACCCGCACACCGCCTGGATCGCCCGCCATGCGCTGCGCAGCCTGATCAAGCAGGGCAACACCCGCGCGCTGACGATCATGGGCGCAGGCGCCAAGGCCGAGGTGAAGCTCCATCACCTGAGCGTGACGCCGGCGGTGATCACCCTGGGCGAGCGGATCAACCTGTCATTCAGCCTGGAATCCACCGCTGCCACTGCACAGAAACTGGTGGTGGACTATGCCATCGACTACGTCAAAAGCGCCGGGCACAGCGCGGCCAAGGTGTTCAAGCTCAAGGCGTTTACGCTGGGCGCGGGTGAACGGCAGAGCATCCGCCGCGAGCAGCATATTCGCGCGTTGACCACGCGCAAGCACTATCCCGGCAGGCATGCGGTGCATGTGCTGGTGAATGGAGAGCGATTGGGCAGTGCCGAATTCGAATTGAGGGATTAATCCGATTCAACCAACACCACAGATCAATGCGGGAGGGTTTCTTCAGCTGGATTCGCCGAGCAACAGTGGCTGCTCCCGCGCGCACAATTCCACCACGTAGTCCCACAACACC
Source organism: Pseudomonas sp. 1 R 17 (assembly GCF_900067035.1). NCBI lineage: Bacteria > Pseudomonadati > Pseudomonadota > Gammaproteobacteria > Pseudomonadales > Pseudomonadaceae > Pseudomonas > Pseudomonas sp. 1 R 17. The sequence goes on from NZ_FKLB01000041.1 coordinate 53,719, forward strand.
CGCAACCGCACCGACTTGTGCAACTCCCGGCGCGAGCTGATCCAGTAGCTGCGCTGGATCCCCTCCCCCGGCAGCAACGGCACCAGCTCCGGGTCGCCCGACGCCATGAAGCACGGCAACACCGCAATCCCCAAACCGGAGCGGGCGGCCTGGTGCTGGGCGATGACGCTGGTGCTATGGAACACCACCTTGGGGTTGCGGCAGAAGCTGCTGAGAAATTTCAGTTCCTGGCTGAACAGCAGGTCGTCGACGTAATCGATCCATGAATGGGCTGCGAGGTCTTCGCGTTTTTCAATCGGTGGTGTGCGCGCCAGGTAGGCGCGGCTGGCATAGAGCGCCAGGCGGTAATCGGTGAGTTTGCGCGTGACCAGTTGATCGACGCTGGGGCGTTCGAGGTGGATGCTGATTTCCGCCTCGCGGTTGAGGATGCTGACGAAACGCGGCACGGCGAGCAGTTCCACTTCCAGGCCGGGATAACGTTCGAACAGCCCGCCCATGCGGCCGGCGAGGAACATCACCCCCAACCCTTCGGCCACCCCGAGGCGGATCTTGCCCAGGGGTGCAGCGGCGTGGGTCAATTCGTCCTCGGCCAGCAGCGCGACGTTTTCCATGGCTTCGGCGTGTTTGAGCAGGGCTTCGCCGGCGGGGGTCAGTTCGTAGCCCTGGGCGTGCTGTACGAACAGCGCGGTGCCGAGGCTCTTCTCGATGGCTTCGATATGCCGGGCCACCGTGGCGTGCGTGGTTTTCAGGCGCTGCGCGGCGGTGAGCAGGCGGCCGCTGCGCTGCAACTCCAGAAAATACCGCAGGTCATTCCAGTCGAACATGTCGCCTCCATTGCATGGCCCGGATAGCGCTGTTTAAAAACGCACAGCAGCTGGGTAAAAACTAACATTTTTAAGACGAAAACTAACAACTAGGATGGAGCCAATAAGAAAAACAAGCGAGACCTCAGATGCCCATTGCAGCTGCGCAATACGATTATGTGGTAGTAGGCGCCGGCCCCGCAGGCTGCCTGCTCGCCAATCGACTGTCCGCCAACCCCGCCCACCGCGTGCTGCTGCTTGAAGCCGGTGGCCGCGACAACTACCCCTGGATCCATATCCCCGTCGGCTACCTGTTCTGCATCGGTAACCCGCGCACCGACTGGTGCTTCAAGACCGAAGCCCAGGAAGGCCTGCAAGGCCGTGCGCTGAGCTACCCACGGGGCAAGGTGCTCGGCGGCTGCTCATCCATCAACGGCATGATCTACATGCGCGGCCAGGCCCAGGACTACGATGGCTGGGCGGCGGCAGGCAACGACGGCTGGGCCTGGAAAGACGTGCTGCCACTGTTCAAGCAGAGCGAAAACCATTTTGCCGGCAGCTCGGAATTCCACAGTGACGGCGGCGAGTGGCGAGTCGAACAGCAGCGGCTGCACTGGCCGATCCTGGACGCCTTTCGGGATGCTGCGGCGCAAAGCGGCATTGCCACGATCAGCGACTTCAACCAGGGCGATAACGAAGGCTGCGGCTACTTTCAGGTCAACCAGAAGGCCGGGGTGCGCTGGAACGCGGCCAAGGCGTTTCTCAAGCCGATCCGCCAGCGGCCCAATCTCACCGTGCTGACCGAGGTCGAGGTAGACCGCGTGGTCCTGGAAAACGGCCGCGCTTCGGCCGTGATCGGGCGTCAAAACGGCCAGCCAGTGAGCTGGAAGGCCCGCAAGGAAATCGTGCTGTGCGCCGGCTCCGTGGGCTCGCCGGGCATCCTGCAACGCTCGGGGATCGGCCCGTCCAGCGTGCTCAAGCCGCTGGGCATCGATGTGCGGCATGAACTGCCGGGCGTCGGCGGCAACCTGCAGGATCACCTGCAGCTGCGGCTGATCTATAAGCTGGAAAACGCCCGCACCCTGAACCAGATCGCAGGCACCGTATGGGGCAAGATGGGCATGGGCCTGCGCTACCTGTATGACCGCAGCGGCCCGCTGTCGATGGCGCCCAGCCAGCTCGGCGCGTTTGCCCGCTCGGGCCCGGAACAGGCCTCGGCCAACCTTGAATACCACGTACAGCCGCTGTCCCTGGAGCGCTTTGGCGAACCGCTGCATGGGTTCCCGGCGTTTACCGCCTCGGTCTGCGACCTGCGCCCGCAAAGCCGTGGCCGCATCGATATCCGCTCGGCCAACCCGGCGGATGCGCCGCTGATCCGGCCCAACTACCTCAGCCACCCGGAGGACCTGCGGGTGGCCGCCGACGCCATTCGCCTGACCCGACGCATCGTCGCCGCACCGGCCCTGAGCCAATTCAAACCGGTGGAATACCTGCCCGGCGACGCACTGCAAACCGAAGAGCAACTGCATGAAGCCGCCGCGCGTATCGGCACGACGATCTTCCATCCAGTCGGCACCTGTCGCATGGGCAGCGATAAAGACGCGGTGGTCGACGCCCAGTTGCGCGTACATGGTGTGCCCGGCCTGCGTATCGCCGATGCCTCGGTCATGCCGCGCATTACCTCCGGCAATACCTGTTCACCGACGCTGATGATCGCGGAAAAAGCCGCGCAGCTGATCCTTTCGCCGAACACTGTAGGAGCGAGCTTGCTCGCGAAAAACACAAAAGCGCCGCTGCCCTCCGGGTTTCCCGCGTAATTGTTGACAACGTTCGCGAGCAAGCTCGCTCCTGCAAGGAACTGAGAAATAGCGGCGCTGAGCCTGGCGCCGACAGTGGAACAACAATAAATAATCACTGTGAGGGCTTCCCGATGTCAGAACATGCTCAAACCCTGGGCTCGGCCACCAACGCGAGCACCGGTAACGAATCAAGAAAAGTCATCTTCGCCTCGTCCCTGGGGACGGTGTTCGAGTGGTATGACTTTTTCCTCTACGGCGCCCTGGCGGCGGTGATCAGCAAGCAGTTCTTTGCCGGGGTCAACGACACCACGGCGTTTATCTTTGCCTTGATGGCCTTTGCGGCCGGCTTTGTGGTGCGCCCGTTCGGCGCGCTGGTGTTCGGCCGCCTGGGCGACATGATCGGGCGCAAATACACGTTCCTGGTGACCATCATCCTGATGGGCGTGGCGACCTTCTGCGTCGGCCTGCTGCCAACCTACGCCAGCATCGGCATCGCGGCGCCGATCATCCTGATCGTGCTGCGCATGCTGCAAGGCCTGGCATTGGGCGGCGAGTACGGCGGTGCGGCCACCTATGTGGCCGAGCATGCGCCAGCCGGCAAACGCGGCCTCAACACCAGCTGGATTCAATCCACCGCGACCCTCGGTTTGCTGCTGTCGTTGCTGGTGGTGCTGGCATGCCGGTACTTCACCGGCGATCAGTTCGAAGTGTGGGGCTGGCGTATCCCGTTCCTGTTTTCCATTGTGCTGCTGGGTATTTCCACCTGGATCCGCATGAGCCTGCACGAGTCGCCGGCATTCCTGAAAATGAAAGAGGAAGGCAAGGCCAGCAAGGCGCCGATCCGTGAGTCCTTCGGTAAATGGGAAAACCTCAAGGTGGTGCTGATCGCGCTGTTCAGCATCAACGGTGGGCAAGCGGTAACGTTCTACGCGTCGCAGTTCTATGTGCTGTTTTTCCTCACGCAGTTCCTGAAGATGGACCCGGCCCTGGCCAATATGCTGCTGATCATCAGCGTGGTGATTGGCGCGCCGTTCTTCGTCTTCTTTGGCTGGCTGTCGGACAAGGTCGGGCGCAAGCCGGTGCTGATGCTCGGCCTGCTGCTGGCCACCGCGCTGTACTTCCCGATCTTCAAGGGCCTGGCGCACTACACCAACCCTGCGATGGACCAGGCCAGCCGCCAGGCACCGATCACCGTGCTGGCCGACCCGGCCACCTGTACCTTCCAGTTCGATCCGGTAGGCAAGGCGAAATTTGACAGCCCGTGCGACAAGGTCAAGACCTTCCTGGTCAAACAAGGCCTGCCGTACAGCAGTGCCGCCGCCCCGGCCGGCAGCCCGGTGCAGGTCAGCGTGGGTGAAGTGCGCATCGACGGCTTCGACGAGGCAGCGCTGCGCGGTGCAGTGGCCCTGGCCGGCTACCCGACTTCGGCGGATGTGGCCCAGGTCAACAAGGTGATGGTGGTGGTGCTGATCGTGGTGCTGATCCTGATCGCCGCCATGTGCTACGGCCCGCTGGCGGCGCTGATGGTGGAGCTGTTTCCGACACGTATCCGCTACACCTCGATGTCCCTGCCCTACCACATCGGTAACGGCTGGTTTGGCGGCTTCCTGCCGACCGTGTCGTTTGCGCTGGTGGTGTACACCGGGGATATCTTCTATGGCTTGTGGTACCCGGTGGTGGTGACGGGGGTGAGCCTGATTGTCGGATTGTTTTGCCTTAAAGAAACGCGGCATGTGGATCTCGACAACAATTAAACCGATCGCCTGAACACAGGAGATCCCTTGTGGGAGGGGGCTTGCTCCCGATAGCGGTGGTTCAGTCACAGTTGCGTTGACTGATATGGCGCTATCGGGAGCAAGCCCCCTCCCACATTTATTTCCGCAACGCTTACACGAATTGCTGTACATCCATACAGATAATAGTTGCTCAAATTCCTCTGACTGAGCATCCTGCAAAGCATCAACCCGATCTGATGTGATGACCATGCGGCTGTACCTCTGTGAAAAACCCTCCCAGGCCAAGGACATCGCGGCCGTGCTCGGCGCCAGTCGCCGTGGCGACGGTTGCTGGTTGGGCAATGGGGTCACCGTCACCTGGTGCATCGGCCACCTGCTGGAAACCGCCCCGCCCGACGCCTACGACGCCAAATACAAACGCTGGGTGCTGGCCGACCTGCCGATCGTCCCGGAAAAATGGAAGATGCTGGTCAAGCCCAAGACCGCCAGCCAGTTCAAGGCCGTCAAGCGCCTGCTGAGGGAAGCCCAGGAACTGGTGATCGCCACCGACGCCGACCGTGAAGGCGAGATGATCGCCCGCGAACTGGTCGAGCATTGCCGCTATCGCGGGCCGATCCAGCGGTTATGGCTGTCGGCACTGGACGATGCCTCCATCCGCAAGGCCCTGGCGGCGCTCAAGCCCGGCGCCGAAACCTTCAGCCTGTACCACTCGGCCCTGGGCCGCTCCCGCGCCGACTGGCTGATCGGCATGAACATGAGTCGCCTGTTTACCCTGCTGGGGCGTCAATCCGGCTATCAGGGCGTGCTGCCGGTGGGCCGGGTGCAAACACCGACCTTGCGCCTGGTGGTGGACCGCGACCGCAGCATCGCCGACTTCGTGCCCGTGGCGTACTGGGCCATTGATGTGGACCTGCGCCACCAATCCATCACGTTTACCGCACAATGGCGCGCGACCGAGGATGCCTGTGACGACCAGGGCCGCTGCCTTGACCCGCAGTTGGCCCGGGACGCTGCCGACGCCATGAGCAACGCCGCCAGCGCACGCCTGATCAAGCTGCGCACCGAACGCATGCGCGAGGTGGCCCCCCTGCCCTTCGACCTCGGCACCCTGCAGGAAATCTGCTCGAAGAAGCTCGGCCTCGGTGCCCAGGAAACCCTGGATATCGCCCAATCCCTCTACGAAACCCACAAGGTCATCACCTACCCCCGCAGTGACTGTGGTTACCTACCATTGAGCCAGCACAGCGAGGCGCCGAAGATTCTCGCCGCATTGGGCCGTGCGGATGCAGCAGTCAATGAGCTGATGCCGCATATCGATCCCCAGCGCCGCTCACGGGCGTGGAACGATGCCAAGGTCAGTGCGCACCACGGCATCATTCCCACCGGCGCCGGCAAGGACGTCGGCCAACTCACCGGCAAGCACCGTGCGGTCTACACCTTGATTCGCGCGCGCTACCTGGCGCAGTTCCTGCCCAACCATGAATACGATCGCACCCAGGCGGATTTCGACTGTGCGGGCCAGGCGTTGCGTGCGGTGGGCAAAGTGGTGATCGAACCGGGCTGGAAACGTGCCTTGCCCGAAGCCCTGGCACCGGCAAAGGGCCGTGAAGCACCGACCCCCCAGGCCTTGCCGACACTGGTGCAGGGTCAGGATTACGCGGTAGCCAAGGTCAACCTCAAGGACCTGTGGACCCAACCACCCAAGCCCTTTACCGAAGGTGACCTGATCAAGGCGATGAAAAACGTCGCCAAGCTGGTGGAAGACCCGCTGCTCAAGCAAAAGCTCAAGGACACCACCGGCATCGGCACCGAAGCCACTCGCGCGGGGATTATCCAGGGGTTGCTCGACCGGGGTTACCTGGTGAAGAACGGCAAGGCGCTGTCGGCCACCCCGGCAGCCTTCAGCCTGATCGACGCGGTACCCCGCGCCATTGCCGACCCCGGCACCACCGCGATCTGGGAGCAGGCGCTGGACATGGTGCAAAGCGGCGAGATGAGCCTGGAAGAATTCGTCGCCAAGCAGGCGGCGTGGATGAGCAAGCAAGTAGCCCGTTGCAACGGCATGCGCATGACCATCAGCGGGCCGGCCAGCCCGCCGGGCCGAGGTGCTGCGCCGTGGAAAAAGAAGCGCAAGGCGGCCCCTCGCAAGACCGCCACTGGCCCAGAGCGCGCCAGGAAACCGAAAAAAACCGGGTGAAAGGCGAAAAAAACCGGCGAATGACGTTTTTCGACGGGTTTAACGCCGCATTGGACCTTGCCCCGGCGAGTGCCGTCTAGGATTCTGTAGGGGATAACAACAACACCGGAGTGGCCGCCATGAAAACCGTCGCACAATTGCTCAAAGCCAAGGACCAGAAAAACCAGGACGTCCACACCATCCAATGGGACCACACTGTGTTTGAGGCGCTGGTGCGGATGTCGGAGAAAAACGTCGGCGCCTTGCCGGTGGTCAAGGAAGGCACGGTGGTGGGGATCATCAGCGAACGCGATTACGCACGCAAAATAATGCTCAAGGGCCTATCGTCAGTCACTACAAAGGTCCATGAGGTCATGAGCTCGCCGGTGATAACCGTCGATACCCATAAAAGTGTCGAAGCGTGCATGAACATCATGACCGACAGTCACCTGCGCCACCTGCCGGTGGTCGAAGACGGCAAACTGCTGGGCCTGCTCTCCATCGGTGACCTGGTCAAGGAAGCCATCGCCGAACAGGCAGACCTGATCAAGCAGTTGGAGCAGTACATCCGCGGCGAATAGGGGACCCCATGCTCGATACCCTGGAACATCAACAGGACCACCTCGACACCCTGCACCGCGCCATGGCCGAACGGCGCTTCCTGGTATTGACCGGTGCGGGCATCAGCACGTCGTCGGGAATCCCCGACTACCGCGACAGCGAAGGCGTGCGCCGGGGCAAGGCGCCGATGATGTACCAGGAGTTCCTCGCCACTGCCCAGGCGCGGCGGCGCTATTGGGCACGGGCGATGCTGGGGTGGCCGAGGGTACGTATCGCCCAGCCGAACAACGCTCACCGTGCACTGGCGACCTTGCAACAACGCCAGCACATCAGCGGCCTGATCACGCAAAACGTCGACACCTTGCATGACCAGGCCGGTAGCCATGACGTGATTGAATTGCACGGCAGCCTGCACCGGGTGCTGTGCCTGGATTGCCAGTTGCACAGCACGCGCGACCTGATCCAGCGCCAGATGGAAATCGATAACCCGTACCTGGCGCAAGTCCATGCGGTACAGGCGCCTGATGGTGACACCCTGCTTGATCCCGCGTTTGAAGAGCGCTTCCAGGTCCCCCGCTGCCCCCATTGCCAGGGTGAGCGACTGAAACCGGACGTGGTGTTTTTTGGCGAGAACGTCGCACCGGCGACGGCAGCCAGGGCGATGGCGGCGGTAGCGCATGCCGAGGGGCTGCTGGTGGTAGGTTCATCGCTGATGGCTTACTCCGCATTTCGCCTGTGCAAGGCAATGGTCGAACAGGGCAAACCGGTGATCGCCATCAACCTGGGCAAGACCCGGGGTGATGAGTTGTTGCAGGTAAAGATCGAAACCTCGTGCGAACAGCTTCTGCCCTTGTTGGCAGACCGCCTGCAGTCAACCCCTCCTCAGCCATAGCGACCGTCCAGCGCAAAAAATGACGCTCGAGTCACGCATTTGCCGTATCTCCCCATAGCCACGACGAATTATGTAGTGATCAAAAATAATCACTACATAACCGTTGACGTAACCTTTTTGTCCTTGCATGATCTAGACGTCTCCCGGATCGGGAGCGTTGGTAGCAAGCGTTTTGAACAAGCTCGTCTGACCGCCGAGCTGTTTTTTCCGGATGTGCACTGCCCACAAGGCAGATTGATGAAGCTGACCGACCCGAAAGGATCGGTACAAGGCGCTCAAATGCGGCTTGTCTTCGTTATGAAACCATTGCGTAGCAGTTCATCAGCAAGACTACATGCATCAGGTTCAAGACCCTGCCCGTATTCGGCAGACCGTCACTGACGCCCGGTTTTCCAAGCCGGAGACAACTAAGCAGTTTTAACGGAATCAACTGATAGATCGCCAACTGGTCAAGGGGCTTACACATGAATCTGAACAACCAACCAACTATCGATGAATTGGCTGAGATGTTCGCAGCGCAGAAAGACACACTCGACGACCATATCCTGTGGATTGGCAAATCGGGCGAAGTGCAAATCGACTGCCTGGCGCCCCACACCGAAGAAGCCGAGTTCGACCGCAATAACCGTGAACTGGCGGCGCGCCTGAAGATGTACCGCCGTGGCCAGGGTTATGTCGGCAAGAAGGCCGCGGCCGATCGCAACTTTATCGAGCAAGTATTCCACACACTTAATACCGAATGGCAGAACCTCAAAGGCCAATCGCACGTTAAAGTGATTGATAGATACTGCTGATAACAGTGCCACTTTAAATTTAAGCCCGCTGGTTTATTCGAGCGGGCTTTTTAATAGCTGTTTTATAACACCGCCGGAAACCTGCCCTTCCCCGCCTCATCGCGAAAAATATCAAACAACACCTGCGCCGCCGCCGACAGTTCATGCCCAGGCTTGGTCAGCACGCCAATCGGCCGCTCGATCACCGGACCGGTCAAGGTGATGCAATGCGCCCCCGCCTCCTGCATCTGCTGCGCACACAAGGCCGGTACGGCGCTGACACCCAGGCCGCTGGCGACCATCTTGCCCACGGTTGCCAATTGATGGCTTTCCAAGGCCACCGGCAGCTTCATCTTCAAGGCCCCCAGGTGCTCCTCCAGCATCACCCGCACCGTGGAAGGCCGCTGCAACGTGATGAACGGGTGCTCCAGCAAGGTTTTCCAGTCGACCTCGGCACACTGTGCCAGCAGTGAATCACCGGGCACCACCGCAATGAAGCGGTCCAGGTACAACGGCGTAAAGGCCAGCGACGAGCCTTCCGAGGGTTCAAACGCGACGCCCAGTTCCACATGGCGGTCGCGAACCATCTCCAGCACTTGCTCGTTGATCAAGTCATGCACCGTCACGTTCACCTGAGGGTAACGGGCGCGGAATATCTTCAGGATCGGCGGTAGCAGGTTGCCGGCAAACGACGGCATCGCCGCCACGGTCACCCGCCCGCGTTGCAGGGTGAACAGCTGACGCAGTTCGTCTTCGGCATTGTCCCAATCGGCCATCAGCCGACGGGCCAGAGGCAGCAGGGATTCGCCCTCGGGCGTGAGGGCCACGTTGCGCGTATTGCGGCTGAACAAGCGCCCACCCAGCCCTTCCTCCAAGCCCTTGATGGTCAGGCTCAACGCCGATTGAGAGAGGTGCAGGCGCTCGCAGGCGGCGGCAAAACTCAGGCTTTGGGCCACGGCCAGAAAGGCACGCATCTGTTTAACGGTCATGACGCTACTCCGGGCGGCGGGTTGACTATGCTGTTTTCTAAATCAATCAACCTTAAAAAACAACTTAACAAATCAATCTGTCAGCGCAACACTCGATTCATTGGCTGGCCCACAAACAATAAAAGAGGTGCATATGGCAGGTTTCGATAAACGCGTGGCGTCCTACGAGGAAGCACTGGCAGGCCTGGAAGACGGCATGACCGTGCTCTCCGGTGGTTTCGGCCTGTGCGGCATTCCGGAAAACCTCATCAATGAGATCAAGCGCAAAGGCACCCGTGACCTCACCGTGGTTTCCAATAACTGCGGCGTCGACGGCTTTGGCCTGGGCGTGCTGCTGGAAGAAAAGCAGATCAGCAAGGTGATCGCTTCCTACGTCGGTGAGAACGCCCTGTTCGAGAAGCAGTTGCTCAGCGGCGAAATCGAAGTGGTCCTCACCCCCCAAGGCACCCTGGCGGAAAAAATGCGCGCAGGCGGCGCCGGTATCCCCGCCTTCTTCACCGCCACCGGCGTCGGTACTCCGGTGGCCGAAGGCAAGGAAACCCGCGAATTCAACGGTCGCCCGTACCTGATGGAAGAATCCATCACCGGCGACTTCGCCATCGTCAAAGGCTGGAAAGCCGACCACTTCGGCAACGTCATCTATCGCCACACCGCCCAGAACTTCAACCCGCTGGCCGCCACCGCTGGCAAGATCACCGTGGTCGAAGTCGAGGAAATCGTCGAACCGGGCGAGCTGGACCCGGCGCAGATCCACACCCCTGGCATCTACGTCGACCGGATCATCTGCGGCACGTTCGAGAAGCGCATCGAACAGCGCACCGTGCGCAAATAATCCGCCTCCAGCCCGAACAATAAGGACTCATAAAAATGGCTCTTACCCGCGAACAAATGGCTCAACGCGTCGCCCGCGAAATGCAGGACGGTTTCTACGTCAACCTGGGCATCGGCATTCCGACCCTGGTGGCCAACTACATCCCCGAAGGCATGGAAGTCATGCTGCAGTCGGAAAACGGCCTGCTCGGCATGGGCCCGTTTCCTACCGAAGACACCATCGATGCCGACATGATCAACGCCGGCAAACAGACCGTGACGGCGCGCATCGGCGCCTCGATCTTCTCCTCCGCCGAATCCTTCGCGATGATTCGCGGCGGCCACGTCGACCTCACCGTGCTCGGCGCCTTTGAAGTGGACGTACACGGCAACATCGCCTCGTGGATGATCCCCGGCAAACTGGTCAAGGGCATGGGCGGCGCCATGGACCTGGTGGCCGGTGCGGAAAACATCATCGTGATCATGACCCACGCCTCCAAGGACGGTGAGTCCAAGTTGCTCAGCCAATGCAGCCTGCCGCTGACCGGCGCCAACTGCATCAAGCGCGTACTGACGGACCTTGCGTACCTGGAAATCGAAAATGGCGCTTTTGTCCTCAAGGAACGCGCACCTGGCGTCAGCGTTGAAGAGATTGTGAGCAAGACCGCCGGTAAACTGATCGTCCCGGACCACGTTCCAGAAATGCACTTCCAGTGAGGACAGATTCCATGCAAGACGTCGTGATTGTTGCTGCCACCCGCACCGCCGTGGGCAGCTTTCAAGGTTCGCTGGCAAGCATTCCGGCACCGGAACTGGGCGCCGCCGTGATCCGTCGCCTGCTGGAGCAGACCGGCCTGGACCCGGCCGAAGTGGATGAAGTCATCCTCGGCCAGGTACTCACCGCGGGTTCCGGCCAGAACCCCGCGCGCCAGGCCTCGATCCTCGCCGGCCTGCCCCACGCCGTGCCGAGCCTGACCCTGAACAAGGTCTGCGGCTCGGGCCTGAAAGCCCTGCACCTGGGCGCCCAGGCCATCCGTTGCGGTGACGCCGAGGTCATCATCGCCGGCGGCATGGAGAACATGAGCCTGGCACCCTATGTACTGCCTGCTGCGCGCACGGGCTTGCGCATGGGCCACGCCAAGATGATCGACAGCATGATCACCGACGGCCTCTGGGATGCGTTCAACGACTATCACATGGGCATCACCGCCGAGAACCTCGTGGACAAATACGGCATCAGCCGTGAAGCCCAGGATGCTTTCGCCGCCGCCTCCCAGCAGAAAGCCACCGCCGCCATCGAGGCCGGGCGTTTTGTCGATGAGATCACGCCGATCCTGATCCCCCAGCGCAAGGGCGACCCGATTGCCTTCGCCGTCGATGAGCAGCCCCGTGCCGGCACCACCGCCGAATCCCTGGCCAAGCTCAAGCCGGCGTTCAAGAAAGACGGCAGCGTCACCGCCGGTAATGCTTCCAGCCTGAATGACGGCGCTGCTGCGGTGCTGCTGATGAGTGCCGACAAGGCCAAGGCCCTCGGCTTGCCGGTATTGGCCCGTATCGCCAGTTACGCCAACGCGGGTGTCGACCCGGCAATCATGGGCATCGGCCCGGTCTCGGCCACCCGCCGCTGCCTGGACAAAGCCGGTTGGAGCCTGGCCGACCTGGACCTGATCGAAGCCAACGAAGCCTTTGCCGCGCAATCCCTGGCGGTAGGCAAAGAGCTGGAGTGGGATGCGGACAAGGTCAACGTCAACGGCGGCGCCATCGCCATCGGCCACCCCATCGGCGCTTCAGGCTGCCGCGTGCTGGTCACCCTGCTGCACGAAATGATCAGGCGCGATGCCAGGAAAGGTCTGGCGACCCTGTGCATCGGTGGCGGCCAGGGCGTAGCCCTGGCCCTCGAACGCAGCTGATAAACGAGCAACACGGAAAAGGCCCGGCTCCACGAAAAGCCAGGCCTTTTCTTTATGCGGTTTCCCTGAACAAACACAGTCCCTCCCCTATAAGATCTTTATTGCCTGTCAGCGAGAGGCACGGCAAACACCGCATTCGCCCGCGCCACCACCTTCTCTCCCACCTGCAGGCTCACCGTGGCAAACGCCATTTGCCGCCCTCGCTTGTGATGTTCCAAACGCACGGTAATCCACTCCCCCACCTGCACCGCCCCCAGGTAATCCACGGTCATGCTCGCCGTAATCAACGGCAACGGCGGCTCACTGGAAAACGCCATGGCATAGCCCATACCGACATCCGCCAGGGTCGCCAGCACCCCGCCGTGCACCGTTCCACGCCCATTGGCATGGCGATTGTCGGCGCGCAGGCCGATTTCCAGTTGCAGGCCGTCACCTCGGCAGTACGCCGGGCCAAGCAAATCCAGCAACGGGCTGCTGCGCGGCAGCGGGACAAAACCTTCGGGCACGGCGTGGGCAATCATGACGAGTCTTCCTTGGGGTCGAATTTGAGGTGTACGCCACACGCCCAACGGCAGCCATCACCATCAGCCTTGCAAATCCTGCACGATACTTTGCGTTAATTCGCCGGACCCGCTTTAATCGCCGCCAATGTCCCCCGCACACCTCAAGGAACTGCAATGCGCCATCCGGACGGCCCCCTTCAATCGCTTCGCGCGCCCCTGTTGATCCTGCTGGCCGGCCTGGCCCTGGTCGGCTGTTCACCCAAGGACCACTCCCGCGCCACGGTGATCAATGGCGAACAAGGCCGGGCCGGTGCGCAACTGGCCTATGAGCACGAACTGACCCTGGCCCTGCCCGGCGCCCTGCTCGCGCCGCGCATGCAGGCCACCCGTGAGGCCTGTGAATCGGCGCGGTTTGGCGCGTGCAATATCCTTGGCATCACCGAAGACAGCAACGGCGGCGAGATCATCCTGCGGATCGCACCTAGCGGCGTCGAACCGATGGTCACCCTGGCCGCTGAGGGCGGCAAACTCGGCCAGCGCATCACCACCGCCGAAGACCTGGCCGACGCGGTCGCCGATATACGTCGCCGCCAGGATCGCCTGCAAGCCCAGCAACAGCGCCTCGATGAACTGGCCAAGCGCAAGGACATCAGCGTCAGCGACCTGATTGCCTTGAGCAAGGAGCAGGCGGGCATTGAAAACGAACTGCAGGAACTCGCCCAGGTTGCCGCCGGCCAGCAACGTCGCCTGGATACCAACCGCGTCACCCTCAACTTCCGCTCTGCCGACGGCGCGAACCAACCGTCACGCTTCAGCCGGATGTTCAGCAACCTGGGCACTAACCTGGTGGACGGCACCGCAGACGCCCTGGAACGCGCCAGCTATGTGCTGCCGTTCGTGATCCTGGCGTTTCCGGTGGTGTGGTTGTGGGTGTGGCTGTGGCGCAAATTTGTCCGGCGCCGCAGCTGATCAGCGCTTCATGCAGCGCTGGTACCGCTCATCCACGCGCTTGGCAAACCACGCCGTGGTCAGGTTGCGGGTGATCTTCGGGCTTTTGAGCACGATGCCCGGCAGGATCGCACGGGGCATCGGCTTGCCGGCAGCCTGGTCGGCCAGGGCAAACACGCGTTTGTAGAGGGTGGTGTCTTCAAAATCCAACTGTTCGCCCTGTTCCAGCTGGCTGCGAATGCTGGGATTGCGCATGTCCAGCTTCGCGCCCAATGAGCGCACCGCCAGTTCGGTGGTGCCGGGCAGCAATGAGCCGTAGCGAATCAAATCCCCGTCCAGCGCCAACTCAGTGCCCGACGCGCGGCTGACAGCCGCCTGGAACGCCGCATTACGGCTGGCGTACCAACCCGCATTGAAGTCGGCAAAGCGGTACAGCGGCTGGTCATAGCTCACCGGGTAACCGAGCAGATGGGCGATACCGAAGTACATGCCGCCGCGCCGGGTGAAGACTTCCCGACGAATCGTGCCATCCACCGTGTAGGGATAACCCCGCGCCTGCTTCTGGGCGAAGTCGATACTGACCTGCATGGGACCGGCGGTGTGCACCGGATTGAAACCGCCAAACAGGGTGTTGCCCAGGGGCACCACGCTGATGAAGTCATCGAAGATGCCACTCAGGTCCTTCTCCGTGCGGGCGGCATTCAAGCGGTCGGCATAGGACTGGCCGGTGGGCGAGCGCAGCTGCAGGGCGCTGCGCACCACAAAAGCGGGCACATGCACCTTGGCGGCACGGCGCAGGATTTCATCCTGGGCGATCTTGCCCATATTGGGTACGGGCGGGTCGACCTGATAGGTGGACTCCTGCTCGGTCACCGCCAATACGGCACAGATATTCTCGGTACTGGGGTAGATCTTTTGAGTGTCAAAGGCAGTGTAGATGTCCTGGGCCCAGCCGTTGCGGTCTGGAACCTTCGCCGGGAGCAAACGCACGATCTCGGCCTTCACCTCGGCCTCGCTGCGCGCTGGTTGCTGCGGGCCGCGTGACGTGGAACAGCCGGCCAGCACCACCAATGAGGTGAGGCAGAGGATCAGGCAGCGTGGGGACATGGGGCTTCCTTGAGGACGATGGGCCAGGCGTTGCGGATATGGACCAGTAAGTCTAACGCGGGTTCGCCAACTCACCTTCTCGCCAGCCGGGGCCGAACGTGACAGGATCTGTCATTCCTCATTCGTACACGGAGTTTGAATGCCATGCTCAGCCTGAACTTCCTCATCACCTGCCTGATTGTCGTACTGATCCCCGGCACCGGCGTGATCTTTACCGTGTCCACAGGCCTCACCGCTGGCAAGCGCGCCAGTGTGTTCGCCGCGCTGGGTTGTACGGCCGGTATCCTCCCGCACTTGCTGGCATCCGTGCTCGGCCTTTCCGCACTGCTGCATACCAGCGCGCTGGCCTTCGAAGTCCTGAAATACGCTGGCGTCGCCTATCTGCTGTATCTGGCGTACGCCACCTGGCGTGATCGCTCGGCCTTCGCCATGAATGACGCACCGGCAGTCGCCACCGCGTGCAGTTTGATGCTGCGCGGTTTCCTGCTGAATATTCTCAACCCCAAACTGACCATTTTCTTCCTGGCCTTCCTGCCACAGTTCGTCACGCCCGGCAGCACGGCAGCCGCCGTGCAAATGCTGGTGCTGAGCGCGGTGTTCATGGCAATGACATTTGCGGTGTTTGTGATCTACGGCCTGCTGGCCAACGGGTTTCGCCGCGCGGTAATCGAGTCGCCACGGGTGCAGAACTGGCTGCGCCGCAGTTTTGCGGCGGCGTTTGCAGGGCTGGGGTTGAACCTGGCGTTCGCGCAGCGCTGAAGGCTTTTTGATACGTCGCCCAAAAGGGACGATAGCCGCTGAAAGCTCCCACGTAACGGCAAGATAAGCTCTACAGCCCCAGCCTGAAAACCGCTGCAAAGTCCCTCGCCTGAATACACAGTGCGAGGGATTGCAGATGGTGGTTTTCGTTAAAGCCCTGGTTGAAGGGGCTGCCTCTTGAACCCGGCCATTGGCAGGCTGGCCCTGGCCCCGATGGATGTGAAGACGGTCGACGTTGAAAGCGTCTTCCGTGACTTTCGCGAATGCCTGAATACATTCGATGACTGGGCGCAAAGCTTCTGGCGCTTCTCGGCGCTGGAGGTCGAGCAGGTCTTCAAGGTCGGCGATGAGGTGGCGCTGGTCGCACCGATCAATCGCTCAATCATCCCCAGCAGCACCGTCGCCACGTGCCCGGCCAATGGCACCCTGACGCTGGTGCATATGTTCCAAAGCACGCGCTTCGTGCCCATCGGCGACACGCCGGTGATGCTGCAGCGCGTCGATCCCAATGGCGGCCCCTTGGGCGAGCCGATCCACAAGACCATCGGCCCCAGCGGCCTCCTCGAAATCACCGAGTGTGATCGCAACCAGCCGTACCGGATCACCTTCTATCCCAACGTTTCCAGGGATCACGTCAAGGCGCTGTATGGGTCTTATCAGTCGGTGATCGTGGGGTTGGAGGCGCGCCTGCGTGAAGAGTGGACCCGCACTTTCCAGGATCAGTGGAAAGACTATGCCGAAGCCAAGCCCCTCGATCGGCGCCGAATACTGGAAGCAGCGTTTTTCAGCGGCCTTGGAAAAGCCCTCTTCAATTTGTGGGACAACGTTACGCAGCTGTATGACCTGCTGGCGGACCTCAAGCCCAACGGCGAAAAGCTGTTGGCCTACCTATCCCAGGCCGAACTCGATGAATTGCTGAAGCTGGGCAAAGACACGATTGCCAGCGGTTTGCTGGTACTCAGCGATGAGCCGCTGCTGTTTATCTACCTGTCGGCCATGGTCAGTTGGCTACGCCTGCTACCGCCGCCCGAGATGTATGAAGTGCTGGGCGAGATCACCGGTGAGGTACTGATCAATCTATTCCTGATCTGGGCGACCCGTGGCATGGGCGTGCAGATTCGCCTGGGCGCTCAGGTGCTGGGACATATCAAATCCGGACGAGCGCACAAGTGGCTGGAGAGGCTGGCTGATCAGTTGGTGGGGCCGACGTTGGACGCGCATGTCGAGGCGCTGAAGCCTTTGCTGCTCGGTGGCCCCGCGACAGCGATCAAGGCTGTACCGGTTGCGCCGTTGAAGGTTGGGGAGCATGTGGTTTCGAACCCGGTGCCGGCGGTTCGCAGGAAGACTCAGCAGACGGTGTTGGTCAGGCAGGAGCCTGTCGATGATGTGCCCGTTTCAGGGAAGAACCCGAACGGGGATGCGACGGCATCTTCGGATAAGACCGTCACCAACGGCTGCCCCGTGTCGATGGTTACCGGGGAGGAATTGCTCACCCTCACCGACGGCACGTTGGATGGAATCTTGCCGTTCGAGTGGACACGGTTGTATCGCACCAGTGCGGTGGAAGTGGATGTCGGGTTGGGGTTTGGCTGGAGTCATTCGCTGGCGCATCGGCTTGCGGTGTCGGGCGATTCGGTGG
>NZ_FKLB01000030.1:0-182304 GCF_900067035.1 Pseudomonas sp. 1 R 17
CAGTGCCGGCCGTACCGGTCAACCCGTCCCAGCCCCAGGTCAAGCTGCCACCGCCGCCGCCAGCGCCGGCCGGCAAGCGCGACATTATCGTGGTGATCGATGCCGGCCACGGCGGTGAAGACCCGGGCGCCTCCGGTTCGCGCGGCCAGCATGAGAAAGACGTGGTGCTGGCCATCGCCCGTGAGCTGCAGCGCCAGGTCAACGGCATGAAAGGCTACCGCGCCGAACTGACCCGTACCGGCGACTACTTCATTCCGTTGCGCGGCCGTACCGAAATCGCCCGTAAGAAGGGCGCCGACCTGTTCGTCTCGATCCATGCGGACGCCGCGCCTTCGACGGCGGCCTTCGGTGCTTCGGTGTTTGCCCTGTCGGATCGCGGCGCCACGTCCGAGACCGCGCGCTGGCTGGCCGACAGTGAAAACCGTTCCGACTTGATCGGCGGGGCCGGCAACGTGTCCCTCGATGACAAGGACAAGATGCTCGCCGGGGTACTGCTTGATCTGTCGATGACGGCCTCGCTGACCTCCAGCTTGAACGTCGGCCAGAAGGTGTTGAGCAACATCGGCCGGGTGACCTCGTTGCATAAGCAGCGCGTGGAACAGGCCGGGTTCATGGTGTTGAAGTCGCCGGACATCCCATCGATCCTGGTGGAAACCGGGTTTATCTCCAATGCCAACGAAGCCTCGAAGCTGGCCAGTGCCAGCCACCAGCAGGCCTTGGCGCGCTCCATCAGTGCTGGCGTGCGCCAGTTCTTCCAGCAGAACCCGCCGCCAGGCACCTACATTGCCTGGCTGCGCGACTCCGGCAAAATCGCCCAGGGCCCGCGCGACCATCGCGTGCAGCCCGGCGACACCGTGGCCATGCTGGCCGTGCGTTTCCAGGTCTCGGCCGCGTCCCTGCGCAGCGCCAACAACCTGAAGAGCGATGAGTTGAAAATCGGCCAGGTATTGACCATCCCCGGCACTGAATTGGCGGCACAGTAATGAGCGAATCAGTCTTGAACAGCGGGTCGCGCATTGAATTGCTCAGCCCGCGCCTCGCCAACCAGATTGCGGCGGGCGAGGTCGTTGAGCGGCCGGCATCGGTGATCAAGGAATTGCTGGAGAACAGCATCGACTCCGGCGCCCGACGCATCGATGTCGATGTGGAGCAGGGCGGCGTCAAGCTGCTGCGTGTCCGCGACGATGGCAGCGGGATCTCCTCCGATGACCTGCCGCTGGCCCTGGCCCGTCACGCCACCAGCAAGATCCGCGACCTGGAAGACCTGGAGCGGGTGATGAGCCTGGGCTTTCGCGGTGAGGCATTGGCTTCCATCAGTTCCGTGGCCCGTCTGACCCTGACGTCGCGCACCCGTGATGCCGAGCAAGCCTGGCAGGTGGAGACCGAAGGCCGCGACATGGCGCCTCGGGTCCAGCCGGCTGCCCACCCGGTGGGCACCTCTGTGGAAGTGCGCGACTTGTTCTTCAACACCCCGGCGCGGCGCAAATTCCTCAAGGCCGAAAAAACCGAATTCGATCACCTGCAAGAAGTCATCAAGCGCCTGGCCCTGGCGCGTTTCGATGTGGCGTTTCACCTGCGCCACAACGGCAAGACCATCCTCAGCCTGCACGAAGCCAACGACGACGCCGCGCGTGCTCGCCGTGTCGCGGCAGTGTGCGGTGCGGGGTTCCTGGAGCAGGCGCTGCCGATTGAAGTCGAACGCAATGGCCTGCGGCTGTGGGGTTGGGTCGGTTTGCCGACGTTTTCCCGTAGCCAGGCGGACTTGCAGTATTTCTTTGTGAATGGCCGGGCGGTACGCGACAAACTGGTGGCCCACGCGGTGCGCCAGGCTTATCGCGATGTGTTGTTCAACGGCCGGCATCCGACCTTTGTGCTGTTTTTCGAGGTCGACCCTTCGGTGGTCGACGTCAATGTGCACCCGACCAAGCACGAAGTGCGCTTCCGTGACGGGCGCATGGTGCATGACTTCCTCTATGGCACCTTGCACCGTGCCCTGGGCGATGTGCGCCCGGATGACCAGTTGTCTGCGCCCATCGTGACGGCGGTGGTGCGGCCGAGCGGCCCCGAAGCGGGCGAGTTTGGCCCTCAGGGCGAAATGAGCCTGGCGGCAAACCTGCTGCAATCGCCGCAACCCCAGCCGAGCTATACGGCGCCGGGCTCTGGCTCGGGAGCGGGTTATCAGTACCAATACACACCGCGTCCGCAATCGGCCGTGCCGGTCGCCGAAGCGCAGGCTGCCTATCGTGAGTTCTTTGCGCCGCTGCCAGGTGCCGAGCCGGGCGCCGTGGCCTTGCCGGAAGGTGGCGGTGATATCCCACCCCTGGGCTACGCGTTGGCGCAGCTCAAGGGCATCTACATCCTCGCGGAAAATGCCCATGGCCTGGTGCTGGTGGACATGCATGCCGCTCACGAGCGGATCATGTACGAGCGCCTGAAGATCGCCATGGCCAGCGAAGGCCTGAGTGGCCAGCCGTTGCTGGTGCCGGAATCCCTGGCCGTCAGCCAGCGTGAGGCCGATTGCGCTGAAGAACATCATGGTGTGTTCCAGAAACTGGGCTTCGAGTTGCAGCGCCTGGGCCCTGAGACCCTGGCGATTCGCCAGATTCCCGCGCTGCTCAAGCAGGCCGAAGCCAACCGGCTGGTGGCCGATGTATTGGCTGACCTGATGGAGTACGGCACCAGTGACCGTATCCAGGCACACATCAACGAACTGCTCGGCACCATGGCCTGCCACGGCGCCATCCGCGCCAATCGCCGCCTGGCCTTGCCGGAAATGAACGGCCTGCTGCGCGACATGGAAAACACCGAACGCAGCGGCCAGTGCAACCATGGCCGTCCGACCTGGACCCAGATGGGCCTGGACGATCTGGACAAACTGTTCTTGCGCGGCCGTTGATGAGTGCCTTGCCCCCCGCAATCTTCCTGATGGGCCCCACGGCCGCCGGCAAGACCGACCTGGCCATCGAGCTCACCAAGGTGCTGCCGTGCGAGCTCATCAGTGTCGACTCAGCCCTGGTTTACCGGGACATGGACATCGGCACCGCCAAGCCTTCCAAAGCGCTGCTGGCGCAGCATCCGCACCGGTTGATCGACATCATCGACCCGGCCGAGAGCTATTCCGCAGCGGATTTCCGCACTGACGCCCTGGCCGCCATGGCGGAAATCACCGCGCGGGGCAACATCCCCTTGCTGGTGGGCGGCACGATGCTCTACTACAAGGCTTTGCAGGAAGGGCTGGCCGACATGCCGCCCGCCGATGCCCAGGTGCGCGCTGAACTCGAAGAAGAGGCTGCACGCCTTGGCTGGCAAGCCCTGCACGACCAGTTGGCAGTGGTTGATCCGGTATCTGCCGCGCGTATTCACCCCAATGATCCCCAGCGCCTCAGCCGCGCTCTGGAAGTCTGGCGGGTCAGCGGGCAGACCATGACTGAACTGCGGCTGAAACAAACTGCGCAAAGTGCTGATGCAGGCGCATCTGGACAGTCACAATTGCCCTATACTGTGGCGAATCTGGCCATCGCTCCGGCAAATCGCCAGGTGCTGCATGAACGAATTGCACAAAGATTCACAATTATGTTGGAACAGGGGTTTGTGGACGAGGTCGTAGCACTGCGGTCAAGAGGTGACCTGCATCCAGGGTTACCTTCGATACGTGCTGTAGGCTACCGCCAAGTCTGGGATCATCTGGACGGCAAGCTGACGTCAGCCGAAATGCAGGAGCGCGGCATCATTGCCACGCGCCAATTAGCGAAGCGCCAGTTCACCTGGCTGCGCAGCTGGAGCGATTTGCACTGGTTGGACAGCCTGGACAGCGACAATCTGTCACGCGCCTTGAAATACTTGGGAACGGTCTCCATATTGAGCTGAGTCCTTGCAATTGCCGTCTATCCTTGGGGGTGTGACGGCCATAAGCTATCTATTTTCCGATTTTTTATTATTGATCCTTAAAGGAGTGCGGCACATGTCAAAAGGGCATTCGCTACAAGACCCTTACTTGAATACTTTACGTAAAGAGAAAGTGGGGGTTTCCATCTATCTGGTCAACGGTATCAAGCTGCAAGGCACGATCGAGTCGTTCGACCAGTTCGTGATCCTGCTGAAAAACACCGTCAGCCAGATGGTCTACAAGCACGCTATCTCGACAGTGGTTCCAGTTCGTCCAATCCGTCTGCCTAGCGCCGCCGGTGATGATGCAGCTGACGCTGAGCCAGGTAACGCCTGATAGGAGTCTCCTTTGTTCTTTGAGCGCCACGGTGGTGGTGAGCGAGTCATCCTCGTTCACTTGGATGGACAGGACCCTGAGGCGCGCGAAGATCCGCAGGAGTTTCAGGAGTTGGCAAATTCGGCCGGCGCCGAGACCGTTGCGTTTTTTAACGTGCCGCGTCATCGGCCAACCGCCAAATTCCTGATTGGCAGCGGCAAGGTCGAGGAATTGCGCGACCTGGTCCATGCCGAAGAAGCCGATCTGGTGATCTTCAATCACACCCTCACGCCCAGTCAGGAACGTAACCTCGAACGTGTATTCGAGTGTCGCGTGATCGACCGCACCGGCCTGATTCTCGATATTTTCGCCCAGCGCGCCCGTACCCATGAGGGCAAGCTCCAGGTAGAACTGGCCCAGCTTGACCACATGAGCACCCGGCTGGTTCGCGGTTGGACTCACCTTGAGCGTCAGGGTGGCGGTATCGGCATGCGGGGCCCGGGTGAAACCCAGCTGGAAACCGACCGACGCCTGCTGCGGGTTCGCCTGCGTCAGATCAAGGGCCGACTGGAGAAGGTGCGCAGCCAGCGCGAGCAATCGCGACGTGGCCGTTCGCGTGCCGATATTCCTACCGTATCGCTGGTGGGCTACACCAACGCCGGCAAGTCCACGCTGTTCAACAACGTGACCAAATCGGACGTGTACGCGGCTGACCAACTGTTCGCTACCCTCGACCCGACCTTGCGCCGTCTGGATATTGACGACCTGGGGCCGATTGTCCTGGCCGACACCGTGGGTTTCATTCGGCACCTGCCCCACAAGCTGGTCGAGGCATTTCGGTCTACGCTCGAAGAGTCGAGCAATTCCGACCTGTTGTTGCACGTGATCGATGCGGCCGAACCGGATCGCATGTTGCAGATTGAACAGGTGATGGTCGTGCTGGGTGAGATTGGTGCCCAGGACTTGCCGATCCTCGAGGTCTATAACAAACTCGATTTGCTTGAAGGCGTTGAGCCACAAATCCAGCGCGACGAGAACGGCAAGCCCCAGCGGGTCTGGCTGTCGGCGCGCGATGGCAGTGGTTTGGAGCTGCTTGAACAAGCCATTGCCGAATTGCTCGGCAGCGATTTGTTCGTCGGCACCTTGCGCTTGCCTCAGCGTTTTGCTCGACTGCGTGCACAGTTTTTCGAGCTGGGCGCGGTACAGAAAGAAGAACACGACGAAGAAGGTGTCAGCTTGCTGGCCGTTCGATTGCCGCGCTCGGAGCTCAATCGGCTGGTCAGCCGTGAAGGCGTAGTACCGACAGAGTTCATCGAACAACACACTTTGCAATAAAAGCCTCAGAAAGCGGTTGTGCCGCAGTAGCAGGCATTCTGTAGCATTGGTCGGCGCGCCGTGGGTGCGTCTTTGCTTTATCAGATGGAGAGCGCTATGGCTTGGAATGAGCCGGGTGGCAACTCGAATAATCAGGATCCTTGGGGTGGTAAGCGCCGCAATAATGGCGACCGCAAGGGGCCACCAGATCTCGACGAGGCCTTCCGAAAGCTGCAGGAAAGCCTGAATGGGTTGTTCGGTGGTGGAAAAAAACGGGGTGGTGATGAAGGTGGTCGCACCAGCAAGGGCGGCGGCTACGGCCTGCTGGGCCTGGGTCTTGTCGTGCTGGCGGCCGTATGGCTGTACAGCGCCGTATACGTCGTGGACGAGCAGGAGCAAGCCGTGGTGCTGCGCTTCGGCAAGTACTACGAGACTGTCGGTCCTGGCCTGAATATCTATTTCCCGCCGATCGACAAGAAGTACATGGAGAACGTCACGCGTGAGCGTGCCTACACCAAGCAGGGCCAGATGCTGACCGAAGACGAGAATATCGTCGAAGTGCCGCTGACCGTGCAGTACAAGATCAGCAACCTGCAGGACTTCGTGCTGAATGTCGATCAGCCGGAAATCAGCCTGCAACACGCAACCGAAAGCGCCCTGCGCCACGTGGTGGGTTCCACCGCCATGGACCAGGTGCTGACCGAAGGCCGTGAACTGATGGCCAGCGAAATCAAGGAGCGCCTGCAACGGTTCCTCGATACCTATCGCACCGGTATCACCGTCACCCAGGTGAACGTACAGAGCGCAGCGGCACCGCGTGAAGTGCAGGAAGCGTTCGACGACGTGATCCGCGCCCGTGAAGACGAACAGCGTTCGCGCAACCAGGCTGAAACCTACGCCAACGGCGTCGTGCCGGAAGCCCGTGGCCAGGCCCAGCGTATCCTTGAGGATGCCAATGGTTACCGTGACGAAGTGGTCTCCCGTGCCAAGGGTGAAGCGGATCGCTTTACCAAGCTGGTCGCCGAGTACCGCAAGGCGCCTGAAGTGACGCGTGAGCGTCTGTACCTGGACACCATGCAGGAAGTCTTCAGCAATACCAGCAAGGTCCTCGTGACCGGCAGCAAGGGTGGGCAGAACAACCTGCTGTACCTGCCGCTGGACAAGATGATCGAAGGTGGTCGCAGCAGCTCCAGTGCACCGTCCACCGGTTCCAATGCCGCTGCCAATGAAGCGAGCGCCCGTGCGGCCGCTGACTTGCTGCAACAGCAAACACGTACCAGGGAGAGTCGTTGATGAGCAATAAATCGCTGACCGCCCTGATTGTGGGCGTCGTCGTGGTCATCGCTGCCTGGAACTGCTTCTACATCGTGGCTCAGACCGAGCGAGCGGTGCTGCTGCAATTCGGTCGCGTGGTCCAGGCGGATGTCCAGCCGGGCCTGCATGTGAAAGTCCCTTACGTCAACCAGGTGCGCAAGTTCGACGCCCGCCTGATGACCCTGGATGCACCGACACAGCGCTTCCTGACCCTGGAAAAGAAAGCCGTGATGGTTGACGCCTACGCCAAGTGGCGCGTCAAGGATGCCGAGCGCTTCTACACTGCGACCTCCGGCCTCAAGCAGATTGCCGACGAGCGTTTGTCGCGCCGTCTGGAGTCGGGCCTGCGTGACCAGTTTGGTAAGCGCACCCTGCACGAGGTGGTGTCCGGTGAACGTGATGCGCTGATGGCGGATATCACCCGTTCGTTGAATACGATGGCGGAAAAAGAACTGGGCATCGAAGTTGTCGATGTTCGGGTCAAGGCCATCGATTTGCCGAAGGAAGTGAACCGCAGCGTGTTCGAGCGCATGAGCACCGAGCGTGAGCGTGAGGCTCGTGAGCACCGTGCCAAGGGTAACGAGCTGGCTGAAGGTATCCGTGCGGATGCCGACCGTCAGCGCCGTGTACTGCTGGCAGAAGCCTATCGCGAGTCTGAAGAGGCCCGTGGTGATGGTGATGCTCAAGCCGCGGCGATCTACGCCAAGGCTTACGGCCAGGACCAGGAGTTCTACGCGTTCTACCGTAGCCTGCGTGCCTACCGTGAAAGCTTCGCGAACAAAACCGACGTCATGGTGCTGGACCCAAGCAGCGACTTCTTCCGCTACCTGGAAAAGTCCAAGTAACCAGCCCGTGATTTTGTAGGGCGCACTCCGTCGGGCGGCTAAAACGCCTGGCGGGGTGATCCTTTCAGAAAACGGGTGTATGATGCGGCAGCCGGGAAATTCCCGGCTTTTTTGCGTCTGCATGTTTGATTCGGCAGGCGTGACAGGTTTTTCGAGGAAAGTGCCCGACGAGGCCGTTAACAGGTCGTTCGTCACGTCGCTCTTGCGCGTGGTTTATGCAGGGGGCGGGTATTTTCTGCTTCACTCAAGGCTCGGCCGAGGGCTGGCCGCCCGGATCATAGGGGAATGGCGTAATGGCAACGGTAGACCGCTGGCTGCTGCCAGATGGCATCGAAGAAGTACTGCCACCAGAGGCTGCGCGCATTGAAGTAGCGCGTCGCCAGGTGTTGGATCTGTTCCAGAGCTGGGGTTACGAGTTTGTCGTGACCCCCCATATCGAGTACCTGGAATCCCTGCTGACCGGCGCGGGCCAGGACCTGGATCTGCGCACCTTCAAGGTCATCGACCCGCAATCGGGCCGGCAAATGGGGTTCCGTGCCGACATCACGCCGCAAGTGGCGCGCATCGATGCGCACACCCTGCGCCGCGAAGGCCCGAGCCGCCTGTGCTACGCCGGCAGCGTGCTGCATGCTCAACCGCGTGCCTTGTCGTCTTCCCGCAGCCCGATCCAGTTGGGCGCGGAGTTGTACGGTGATGCCAGCCCGAGCAGCGACGTTGAAGTGATCAGCCTGATGCTGGCCATGCTGCAACTGGCTGATGTACCAGATGTCCACATGGACCTCGGTCACGTGGGTATCTACCGTGGCCTGGCCCGTGCGGCCGGTTTGTCCGGTGAGGCCGAGCAACAGCTGTTCGATGCCCTGCAGCGCAAGGCGATCGATGAAGTCATCGCCTTGACCGCTGGCGTGCCTGCGGATCTGGCCGAGATGCTGCGTGCACTGGTCAACCTGTGTGGTGGCCGTGAAGTGCTGGTGGCTGCACGTGAACGCCTGGCCAAGGCGCCGGCGCCGGTATTGGCTGCACTGGATGACGTGCTGGCGATTGCTGAGCGGTTGTCGGCGCGGTTCCCGCAGTTGCCGCTGTATTTTGATCTGGGCGAGTTGCGCGGTTACCACTACCACACCGGTGTGGTGTTCGCGGTGTTTGTACCGGGCGTTGGCCAGGCCATCGCCCAAGGTGGACGTTACGACGACATCGGCGCCGACTTCGGTCGTGCGCGTCCGGCCACCGGCTTTTCCACCGATTTGAAAACCCTGGTGACCCTGGGGCGTGCTGAGGTCGAGCTGCCGTCTGGTGGCATCTGGATGCCCGACAGTACGGACGCAGCACTCTGGCAGCAGGTTTGCCAGTTGCGCAGTGAGGGTCAGCGTGTTGTCCAGGCATTGCCTGGGCAGCCATTGGCCGCCGCCCGTGAAGCGGACTGCGACCGGCAATTGATTCTGCAGAACGGGCTTTGGCAAGTATCGCCACTGGCTTCTTGAGTTTTCCTGCCGGCCATCGCCGGCACCAAGTTTGCGCGAATGAGGACAAGTGTTATGGGTAAGAATGTCGTAGTCCTGGGCACCCAATGGGGTGATGAGGGCAAAGGCAAGATCGTTGATCTGCTGACCGAACATGCTGCCGCCGTAGTGCGCTACCAAGGCGGTCACAACGCTGGCCACACCCTGGTCATCGACGGCGAAAAAACCGTCTTGCACCTGATCCCGTCGGGCGTCCTGCGCGAAGGCGTGCAGTGCCTGATCGGTAACGGCGTCGTGGTTGCACCGGATGCCCTGCTGCGCGAGATCACCAAGCTGGAAGAGAAAGGTGTACCGGTGCGCGAGCGCCTGCGTATCAGCCCGTCCTGCCCGCTGATCCTGTCCTTCCACGTTGCGCTGGACCAGGCCCGTGAAAAGGCCCGTGGCGAGCTGAAGATCGGCACCACCGGTCGCGGCATCGGCCCGGCCTACGAAGACAAGGTCGCGCGTCGTGGCCTGCGTGTGGGCGACCTGCTCAACATGCCGCGCTTTGAAGACAAGCTGCGTGAACTGGTGGATTACCACAACTTCATGCTGGTGGGTTACTACAAAGAGCCAGCCATCGAATTCGACAAGACCCTGGCCGAGTGCAAGGAATACGCTGAGCTGCTCAAGCCGCTGATGCTGGATGTGACCGCCGAGCTGCACGACCTGCGTCGCGCCGGCAAGGACATCATGTTCGAAGGCGCCCAGGGTTCGTTGCTGGACATCGACCACGGTACCTACCCGTACGTGACCAGCTCCAACACCACTGCTGGCGGCGTCGCTACCGGTTCGGGCGTTGGTCCTATGTTCCTGGACTACATCCTCGGCATCACCAAGGCCTACACCACCCGTGTAGGTTCGGGCCCGTTCCCGACTGAACTGTTCGACGAAGTCGGTGCGCACCTGGCCAAGCAAGGTCACGAATTCGGCGCGACCACCGGCCGTGCTCGTCGCTGTGGCTGGTTCGACGCCGTTATCCTGCGTCGCGCGATCGATGTGAACAGCATCTCGGGCATCTGCTTCACCAAGCTGGATGTACTCGACGGTCTGGAAACCATCAACATCTGCGTCGGCTACAAAGATGCCGAAGGCAAGGACGTTGCCCCGGTTGACGCCGACAGCTACGTGGGCCTGCAGCCTGTGTACGAAGAAGTGCCGGGCTGGAGCGAATCGACCGTGGGTGCCAAGACCCTGGAAGAGTTGCCAGCCAATGCCCGTGCCTACATCAAGCGCGTTGAAGAGCTGATCGGTGCGCCGATTGACATTATTTCGACGGGCCCGGATCGCAACGAGACCATCGTTCTGCGTCACCCGTTCGCTTAATAAGCTATTGATGTAAAAAGCAAAGGGCTCCTTCGGGAGCCCTTTGTCGTATCTGCATGCCAAGCGGCACGACCCTTGCTGTGTTTCTCTCTTTCGCGGTGCTATCAAATTAGTGGCACCCGTGGTGGAGGGATTCCCGATGTCTGCCGTTCTCTCATTGTTACAAAGCCGTCTGTTGCGGCCGGTGTTCGTTACCCTAGGTATCGCTCTTTTGGTGCAAGTGCTGGTGGCGGTCGCTCTCACCCGGAGCACGGTCACGGCGCTGGAGGCCGATTTGGGCAGTCGCCTGGGCGTCGACAGCCAGAAGCTGTCCGGTGAACTGGCCCAGGCCGGCAAGGAAGTCACGTCGAGCCTGGACAGCTTGTCCACCAGTACCCGTCAGCGCCTGACCGCCGGGCTTTCCGAGCGCCTGCAGGCAGAGCAGAAACAGTTGCGTGCGACCCTGGAAAAAGACCTGCAAGACTCCGCCAACGATATGGCGCAACTGCTGGCCTCGGTGGCGCCCCGCGCCATGTGGGACAGCGATGTGCCAACGCTGTCCGAGTTTGCCCGACGCGCCCAGCGCAATCCCAACGTGCTGTTCGTGGTTTATGACGACGCGGCGGGTGAGCACCTGACTCGTTATCTGAATCGCGAAAATCCGATCAACAAAGCGTTGCTGGAAAAAGGCCAGGGCGATCGCGCCCTGGACAAAGTCCTGAACGCCGCGAAGAACGATCCTTCGGTGTTCTACGTCGAGGCGTCCATCAGCCCTAACGGCGTGGAGATTGGCAAGGTGCTCATGGGGGTGTCGACCGCGTCGGTCGAGGCCGATCTGCAAGCGCTGGACAAGCGTTTTGCCGCACTGATAGCCAGCGGTGATCAGTTGGTCGGCGACAGCCTCAAAGGTGCCGCGGCGGATAGCGCGGCGGCCATGGGCGCTCGCCTGCAGTCGGCACAAGCCACTGCGACCCAGATGACCGTCAACACCACCGACGCCGTGCAGGAGGCTGCCGGCACCTTGCGTTGGCGCATCGGCATGGGGCTGGCGGTGGTCGGTTTCGGCGTATTGCTGCTGATCGCCGTGGTTCTCGGCCGCCGTGTGGTCAATCGCCTGAAACTGCTTATCGCGGCCATGGATGACCTGGCAGCAGGCGAGGGCGACCTCACCAAGCGCGTGCAGATCAACAGCAAGGACGAAATCGGCGACATGGCCTCGGCGGTCAATCGCTTTGTGGATAAGTTGCAACCCATCGTGCGCGAGGCGGGCGATGTGGCCCAGCGTACCGGCGTGGAAATCGGCGCCATGACCTTGCGCAATGCCGGCGCCGATGCGGCCGCTGGCTTGCAGCGTGATGAGGTGGCGGAGAGTTTGCGCGCACTGTCGCAAATGGCCGACGAGGCCCAGGCCGAAAGCCACGCCATGCAGGCGGCGTTGCAGCAGGTGGTGGATATTCGTCAGGCGACGGACGAGAACTCGCGCACGTCGGCCGAAGTTGGCAGTTTGATCGAGGCGTTGGCGGGGCAGGTCCAGGCCGGGTCCCAGGTTATCGAGCGCCTGGCCCAGCAAAGCGAGCAGATCGAAGTGGTGCTGACGGTCATCCATGGTATCGCCGAGCAGACCAACCTGTTGGCGCTCAACGCGGCCATTGAAGCCGCGCGTGCGGGCGAGACCGGGCGGGGCTTTGCGGTGGTGGCGGACGAAGTGCGTGCGTTGGCCAGCAAGACCCAAAGCTCTACCGGCGATATCCAGGCCCATATCGTCGCGTTGCAGCAGGGCGCGCGGGAGGCGGTGGAAACCATCGGCAAGGCCGGGCGCCAGGCCAACGAAGGTTTGCTGGTGCTGCGCGACAGCGTGCGCTTGCAGCAGACGGTGCAGGCCTCGGTGGAGCAGGTGCATGCAGCGATTGGCCTGGCTACCCGCGCCGCCGAGCACCAGGCCCAGGGCGCCCATGCGGTACGAGGCCGTGTCGAGGTGATCCATGCCCAGGCCGAGCGTGCGGCGCAGGCGGTGGTGGAGACTACCGCCAGTGGCAAGGTGCTGGATGGGTTGGCGGCGCAGTTGAAGGCGAGTCTGGGGCAGTTCCGGGCTTAGCGTCGTCCGTTCTGGCCTCATCGGGGGCTTGCCCCCGATAGCGATCTCAGCGGCTCAAGTACATCCGAGTTGTCAGCAGATAGACCGGCAACCCCGACACCACTATCAACAACGCTGCATAAGGCGCCGCCGCCGCAAACTCCACATTCGAGGTGTGCGCCCACACGGCAGTCGCCAAGGTATTCAGCCCGGTGGGGCTGAGCAGCAGCGTCGCCGTCAATTCCTTCATGGCGTCCAGGAACACCAGCGCAAATGCCGCACCCAATGCCGGAAAAATAATCGGCAGCGTCACTCGGCAAAACGCACTGAACGACGATGCCCCCAGCGTGCGCGCAGCCTCTTCCAGCTGCGGCGCCGCCTTGTTCAAGGCCGTACGGATCGGCGCCTGGGCCAATGGAAGAAACAACAACCCATAGGCGATCAGCAGCAACGCCGACGTCTGGTACAGCGCCGGCACGTAATGCAGGGCGAAATACACCAGTGTCAACGCAATCACCAGGCCGGGCAGGGCGTGCAGCAGGTACGGCAGGCGCTCGGCCCAGATTGCCAGTCGGCCCTTGTAGCGCACCACCAGCAGCCCCAGCGGTACCGCCAGCGCCAGGCACAGCGCCGCGCCACCCAGCGACAGCATCAGGGAGGACAGCAATGCCTCACCAATCTCGGCCATTGGAAATGCCGCCGATGAACCTACCGCCAGCCAATAGCCGAGCATGCCCAAGGGGATGCCGCTGCCGATGATCGCCAGCGTAAGGCAATACACCTGGCCCAGTGGCGCCCACTTGCCCAGTCGCACCTGCTCCCCATGCCGCGCCGCGCCCTGGCCGATGCGCACGTGCCGGCCCTTGCCGCGCACGCGCAGTTCCAGCCACAGCAGGGTCAGGCACATCACCAGCAATACCGCCGAAAGCATCGCGGCATTGGCATTGCTGAACTCCAGTTCGAATTGCTGGTAGATCGCGGTGGTGAAGGTTTGCAGGCCGATGATCGACAGCGCGCCGAACTCGACCAGCATATGCAGGGCAATCAGCAGTGCCCCAGCCAGCAGCGACGGCCACAGCAAGGGCAGGGTGATGCGCAGGAATACGCCCCAGCGATTCTGCCCCAGGGTGCGGGCCGATTCTTCAAGGGAAGGGTCCAGGTTGCGCAAGGTTGCGGCCACTGGCAAAAACACCAGCGGGTATTTGGACAGGGTCATCACCAGAATCGCGCCGCCGAGCCCTTCGAAGTGGGCGCTCAGGGATACCCAGGTGAAGCTGCTGACAAACGCCGGCACCGCGAACGGCAGGCACAGGACTACGCCCCAGAGGCGGCGTCCCGGCAGATTGCTGCGTTCCAGCAGCCAGGCCAGGGACAGGCCGATCACGCCGCACGCCAGCGTCACGCCGACCATCAGCGCCAGGGTGTTGCGCAGCAGCCCGAACACATAGGGCCGCCAGAGCAGATGTACCGCCTGCGCCCAGCCCGCCTGCCAGGCCTTTAGCCCGACGTACACCAGTGGCAGCAGGCTCAGGCCAACCAGTAGCAGGACGGGGAGCAGTAGCCAGATCGAAGGGCGCTTGCGGCGTGGGCTGAACCCCCCGCGCAGGGCGGGGGTGGGTAGCGATGGGTTCATCAGTTCAAGCCAACCTCACGTTCCAGGTCCAGGGCTTCTTCTGCGTTGCCGAGGTCGGCAGGCGTGACTTTCGGCGGCTGCAGTTCGCTGAAAGGCTTGAGGCCGCGGTTGGATTCCATGCCTTTGCGCAGCGGGTACTCGGCCGAGGTAGTGGTAATCACGCGCTGGCCTTCTTCGCTGGCCATGAACGCCAGCAGTTGCTGGGCTTCTTTGGGATGCTTGCTGGACTTCAGCGCGGCCGCCGAAGACACGGTGATCAGGCCGCCGGCATCACCATCGGTGAAGTAGTGCAGTTGGGAGTCGAGGTTGGTTTTTTCTTTCTTCAGGGCAAACCAGTAGTAGTTGTTCACCAGAACGGTGGCTACTTCGCCGTTTTCCACGGCCTTCAAGGCGACCATGTTGTTGCTGTACACCTTGCCGAAGGCACGCAGGCCGGTCAGCCATTCTTCGGCGGCTTCACGGCCGTGCAGCTTGATGATCGCCACGGCCTGTTCCTGGAAGGCGCCGCTGGTAGGTACGAAACCGACCTTGCCTTGCCACTCGGGGCCGGCGAAATCCAATACCGACTTGGGCAGGTCTTTCTCGGCAATCAGTTTGGGGTTGAAGGCTACGACGCGGGTGCGTGCGGTCACGCCCATCCAGTCGCCGTTACGGCCCACGTAATCCTTGGGCAGGACGTCGAGCGTGCCTGCATCGATCTTGGCCAGCAGGCCTTGCTCGCCAAGTTTGTTCAGTGGCGGCGATTCCTCGGTGTAGATCACGTCGGCAGGGGAGCGGTCGCCTTCCTCCACGACTTGGCTGGCCAGTTGGTTGCTGCTGCCCTTGCGTACGTTGACGTGAATACCGGTCCTGGCTTCGAAGGCCTTGGCGAGTTCATCGCCGACTTCTTTGTGTTGGCCGTTGTACAGGGTCAGGGAGACCTTGTCGGCGGAATAGGCGGCGGGGGAGAGTAGGGTCAGGCCGAGCAGAGTGATGGTCAGGCCACGCAGAAGGGATGTCTTGAGACGGGTATCGCGGATCATCATCCGGGGTTTTCCTCACTTGAGTGCAACAAATCATTGCAAGGATAAACGATAAAACTTCTCAAGTGCGCCGAAGGGGGGAAATTGCTGGTGGAGGTTTTCAAACCCCGGAAACGAAAAAACCCGCTTTCGCGGGTTTGATCTGAATTTGGTGCCCAGGAGAAGACTCGAACTTCCACGACCTTGCGATCACCAGCACCTGAAGCTGGCGTGTCTACCAATTTCACCACCTGGGCATTATCAAGCAACGTTGCCGCTGTTGATGGGGCGAACTATACGGCGGGCTTTTTAATCTGTAAACCCCTGATTCGAAAAATATAAATCGATTTTCTCGTTAAAAATCAGAAGCCTGAAACGAAAAAACCCGCTTTCGCGGGTTTGATCTGAATTTGGTGCCCAGGAGAAGACTCGAACTTCCACGACCTTGCGATCACCAGCACCTGAAGCTGGCGTGTCTACCAATTTCACCACCTGGGCAACATCAACAACGTTGCCGTCGTCGATGGCGCGCACTATACGGAGCGGTTTTTTAGCTGTAAACCCCTGCTATGAAAAAAACCTGGAAAATTTCGCCAATGGTCGTGCAAGGTGCGCGGCGAGGGCTGTAAAAGGCTTTTAAACGCTTGTTGATGCCTGAAATTTCCCGTTTCAATACGCGTATGCCAAACTAACCCGCATATAGACAAGGTGAAAAATCTCTAATGGCCGATTGGCAGTCCCTCGATCCCGAGGCCGCTCGTGAAGCGGAAAAATATGAAAACCCTATTCCTAGCCGCGAACTGATCCTGGCGCACCTCGCCGATCGGGGTTCGCCTGCTAGCCGTGAGCAGTTGGTCGAAGAGTTCGGTCTGACCACCGAAGACCAGCTCGAAGCCCTGCGCCGCCGCCTGCGTGCCATGGAGCGCGATGCTCAACTGATCTACACCCGCCGTGGCACCTATGCACCCGTGGATAAGCTCGACCTGATCCTCGGCCGCATTGCCGGCCACCGTGACGGTTTCGGCTTCCTGATCCCGGATGACGGCAGTGATGACCTGTTCATGAGCCCGGCGCAAATGCGCCTGGTGTTCGATGGCGACCGTGCCCTGGCGCGGGTTTCCGGACTGGACCGTCGTGGTCGCCGTGAAGGCGTGATCGTCGAAGTGGTGTCCCGTGCCCACGAGTCCATCGTCGGCCGCTACTTCGAAGAAGGCGGTATCGGCTTTGTTGTGCCGGATAACCCGAAGGTCCAGCAGGAAGTGCTGATCACCCCGGGCCGCAATGGCGCTGCCAAGGTCGGCCAGTTCGTCGAGGTGAAAATCACCCACTGGCCGACTGCGCGCTTCCAGCCCCAGGGCGATATTGTAGAAGTGGTCGGCAACTACATGGCGCCGGGCATGGAAATCGACGTGGCGCTGCGTACCTACGATATTCCTCACGTCTGGCCTGAGGCTGTGCTCAAGGAAGCCGCCAAGCTCAAGCCGGAAGTCGAAGAAAAGGACAAGGAAAAACGCATCGACCTGCGCCATCTGCCGTTCGTCACCATTGACGGTGAAGATGCCCGCGACTTCGACGATGCGGTCTACTGCGAAGCCAAGCCCGGCAAGCTGCGCCTGTTCTCCGGCGGCTGGAAGTTGTTCGTCGCGATTGCCGACGTTTCCAGCTATGTGAAGATCGGTTCGGCCCTGGATAACGAGGCCCAGGTACGCGGCAACTCCGTGTATTTCCCTGAGCGCGTGATCCCGATGCTGCCTGAGCAGCTGTCCAACGGCCTGTGCTCCCTGAACCCGAAAGTCGACCGTTTGGCCATGGTTTGCGAGATGACTATCTCGAAAACCGGCGAAATGACCGATTACCAGTTCTATGAAGCGGTGATCCACTCCCAGGCGCGCCTGACCTACAACAAGGTCAGCACCATCCTGGAACAGCCGAAAACCAGCGAAGCCAAGGCGTTGCGTGGTGAGTACGGGCATGTGGTGCCGCACCTCAAGCAGCTGTACGCGTTGTACAAAGTGTTGCTGGGTGCCCGTCATGTGCGTGGCGCGATCGATTTTGAAACCCAGGAAACCCGGATTGTCTTCGGTTCCGAGCGCAAGATCGCCGCGATCACCCCGACCACCCGTAACGATGCGCACAAGCTGATCGAGGAATGCATGCTGGCGGCCAACGTGGCCACCGCTGAATTCCTGAAAAAGCACGAAATCCCTGCGCTCTACCGTGTGCACGATGGCCCGCCACCGGAGCGCCTGGAAAAACTGCGCGCGTTCCTCGGCGAGCTGGGCCTGTCCCTGCACAAAGGCAAGGACGGCCCGACGCCGAAGGACTACCAGGCACTGCTGGCCAGCATCAAGGACCGTCCGGATTACCACGTGATCCAGACCGTGATGCTGCGCTCCCTGAGCCAGGCGGTGTACAGCGCCGATAACCAGGGCCACTTCGGCCTGAATTACGAGGCGTATACCCACTTCACCTCGCCGATTCGCCGTTATCCGGACTTGCTCACGCACCGCGCAATCCGCAGCGTGATCCATTCCAAGCAGAACACCCCGCACGTCAAGCGCGCCGGTGCCATGACCATTCCGAAGGCGCGGATCTATCCGTACGACGAAGCGGCCCTGGAACAGTTGGGCGAGCAGTGCTCCATGAGCGAGCGCCGCGCCGACGAAGCCACCCGCGATGTGGTGAACTGGCTCAAGTGTGAGTTCATGAAGGACCGCGTGGGCGAGTCGTTCCCAGGTGTGATCACCGCCGTGACCGGCTTTGGCCTGTTCGTCGAGCTGACCGACATCTACGTCGAAGGCCTGGTGCACGTCACCGCCTTGCCGGGTGACTACTACCACTTCGACCCTGTGCACCACCGTCTGGCGGGTGAGCGTACCGGTCGCAGTTTCCGTTTGGGCGATACCGTGGAAGTGCAGGTCATGCGCGTCGATCTCGACGAGCGCAAGATCGACTTTGGCATGCCTGACAAGCCCGCCGAAGCGCCGGGCCGTAAAAAGCGTGGCAGCGAGACGACCGCGCCTGCAAGCAAAGGCAAAGGCGCTCCCGCCAAAGCGGCAGTTGCAGAGCCTGCTCCGGCCAAGGCCGGGCGCCGTCCAGCAGCCAAGGACAAAGCACCCGAGGCCTACCGCCCAAGCGACGCGGCGGCGAAAAACGCCGAACTGCGCAAGAGCCGTGAGTTGAAGCAGCAGTTGCTCAACGAAGCCAAAAGCGGTGGTAAAGCGGCGTCTGGGGGAAAGTCCCAGGGGGCGGAAAAGCCGTCGAGCAAGCCAAGTAAACACCGTAAAGGCCCGCCAAAAGCGGGTTCGGCCCCCGCGAAAAGCGGCGGGTCGCGCAAACCTAAGGCCAAGTCATGAGTCTGGAAAAAATCTACGGCGTCCACGCCGTAGAAGCACTGCTGCGTCACCACCCTAAGCGCGTCAAGCAAGTCTGGCTGGCCGAAGGTCGCAGCGAGCCGCGCGTACAGGCGTTGGTCGAGTTGGCCACCCAAAACAAAGTCGCCATAGGCCAGGCCGAACGGCGTGAAATGGACGTGTGGGTCGAAGGCGTCCACCAGGGTGTGGTGGCGGACGTCAGTCCGAGCCAGGTCTGGGGCGAAGCGATGCTCGATGAGCTGCTCGACCGTACCGAAGGTGCACCGCTGCTGCTGGTGCTGGACGGCGTGACCGACCCGCACAACCTCGGCGCGTGCCTGCGCTCGGCCGATGCTGCGGGTGCGCTGGCGGTGATTGTGCCTAAGGACAAGTCGGCTACCTTGACGCCGGTTGTGCGTAAAGTCGCCTGTGGCGCGGCGGAAGTGATTCCGCTGGTGGCCGTGACCAACCTGGCGCGCACCCTGGAGAAACTCCAGCAGCGCGGCCTGTGGGTCGTGGGCACGGCGGGAGAGGCCGAGGTCAGCATTTATGACCAGGACCTCACCGGCCCGACCATCCTGATCATGGGGGCCGAAGGCAAGGGCATGCGTCGCCTGACCCGTGAACATTGCGATTACCTGGTGCACCTGCCGATGGCCGGTAGTGTCAGCAGCCTGAACGTGTCGGTTGCGACCGGCGTGTGCCTGTTTGAGGCCCAGCGTCAGCGTGGGGCTAAAAAGGCAGTCGCTTCGCGCAAGTCGTAAGCTTCAAGCTGCAAGTTAAAAGCACGGTGGTTGACCACTTGTAGCTTGTAGCTTGCAGCTTCCCCCCTGCTCCTCTACTATTGCGCCCCTTGCCTTCCTGGCAGGCACCGATGTGCCTCCCTGCGGCAAGATCCATAAGTGTCATTCACTCCTTGTCTGACCGTTTTTGAGCGGCAGGCTACAACCCGTAAGGAGCATTCATGCGTCATTACGAAATCATCTTTTTGGTCCACCCGGATCAAAGCGAGCAAGTCGGCGGCATGGTTGAGCGTTACACCAAGCTGATCGAAGAAGACGGCGGCAAAATCCACCGTCTGGAAGATTGGGGTCGTCGTCAACTGGCCTACGCAATCAACAATGTTCACAAGGCTCACTACGTGATGCTGAACGTTGAGTGCACCGGCAAGGCCCTGGCCGAGCTGGAAGACAACTTCCGCTACAACGATGCAGTGATCCGTAACCTGGTCATCCGTCGCGAAGAAGCCGTTACCGGCCAATCCGAGATGCTCAAGGCTGAAGAAAACCGCAGTGAGCGCCGTGAGCGTCGCGACCGTCCTGAGCACGAAGGCGCTGATAGCGCTGATAGTGATGACAGCGACAGCAGCGATAACGCTGACGAGTAATCCACGGACCTTATTAAGGAGCCTATCAAATGGCACGTTTCTTCCGTCGTCGTAAGTTTTGCCGCTTCACCGCTGAAGAAGTGAAGGAGATCGACTACAAAGATCTCAACACTCTGAAAGCCTACGTATCCGAGACCGGCAAAATCGTTCCAAGCCGTATCACCGGTACCAAAGCACGTTATCAGCGTCAGCTGGCTACCGCTATCAAGCGCGCCCGCTTCCTGGCCCTGCTGGCCTACACCGACAGCCACGGCCGCTGAGACCGGGCAGTCGACAAGTAGTAAGGGATTGAATGCATGCGCGCCTTAGCTGAGTTCATCATGCGCGGTCGTGTGCAGGCCACTCTGGTAGTGGCTGGATGTGCAGTGTTGCCGTTGTTGTTCTGGTTGGGTGCCGCCGCGGGTTGCCTTGTGCTCCTGCGGCGCGGTTCGGACGCCTTGAGCGTCCTGGGTCTGGGGTTGTTGTCAGTGTTGGTGAGCTGGCATTTCCTGCAAGACCCGACAGCGCTTCTGGTGCTGTTGGGGAGTTGCAGCCTGGCGTTGGTTTTGCGCGCCGGGCATTCCTGGAATCGCGTGCTGCTGGTCAGCACGGCCGTGGGGTTGTTGTGTGCGGTGAGCCTGGGGACCGTCTTCGGTTCCTTCATCGAGTCGTTGGCGCAGACGTTTCAACACGTCTTGCCGCTGGTGATGGGTGAGTCTTACGAGAAGTTCTCGGCAGACCAGAAAGCAGCACTCGCTTCACTGGCAGTTCCGATGTTGATCATTTCGACAGCGGTTTCGGTGCAGGTCTTTAGTGTGTTGTGCCTGATTCTTGGGCGCTATTGGCAGGCGTTGTTGTATAACCCCGGCGGTTTCGGAAGCGAGTTTCGCGCAATCCGGATCCCCAAGCGCGTTGCGCTGTCACTGCTGGCCGTCATGTGCGTTGCCCCGTTTATCGGGTGGCACACCTTGATCCTGTTGCCGTTGTGCGGTGTGCCGCTGTTCTTCGCTGGCTTGTCCCTGATTCACGGGCTTGTCGCGCAGAAAAGACTGGCCAGTTTCTGGCTGGTGGGGATCTACGTCACCGTCCTGCCGCTCATGCACTTGATCGGTCCGTTACTCGTGGTCTTGGCCATTGTCGACAGCCTGATTGATTTTCGCGGACGTTCTGCGCCGAAAGACGCCGATAACGCGAACGGTGAAGGTTAAAAGTTAGAGGATTTTCACATGCAACTGATCCTTCTGGAAAAAGTCGCCAACCTGGGCAACCTGGGCGACAAAGTGAACGTTAAGGCCGGCTACGGTCGTAACTACCTGCTGCCATACGGCAAAGCCACCGCTGCAACCGCTGCCAACCTGGCTGCGTTTGAAGAGCGTCGCGCTGAGCTGGAAAAAGCAGCGGCAGACAAGAAAGCTTCGGCTGAAACTCGCGCTGCCCAACTGGCTGAGCTGGAAGTGACTATCACTGCCACCGCCGGTGACGAAGGCAAGCTGTTCGGTTCGATCGGCACCCACGACATCGCTGATGCACTGACCGCCTCCGGCGTTGAAGTGCAGAAGAGCGAAGTTCGTCTGCCGAACGGCACCATCCGCAACGTAGGCGAATTCGACGTAGCCGTGCACCTGCACGCCGAAGTTGAAGCCACCGTACGCGTTGTCGTGGTAGCAGCTTAAGTCGCACCTAACTGACTGGCACCTCGTGTGTCGGGCAGTTAACATCGGGCACGATCCTGTTTACAGGTCGTGCCTTTTGTTTTTCTACAATCCCCTAATTCCAAGTGGCCATGAACGATATTTCAGCTCCTGAGCAATACGATCTGCAAACCGCTGCCCTGAAGGTGCCGCCGCATTCCATCGAGGCCGAACAGGCCGTGCTCGGTGGCCTGATGCTGGACAACAACGCCTGGGAACGCGTGCTGGATCAAGTCTCGGACGGTGATTTCTATCGTCATGACCACCGCCTGATCTTCCGTGCCATCGCCAAGCTGGCCGACCAGAACTCCCCAATCGACGTGGTGACCCTGGCCGAGCAGTTGGACAAGGAAGGCCAGACCTCCCAGGTCGGTGGCCTGGGCTACCTGGGTGAACTGGCAAAAAACACGCCGTCCGTCGCCAACATCAAGGCCTATGCCCAGATCGTTCGCGAGCGCGCCACCCTGCGCCAGTTGATCGGCATCAGCACCGAAATCGCCGACAGCGCCTTCAACCCCGAAGGTCGCACCGCCGCCGAAATCCTTGACGAAGCCGAGCGCCAGATCTTCCAGATCGCCGAAGCGCGCCCGAAAACCGGCGGCCCGGTCAGCGTCAATGACCTGTTGACCAAGGCCATCGACCGCATCGACACCTTGTTCAACACCGACAACGCCATCACCGGTATTTCCACCGGCTACACCGACCTCGACGAGAAGACCAGCGGCCTGCAGCCGTCCGACCTGATCATCGTCGCCGGTCGTCCATCCATGGGTAAGACCACCTTTGCGATGAACCTGGTGGAAAACGCCGTGTTGCGCAGCGACAAGACCGTACTGGTGTACTCTCTCGAGATGCCAGGCGAATCGCTGATCATGCGTATGCTGTCGTCCCTCGGCCGTATCGACCAGACCAAGGTGCGTGCCGGTCGCCTGGAAG
This sequence comes from Pseudomonas sp. 1 R 17, assembly GCF_900067035.1. Lineage (NCBI taxonomy): Bacteria > Pseudomonadati > Pseudomonadota > Gammaproteobacteria > Pseudomonadales > Pseudomonadaceae > Pseudomonas > Pseudomonas sp. 1 R 17. Next base: position 22,533 of record NZ_FKLB01000030.1, read on the forward strand.
ACGACGACTGGCCGCGCCTGACCTCGGCGGTCAACCTGCTCAACGACCGCAAGCTGTTTATCGATGACACCGCCGGTATCAGCCCGTCCGAGATGCGTGCACGTACCCGCCGCCTGGTGCGTGAGCACGGCGACATCGCCCTGATCATGATCGACTACCTGCAGTTGATGCAGATCCCGGGTTCCAGCGGCGATAACCGGACCAACGAAATTTCCGAAATCTCCCGGTCACTCAAGGCCCTGGCCAAGGAATTCAACTGCCCGGTGGTGGCACTGTCCCAGCTCAACCGTTCCCTGGAACAACGCCCCAACAAGCGCCCGGTGAACTCCGACTTGCGGGAATCCGGAGCGATCGAGCAGGATGCCGACGTGATCATGTTCGTGTACCGCGACGAGGTGTATCACCCCGAGACCGAGCACAAAGGCATTGCCGAGATCATTATCGGCAAGCAGCGTAACGGCCCGATCGGCTTTATCCGCCTGGCGTTCATCGGTAAATACACGCGCTTCGAGAACCTGGCGCCGGGCAGCTACAACTTCGACGACGACGAATAACCCGTCTGCTCAATTCCGACCATTACCGTCGGAATTGGTCAAAATTTGTGCTATATTCCGCGCCCGCGATTTTTCATCTCAACACCGGTCACCGTCATGCAAACAGCCAAGCCGTTATTTGACTATCCCAAGTACTGGGCCGAATGTTTCGGCCCTGCGCCATTCCTGCCGATGAGCAGGGAGGAGATGGATCAGCTTGGCTGGGATTCGTGCGACATCATCATCGTCACCGGTGATGCCTACGTGGACCACCCGTCATTCGGCATGGCCATCATCGGCCGGCTGCTGGAGTCCCAGGGCTTCCGCGTCGGGATCATTGCGCAGCCGAACTGGCAGTCCAAAGACGACTTCATGAAACTGGGCGAGCCGAACCTGTTCTTCGGCGTCGCGGCCGGCAACATGGACTCGATGATCAACCGCTACACCGCCGATAAGAAAATCCGTTCCGACGACGCCTACACCCCAGGCGGCATGGCCGGCAAACGCCCGGACCGCGCCAGCCTGGTGTACAGCCAGCGTTGCAAGGAAGCCTACAAGAACGTGCCGATCGTACTCGGCGGCATCGAAGCATCCCTGCGCCGCATCGCCCACTACGACTACTGGCAGGACCGCGTGCGCAACTCGATCCTGATCGACGCCACCGCCGATATCCTGCTGTACGGCAACGCCGAGCGGGCCATCGTCGAAGTCGCCCAGCGCCTGTCGTGGGGCCACAAGATCGAAGACATTACCGATGTGCGCGGCACCGCGTTCATCCGTCGCGATACCCCAGCCGGCTGGTACGAAGTGGATTCCACGCGTATCGATCGCCCGGGCAAGGTCGACAAGATCATCAACCCGTACGTCAACACCCAGGACACCCAGGCCTGCGCCATCGAGCAGGAAAAGGGGCCGGTCGATGATCCGGAAGAAGCCAAGGTCGTGCAGATCCTGGCCAGCCCGCGCATGACCCGCGACAAGACCGTGATCCGCCTGCCCTCGGTGGAAAAAGTCCGTGGCGACGCCGTGCTCTATGCCCACGCCAACCGCGTGCTGCACCTGGAAACCAACCCAGGCAACGCCCGCGCCCTGGTGCAGAAGCACGGCGAAGTGGACGTGTGGTTCAACCCGCCGCCCATTCCGATGACCACCGAAGAAATGGACTACGTGTTCGGCATGCCTTACGCCCGTGTTCCGCACCCGGCGTACGGCAAGGAGAAGATCCCGGCCTACGACATGATCCGTTTCTCGGTGAACATCATGCGTGGCTGCTTCGGCGGCTGCACCTTCTGCTCGATCACCGAGCACGAAGGGCGGATCATCCAGAACCGTTCCGAAGAGTCGATCATTCGCGAAATCGAAGAGATCCGCGACAAGGTGCCGGGCTTCACCGGTGTGATCTCCGACCTCGGCGGCCCGACTGCGAACATGTACCGCATTGCCTGCAAGAGCCCGGAAATCGAATCCGCGTGCCGCAAGCCGTCGTGCGTGTTCCCCGGTATCTGCCCGAACCTGAACACCGACCACTCGTCGTTGATCCAGCTGTATCGAAGCGCCCGTGCATTGCCGGGTGTGAAGAAGATCCTGATCGCTTCCGGCCTGCGCTACGACCTCGCGGTCGAGTCGCCGGAATACGTCAAGGAGCTGGTCACCCACCACGTCGGTGGCTACCTCAAGATCGCCCCGGAACACACCGAGGAAGGTCCGCTCAACCAGATGATGAAGCCGGGCATTGGCAGCTATGACAAGTTCAAGCGCATGTTCGAGAAGTACACCAAGGAAGCGGGCAAGGAGCAGTACCTGATCCCTTACTTCATCGCGGCTCACCCGGGCACCACCGATGAAGACATGATGAACCTGGCCCTGTGGCTCAAGGGCAACGGCTTCCGCGCCGACCAGGTGCAGGCGTTCTACCCGTCGCCGATGGCCACCGCCACCGCGATGTACCACTCGGGCAAGAACCCGCTGCGCAAGGTCACCTACAAGAGCGACGCGGTGACCATCGTCAAGAGCGAGGAGCAGCGCCGCCTGCACAAGGCGTTCCTGCGCTATCACGACCCGAAGGGCTGGCCGATGCTGCGTGAAGCGTTGACCCGCATGGGCCGTGCCGACCTGATCGGGCCGGGCAAGGACCAACTGATCCCGCTGCACCAGCCGAGCACCGACAGCTACCAGAGCGCCCGTCGCAAGAACTCGACGCCGGCCGGTAGCCACAAGGTCGCCAAGGAAACTACCACCAGGATCCTTACCCAGCACACCGGCCTGCCGCCCCGTGGCAGCGACGGCAGCAACCCGTGGGACAAGCGTGAGCAAGCCAAGGCGGCGGCCCAGGCGCGTAACAAGCAGGCGGCCAAGGAACGCAGCGATGCGGCCAAGGGCAAGGGCGGCAAGCCGGCCCGCAAGCCGGTCGTGCCGCGTTGATCGTCGCTTGAAAATGCAAACGCCAGCCTTGTGCTGGCGTTTTGCTTTCTAGGCGGTGGGGAGTCTGTTTGTTAAGGTGGCGCCCATTAAATTGCCATCGGGGGCTTGCCCCCGATAGCGTCAGTCCAGTCTCCACCCCTTCAAGGAAGAACACCCCATGGGCAACCCCCTGGCCGGCATCGGCATGGACTCCAACCGCTCCCAGTTCATGGCGCGCCAGCGCATCGAAAGCCTGATCAACCTGCCACGGCTGTTCGCGGCCATCGACGCCGACCCCAGCATCGTCGGCGCGGGGGTGGTGTATATCGACGCTGACTTCAATGTCATTACCCTGCGCGAATTCAAGCCCATCTGCAGCATCAAGCCCAAGCGCATCATTTTGCGTGAAGCGCAGAAGTACATTGCGCCAACACAGTTTGCTCAACATGTCGTGAGCAATCCTCGAGAATCGCGACTGATTGGCGAAGCCGTGAATACCGGAATCTCCTGCTTGGGGGCGGTCATCAGTTGGGCTGCGATCGCCAGTGGAACAATTCTGGTGCCTTTCAGCGCTGGCGCCAGTTCCGTCATCGTTGTAGTGGGGTATGCGGCTGCCGGCGCAAGTACGCTTCAGTGTTTCAACGGCATTGCCCGAACAGCGCTGGAAGTCGCCAAACCTGAGGTCAAGGATTCGCTCGACAGTGAAGGCTGGTACCAGAATGCGTCCATCGTGCTGGACGCTGTATCACTGGCAGGCGTGGGCGCTTCGGCCCTGACGACGGTCAAGCTGGTCAGGGCCGCCAAAGCATCGACGGGCAAGAGCCTGCGTGATGTGCTTCGCGGTTTGAATCGCCAGGAAAGAGCCAAGCTGACGAAAGAGCTGCTGAGCATCAACCATCCCAGCTTGACCGCGAAGATGATCAAATTGAGGCAGGCGTCGGGCGAACTCACCAAGCGTTTCACCCCTACGCAGCTCAAGCACAGCACCACTACCCAGATCAAAGACGTCCTGGGCGCAAGCGTTGGGTTTGGCGGGAGTGCCTACTCCGGAAACGTCAACACCATCGCGATTGGACTGTACGAGGAGGTAAGCGAATGAGCGAATTGATGACGCTACGCGACTTTTTCAGACAATACTTTCTGACGTTTATGGGCGGCGTATTTGCTGCGTGTTTTTCTTTGGCGTTGGCTGTGGCGCTGGCGTTCATCACCTATTTTCGTGATGCGCCGATGGCTCAAGTGGGGCTCAAGATCATGTCTGCCGGGGCGCTGCTCATTCTGTTGACGGTCCATAGCAACTTTATGATTTTGCGGGGCCGACCCTCCTGGGTGTGGGTAATGGTCGGTATCTATGTCGCCTGTCTACTGTTTGTAGTTCCGATGGTTCAATTCCAGCCCCACAAAGTCCTTTATGGGTTGGCGCTGTTATTCCCATTGCTCGGATTATTGACACTTAACAGTAAGGTTCAACGAGAGATGCGCACGAAACTCGTGGGAATCCGTCGTATTCGGCAGGCGGTCAAATCAACCGTCAGATCGAGTAGTCGCATGTGAAGGAGCCGCCTTCGATAAACGGTTTTCTCGCGCGCTATTTCCCGCTGTTGGGTTTACTGCTGCTAAATAGCAAACGCCACCGCGAAATGCGCAAAAAACTGTCCGAGATACGCCACCTGCGCCAAGCCGTAATCGCAAAGCGCAAAACCCGTTGATTGGGTAGATTCGCCACCCATCCTCACATTAACGCCACAAATATGTGCGGCGCCTGCACCACGACACCACCGTCGGCGCCGTTTTGGTGCTGTACTGCACCGGGTCTTACGATAAAGCGCAATGACCGCCGCTCTGGCATAAGTCTTGCGCGCTTTGTGTCCATGCCCTGGCTCGCAGGAGGCCGCCGTGTCGATTCATGTCGCGTTGCACCATGTTACGCATTACCGCTACGACCGCGCGGTCGAACTTGGCCCACAGATCGTGCGTCTGCGCCCGGCGGCCCATAGCCGTACGCGGATTTTGTCCTATGCACTCAAAGTGCTGCCCGAGCAGCACTTCATCAATTGGCAGCAGGACCCCCAGGGCAATTACCTGGCGCGTCTGGTGTTCCCGGAAAAGACCGATGAACTGCGCATCGAGGTTGACCTGGTCGCCGAGATGGCGGTGTTCAACCCGTTCGATTTTTTCCTTGAGCCCTACGCCGAAAAAATCCCCTTCAGCTACGCCGCCGATGAACAGCGCGAGCTGGCGCCGTACTTGGAAACCCTGCCGCTGACGCCGAGGTTTGCCGCCTACCTGGCGGGTATCGACCGCACGCCGTTGCCGGCCGTGGACTTCCTGGTGGGCCTCAACCAGCGCCTGGCCGCCGACATCGGCTACCTGATCCGCATGGAACCGGGGGTGCAAACCCCGGAATTCACCCTGGAAAACGCTTCCGGCTCCTGCCGTGATTCGGCCTGGCTGCTGGTGCAATTGCTGCGCAACCTCGGGTTGGCGGCGCGGTTTGTGTCCGGTTATCTGATCCAGCTGACCGCCGACGTCAAAGCCCTCGACGGCCCCTCCGGCACCGAAGTCGACTTCACCGACCTGCACGCCTGGTGCGAAGTGTATTTGCCCGGTGCCGGCTGGATCGGCCTGGATGCCACCTCCGGGTTGTTCGCCGGTGAAGGGCATATCCCGTTGGCCTGTAGTCCCGATCCATCGTCCGCCGCGCCGATCAGTGGGCTGGTGGAACCCTGCGAGTGCGAATTTACCCACGAGATGTCGGTGGAGCGCATCTGGGAAGCGCCACGGGTCACCAAGCCCTACACCGAAGAGCAATGGCTGGCGATCCAGGCCCTGGGCCGGCAGATCGATGGCGACCTGCTCAAGGATGATGTACGCCTGACCATGGGCGGCGAGCCGACCTTCGTCTCCATCGACGACCCCGACGGCGCCGAGTGGAACACCGCAGCCCTCGGGCCGGATAAGCGGCGCTTGTCCGCCGAACTGTTCCAGCGCATGCGCAAGCATTACGCGCCCAAGGGCCTGGTGCACTTCGGCCAGGGCAAGTGGTACCCCGGCGAGCAATTGCCGCGCTGGTCGCTTAACTGCTACTGGCGCCGTGACGGCGTGCCCATCTGGCACAACAGCGCGCTGATCGCCGATGAACAACAGGACTACGGCGCCGATGGCGTAATGGCCGGGCGCTTCCTGGCCAGCGTCGCCGAGCGCCTGAAGTTGCCGGCGCGCTTTGTATTCCCGGCCTTCGAAGACAACTTCTACTACCTGTGGCGTGAAGGTGCGTTGCCGCAAAACGTCACGGCCCAGGACCCGCGCTTGAGCGACGAACTGGAGCGCGAACGCTTGCGCAAGGTGTTCAGCCAGGGCCTGGATAAAGTCATCGGTCAGGTACTGCCGCTGGCTCGTACGGCGGCCAATGACCGCTGGCAGAGCGGGCGCTGGTACCTGCGCGATAACCATTGCCGTCTGGTGCCGGGGGATTCGCCGCTGGGCTATCGCCTGCCGTTGGCCTCGCAGCCGTGGGTGACGGCGGCGGAGTATCCGTTCGTGCACCCCACCGACCCTAACCAGGATCAGCCGGAACTGCCGACCAGCACGCAACTGCAAAGCCATGGCGCCCCCGCGCCGAGCGACGAGCGAGTGCCCGAGGTCGACGAGTCCGCCGACTGGCTGACCCGCACCGCCCTGTGTGCCGAAGCGCGGGAAGGGCGCCTTTACCTGTTTATGCCGCCCCTGGAACGCGTCGAGGATTACCTGGAACTGGTGGCCGCCATCGAAGCCACCGCCGAGGAATTGCATTGCCCGGTGCTGCTGGAAGGCTACGAACCACCGTTCGATATGCGCCTGAGCAACTTCCGCGTCACGCCGGATCCGGGTGTGATCGAGGTCAACGTGCAGCCGTCCGCGACCTGGGACGAGTTGGTGGAACGCACCGAATTCCTCTACGAGGAGGCGCGGCAGACCCGGCTGACCACCGAGAAGTTCATGATCGACGGCCGCCATACCGGCACCGGCGGCGGTAACCACTTTGTGCTGGGGGGCGCGACGCCCAAGGATTCGCCGTTCCTGCGCCGGCCCGATCTGCTGCGCAGCCTGATCAGCTATTGGCATAACCACCCCTCGCTGTCGTACCTGTTTTCCGGCCTGTTTATCGGCCCGACCTCCCAGGCACCGCGGGTCGACGAAGCCCGCAACGACGCGCTGTATGAGCTGGAAATCGCCTTTGCGCAAATGCCGCAGCCGGGTGAAGAATGCCCGCCCTGGTTGGTGGATCGCCTGCTGCGCAACCTGTTGATCGACGTAACGGGCAATACCCACCGCGCCGAATTCTGTATCGACAAACTCTACTCGCCCGACGGTGCCACGGGCCGCCTGGGCCTTCTCGAGTTGCGGGCCTTTGAAATGCCGCCCCACGCACGCATGAGCCTGACCCAGCAATTGCTGCTGCGGGCCTTGGTGGCGCGCTTCTGGCGTGAACCCTATGCGCCGCCGAAACTGGCGCGCTGGGGCACCGAATTGCATGACCGCTTCCTGTTGCCGCACTTTATCGAGCAGGATTTTGCCGACGTGATCGTCGAGTTGAACGCCGCCGGTTACCCGTTACGCGCCGAATGGTTCGCCGCGCACCTGGAGTTCCGCTTCCCCAAGGTGGGCGATTACGCCGTCAGCGGGATCGAACTGGAACTGCGCCAGGCCCTGGAGCCTTGGCATGTACTGGGCGAAGAGGGCGCGGTGGGCGGCACGGTGCGCTATGTGGATTCGTCCCTGGAGCGCTTGCAGGTGAAGGTGAGTGGGCTGCCGCCGCAACGCTACCTGCTGACCTGCAATGGCATCCCGGTGCCGCTGCAACCGACCGGGCGCATTGGCGAGTTCGTCGCCGGCGTGCGTTACCGCGCCTGGCAACCGGCCAATTGCCTGCAACCGACCATCCCGGTGCACGCGCCGCTGGTGTTCGACCTGCTGGACACCTGGATGCAGCGCTCCCTGGGCGGCTGCCAGTACCATGTTGCGCATCCGGGCGGGCGTAACTACGACAGCCTGCCGGTAAACGCCAATGAGGCGGAGAGCCGGCGCATGGCGCGGTTTTTCCGTCTCGGCCATACACCAGGAAAGCTCACCGTGCCGAGTGTTGTGATCAATGACGAATTGCCGATGACCCTGGATCTGCGGCGTCACCCCAATAAAAATGACTAAAAGCGATCACAATGTGGGAGGGAGCAAGCGCCCTCCCACATTAGATTGCAGTGAATTTGAATTAAACTGAGCCCCTTTGCCTCTGCCGAGCGTTCCATGCCCGACTTGCTCGACCAATACCCGCTGACCGCGGGTACTTATCACGAACTGCTGGACGACAGTGGCGCAGTACGCGCCCATTGGCAGCGCTTGCTCGATCACCTGCAACGCAGCACACCCGCGCAACTGGCCCAGCGCCAGGCGCTGCTGACAAGGCAGATCCAGGAAAACGGCGTCACCTATAACGTCTACGCCGACCCCAAGGGCGCCGATCGCCCTTGGGAACTGGACCTGCTGCCCCATGTGCTGGCGGCCGATGAATGGCAGCAGCTGTCAGCCGGTATCGCCCAGCGTGCGCGCCTGCTCAACGCCGTACTGGCGGACCTCTACGGGCCGCAACGCTTGATCAAGGAAGGCCTGCTGCCGGCCGAACTGGTGTTCGGGCATAACAATTTCCTCTGGCCGTGCCAGGGCATCCAACCGCCTGACGGTGCGTTTCTGCACCTGTATGCCGTGGACCTGGCGCGTACCCCGGATGGCCGCTGGTGGGTCACCGCCGACCGTACGCAAGCGCCTTCGGGCGCCGGTTATGCGTTGGAAAACCGCACCATCGTGTCCCGCGCCTTTCCGGACCTGTACCGTGATCTGCAGGTGCAGCACCTCACCGGTTTCTTCCGCACGCTCCAGGAAACCCTGGCCCGCCAGGCGCCGAGCGATGACCAGCCACCGCTGATCGTGTTGCTCACCCCTGGGCGTTTCAACGAAAGCTATTTTGAACACCTGTACCTCGCGCGTCAGCTCGGCTACCCGCTGGTGGAAGGCGGCGACCTCACGGTGCGCGACAGCACGGTGTTCCTGAAAACCCTCAGTGGCCTGCGCCGGGTGCACGCGATCATGCGTCGCCTCGACGATGACTTCTGCGACCCGCTGGAGCTGCGTACCGACTCCGCCCTCGGCGTACCCGGCCTGCTCGACGCCGCGCGCCAGGGCAATGTACTGGTGGCCAATGCCCTGGGCAGCGGCGTGCTGGAGTCCCCCGGTTTGCTCGGCTTTCTGCCCAGGATCAACCAGTTCCTGTTCGGCGAAGAATTGCTCTTGCCCTCCATCGCCACCTGGTGGTGCGGTGAGGCGCCGGTGCTCGCCGAGGCCTTGGAGAAACTGCCGGAACTGCTGATCAAACCGGCGTTTCCGTCGCAAAGTTTTGCCCCGGTATTCGGTCGCGACTTGAATGACGAGCAACGCCAGGCCTTGGCCGAACGCATGCGCGCGCGGCCTTACGCCTACGTCGCCCAGGAGCTGGCACAACTGTCCCAGGCACCGGTGTGGCACACCGTGGAGGATCACCTGCAACACCGCGCCATCGGCATGCGCGTGTATGCCGTGGCCAGCGCGGAGGGCTACCGCGTACTGCCCGGCGGCCTGACCCGTGTGGCGGCGGACGCCGATGCCGAAGTGGTGTCGATGCAACGCGGCGGCGCCAGCAAGGACACCTGGGTGCTGGGCGAACGCGCCAGCAGTGGCGAGCATTGGCGCGCCCAGCGCGCGATTGGTGCACACGACCTGGTGCGCCGCGACCCTTATCTGCCGTCCCGCGTGGTGGAAAACCTGTTCTGGTTCGGCCGTTACTGCGAGCGCTGCGACGACAGCGCACGCTGGCTGCGCATCGTGCTGGCGCGCTATGTCGACGGCGACGACCCCTTGGCCTTGCAGGCGGCGGTCGAGTTGGGTGAAAACCTGCGCCTGCTGCCGGAGGAGGGCGAGCTGCCCGAGCGTTTGCAGGCGGCCTTGCTCGGCGATGATTGGCCGTCGAGCCTGCGCGCCAACCTGCAACGCTTGCAGTGGGCGGCGTCCCAGGTGCGCGGCAAGTTGTCCCGTGAGAACTGGCAGGCCCTGGTGGAGTTGCAGCGCGAAGCCCTGGAGCTGGAGAGCGAAAGCCCGGATTTTGGTGAGTTGCTGGACTTTCTCAACCGCCTGGTAATGTCCCTGGCGGCGCTGTCCGGGTTTGCCCTCGACGACATGACCCGCGACGAAGGCTGGCGCTTCCTGATGATGGGCCGGCGCATCGAGCGCCTGCAATTTCTCAGCAGCAGCCTGGCGGCATTCCTGCGCGGCGTGGCGGTGTTCGATCAAGCGGGCCTGGAGTGGTTGCTGGAGCTCGGCAACAGCAGCATCACCTACCGCTCGCGCTACCTGGCGGTGCCGCAGCTGATTCCGGTCCTGGATTTGTTGTTGCTGGATGAACAGAACCCCCACGCGGTGCTGTTCCAGCTGAAACTGGTGAGCCGTACCCTGCGCCGTCTTAATGATGATTTCGGTGTGCCACGGGAGACCGGGTTGGCGCCGTTGGTGGAGCGCCTGGCGCGTTTCGACCTGGCGTGCCTGGAGAACCCGTTGTTTGGCGAATCCAGCGTGCGTGCCGCACTGGAAGGCCTGGCCGACCTGCTGCAGGCGGTCGCCGATGAGAGTGGGCAAGTGTCGGATCGTCTGGCTTTGCGCCACTTTGCCCATGTGGATGATGTCAGTCAGCAAACGGTGTCGGTGTGATGAGTGCGCGCTACCAGATTTTCCACGATACCCATTACCACTACGACAGCCCGGTGTCCCTGGCCCAGCAGCTCGCGCATTTATGGCCGAGGCCGTGCGCCTGGCAGCGTTGCAGCGACCAGCAACTGGATATCAGCCCGCAGCCGTCGTCACGCCGGGATGAGCTGGACGTGTTCGGCAACCCGATCACCCGCCTGGCTTTCGAGCGGCCCCATGATGAATTACTGGTGAACGCTGGGCTGACTGTGGAAGTGCTGGCGCGGCCGGTGCTGGATTTCCAGCACTCGCCCGCCTGGGACCAGACCCGCGACAGCCTGACCTACAGCAGCCAGCCACTGTCGCCCGAGTTGATCGAAGCCTGTCGTTATCGCTTCGAATCGCCCTACGTACACCTGAAGAAGACCTTCGTCGAGTTCTCCGAGAGCTGCTTCCCTCCTGGTGCGCCCTTGCTATTGGGGGTGCAGGCCTTGATGGAAAAGATCTTCAGCGAATTCACCTTCGATGCCGAAGCTACCCAGGTCGCCACGCCGCTGGTGGAGGTGCTGGAGCGCCGACGCGGCGTGTGCCAGGACTTCGCCCACCTGATGCTCGCCTGCCTGCGCTCGCGCGGCCTGGCGGCGCGTTATATCAGCGGCTACCTGCTCACCCAGCCACCGCCCGGCCAGCCACGGCTGATCGGCGCCGATGCCTCCCACGCGTGGGTCTCGGTGTATTGCCCGGTATCGGGCTGGGTGGATTTCGATCCGACGAACAATGTGCAGCCGGCGCTGGAGCACATCACCCTGGCCTGGGGCCGGGATTTCTCCGATGTGTCGCCGTTGCGTGGGGTGATTCTGGGGGGAGGGACCCATGACCCGGAGGTGCGGGTGACGGTGATGCCGCTGATGTAGGAGCGAGCTTGCTCGCGAAGAACCTGAGGGCGCCGCGTTGATCTTGGCTTCCCGCGTTATCGTTGACGTTCTTCGCGAGCAAGCTCGCTCCTACAGTAAATAATTATTCAGCCGGGTCTTTCGGGGTTTCAGTCTCGTCTGCTGCCACTTCACCTTCGGCATCCGGGTTCAGTGCGCCCGCTTCTTCATCGACAGCGGCTTTCTTGCGTTGCAGTTTTTCCTCTTTCTTCTGTTCCTTGGCCAAGTCTCTCTGACGTTTGGCGAAGGAGTAATTAGGTTTGGCCATGGGCGATCCTCTAGGGTCGAAGGTGAGGGTGGCGGCGCGCAGCTGCCTTGGGACGACATGGTAGCAGCTTCAAGGGGCGCTTGGCCTTCACTTACCGCAGGCGTACGCGGCCAGGAGGCCATTGAACAGTTGGTTGAGGTGCATGGCTCGGGCTCCAGTGGGTGATGGGCCGATCATAGACAGCCTGCGGCACTTTGGCTGGTTGATTGTGTCGATAAGTCTGATAGCCTAAAGTTGTATACAATCTGTTGATTCAGGTCATAAGAATTTTTGCCTGCCTCAGGCACCCTTGTCGCATTACGCGTTGTTTAAACCCTGCCTTGGAGATTCACATGTTTGCCAAACTCGTTGCTGTTTCCCTGCTGACTCTGGCCAGCGGCCAGTTGCTTGCTGCAGAGTGCAAGGTCACCGTCGACTCCACTGACCAGATGTCCTTCAACACCAAGGAAATCACGATCGACAAGAGCTGCAAGACGTTCACTGTCGAGCTGACTCACTCCGGCAGCCTGCCGAAAAACGTCATGGGTCATAACTGGGTGCTGACCAGCGCCGCCAACATGCAGCCGGTTGCCACTGATGGCATGGCTGCTGGCATCGACAAGAACTACCTGAAAGAGGGTGACGATCGCATCATCGCCCACACCAAGATCATTGGTGCCGGCGAGAAGGATTCGGTGACCTTCGATGTCTCGAAACTGGCGGCCGGTACGGATTACGCGTTCTTCTGCTCGTTCCCGGGCCACATCTCGATGATGAAAGGCACTGTGGTCCTGAAGTAAGACCGCGTTATCGTTCATCGGGGGCTTGCCCCCGATGACTGCCTGCCAATCAACACACCACTATCTGGCTCACCTCAAGGCGCAAACGGCATCACCCGCTTGTGCTCGGTCTTGCGGTACGTCTCGCAAATAATCCGGAACGCTTCCTCACGCACCGGCTCACCGTGCAGGAACGCATCGATCTCGGCATAGGTCACGCCATGTGACGCTTCATCCGGCTTACCTGGCGACAGGTCTTCAAGGTCGGCCGTCGGCACCTTCTCCACCAACGACTCCGGCGCACCAAAGAACCGTGCAATCGCGCGTACCTGGTTTTTCACCAGGCCGCTCAACGGCGCCAGGTCGCAGGCGCCATCGCCGAACTTGGTGAAAAAGCCCATCACCGCTTCCGCCGCATGATCGGTACCGATCACCAGGCCGCTGGCCGCGCCGGCGATGGTGTACTGCGCCACCATGCGCATGCGCGCCTTGGTGTTGCCGAGCACGAAGTCGCGGGACACCGCCGCCTTGCCTTCAAACGCCGCCACTTCATTGGCCAGGGCTTTCACCGCCGGGCCGATGTTCACGGTGTGGCGCTCGTCCGGGTCGATAAAGTCCACCGAGGCCTGGGCATCGATTTCATCGAACTGGGTTTCGTAGGGCAGGCGCACGGCGATAAAGCGGTAGGCCTCGTCACCGGTGCGGGAGCGCAGTTCCTGCATCGCGCGTTGGGCCAAGAGGCCGGCAGTCAGGGAGTCGACGCCGCCGCTGATGCCCAGCACCAGTGTCTTGAGCCCGGAATTGCGCAGGCAGTCCTGGATAAACGCTACGCGCCGGGCAACTTCGGCCTCGAGGGCGGTCTGGTCCTTGAACGGCGCTTGGACCTTGAGCTGTTCAGCAATCTCACGCTGTACGGCTTGCATGATTCACTCCTTGCTAGAGATGGCAGGTACTTTGAAAACATGACGCAAATAGGCGACAAAATTCGGGTCGGTGCAGTGGGTCTTGCCCGCTTCATCGGAGATCTTCGCGACGGGCTGGCCATTGCAGGCGGTCATTTTAAGCACGATGCTCATCGGTTCCACCCCTGGAATATCGCAGGTCAGGTTGGTGCCGATGCCGAAGCTCACATTAATGCGACCACGCAACGCGCGGAATATCTCCAGGGCCTTGGGCAACGACAGGCTGTCGGAGAACACCAGGGTCTTGCTCATCGGCTCGATGCCCAGCTTGTGGTAGTGGGCAATGGCTTTTTCGGCCCACTGCACCGGGTCGCCGGAGTCATGGCGCAGGCCATCGAACAGCTTGGCGAAGTACAAGTCGAAGTCGCCAAGGAAGGCGTCGGTGGTGATGCAATCGGTCAGGGCGATACCCAGCAGGCCCCGGTATTCGCGGACCCAACAGTCGAGGGCGGCGATCTGGCTGTCGATCAGGCGCGGGCCGAGTTGCTGGTGGGCCATGATCCATTCATGGGCCATGGTGCCCAACGGCTTCATATCGAACTCGCGGGCCAGGTGTACGTTGCTGGTGCCGACAAAACGCCCGGGGAAGTCATGCTTGAGCACGCTGACCACCTCTTCCTGCACGCGGTATGAGAAGCGTCGGCGCGTGCCGAAGTCGGCCACTTGCAACTCGGCCAGCTCGTCGCTGCTGGCGTTGGCCGTCAGCCAGTCGAACTTGCGGTACAGCTGCTCGCGGGCCTGTTCGAGGATCACCGTCTGGTAGCGGTAGCGGTTACGCACTTCGCTGACGATCGCCAGCATCGGCACTTCAAACAGAATCACATGCAGCCACGGCCCGCGCAGGCGGATAAACAACTCGCCGTTCTCGATGCCGGTCTGCACATAGCGCAGGTTGAAGCGAAACAGCCCGAGAAAACGCAAAAAATCCGGCTTCATAAAGCTGATGCGTTCCAGGAACCCCAATTGGTCGGGGCTCAAGCTCAGCTCGGCGAGGCGCTCGATCTGGTAGCGGATCTCCGCCAGGTACGGGCGCAGGTCTTCGCTGTTGCGGCAACGAAACTCCCATTCAACTTCCACGTTGGGGTAGTTGTGCAGCACCGCCTGCATCATGGTCAGCTTGTAGAAGTCGGTGTCGAGCAAGTTCTGCACGATGCGATCGGCAAACACACTCTCGCTCATAACGGGAATCTCCAGACAGGTCGGGCGATGGGCGCCGACCTTTACGCACAATTAAGGAAGGGGGCTAGTGGCGCATAGACGCGGGTAGGTTTGCCAGTGATTTTTTTTGCCAAGGCCACTTGCCGCCGATGGCGATATTCCAGGCATTAAACAACCTGCTCCATCATCCACTTCACAAACTCCCGCACCTTGGGCACCTCCGCCGCGTGTTCCGGGAAGGCCAGGTAATAAGCGTCCTGGCTGGGCATTGCATGCTGCCAGGGGATCACCAGCTTGCCGTCGGCCAGTTCTTCTTCCACCAGAAAGCGCGGCAACAACGCCACGCCGCAACCGACCTGCGCCGCACGAATGCACATATAAAAGGTGTCGAAACGCGGCCCGTGGTAGCTGTGCTCGGTGTGATACCCCTGATCGGCAAACCAGTCATGCCAGCCCTGGGGGCGCGAGGCGTTTTGCAGCAGCACCAGGTCGCTCAGTTGCGTGGGGTCGGTGAAGGGCTGCGCCGGCAGGCTTTCCGGGGCGCACACCGGTACCAGCTCTTCGCTGAACAGTTTCAGGCTCTCGGTGCCGGGGCGCGAGCCCTGGCCGAAGTAGAAGGCCATGTCGGCCTTGCCTTGCAGCAGTTCGTCCGGCTCCTGTTCGTTGCACAGATCCAGGTGGATCTGCGGGTGGCGCAGGCGCCAGCCCTTGAGGCGCGGCACCAGCCAGCGCGCGCCAAAGGTGTAGGGGGTGGACACGCGCAACACTTCGGTCTCGCCGCCATAGGAGCGCAGGTAGTGGGTGGACATCTCCACCTGCGTGAGGATCTTGCGCACTTCCACCAGGTACAGGTCGCCTGCCGGAGTCATCTGCAAGCGGCGACGCACGCGGCGAAACAGCAGGTGCTGGAGCAATTCTTCCAACTGCGCGACCTGTTTGCTCACTGCGCTTTGCGTGAGGTTCAGCTCCTCGGCGGCGCGGGTGAAGCTCAGGTGGCGGGTGGCGGCCTCGAAACACTGCAGGGCGGTGATCGAGGGCAAATGTCTTTTGTTCAGCACGGCATACCTCTTTTTATTCTTTGCATGAATAAACGGAATGATATCTCGCCTAATCGTCGTTTGTTGGCAAGTCTTGGGCCAGCTACAAATAAGGCCTGGATCGCCGTGCGTGCCGCGGTGCGATTTTTTGTTCGAAGATTAAAGGAGTGACCCATGGTTGCCGCATTGCTTGATCGTCTCGGGGTAAACCCGGCGCTGTACCAGGCGGGTAAACAACCCGTGCATTCGCCCATTGATGGCAGCCGTATCGGCAGTGTGCACTGGGAAGGTGCCGCCGAGGTGGAGCAACAGGTCAGTCGCGCCGAGCATGCATTCGAGGCCTGGCGCAACGTCCCGGCCCCCCGTCGCGGCGAGTTGGTGCGCCAGTTCGGCGATGTACTGCGCGAATACAAGGCCGATCTGGGCGAGCTGGTGTCCTGGGAAGCCGGCAAGATCACCCAGGAAGGCCTGGGTGAAGTGCAGGAAATGATCGACATCTGCGACTTCGCCGTGGGCCTGTCCCGCCAGTTGTACGGCTTGACCATCGCCTCCGAGCGCCCAGGCCACCATATGCGTGAAACCTGGCACCCGCTGGGCGTGGTCGGGGTGATCAGCGCCTTCAACTTCCCGGTAGCCGTGTGGGCGTGGAACACCACACTGGCGCTGGTGTGCGGTAACGCAGTGATCTGGAAACCGTCGGAAAAGACCCCGCTCACCGCCCTGGCGTGCCAGGCGCTGTTCGAGCGTGTGCTGAAGAATTTCAAGGACGCGCCGCAATACCTGAGTCAGATCATCATCGGCGGCCGCGATGCCGGCGCTGCACTGGTGGATGACCCACGCGTGGCCCTGATCAGCGCCACCGGCAGCACCCGCATGGGCCGCGAAGTGGCGCCGAAAGTTGCCGCGCGGTTTGCCCGCAGCATCCTCGAACTGGGCGGCAACAACGCCATGATCCTCGGCCCGAGCGCCGACCTGGACATGGCCGTGCGCGCCATCCTGTTCAGCGCCGTCGGCACCGCCGGCCAGCGCTGCACCACCCTGCGCCGCCTGATCACCCACGAGTCGGTCAAGGAAGAAATCGTCACCCGCCTCAAGGCCGCCTATTCCAAAGTGCGCATCGGCCACCCGCTGGAGGGCAACCTGATTGGCCCGCTGATCGACAAGCATGGCTTCGACGCTATGCAGGACGCCCTGGAGCAGGCCTTGAGTGAAGGCGGCAAGGTGTTCGGCGGCAAGCGCCAGTTGGAAGACAAGTTCCCCAACGCCTACTACGTGTCGCCGGCCATTGTCGAAATGCCTGAGCAGAGCGATGTGGTGTGCACCGAAACCTTCGCGCCGATTTTGTATGTCGTCGGCTACAAGGACTTCGCCGAAGCCCTGCGCCTCAACAACGCCGTGCCCCAAGGCCTGTCGTCGTGCATCTTCACCACTGACGTGCGCGAGGCCGAGCAATTCATGTCGGCAGTGGGCAGCGACTGCGGGATCGCCAACGTCAACATCGGCCCGAGCGGCGCGGAGATTGGCGGCGCGTTTGGCGGTGAGAAAGAGACCGGTGGCGGTCGCGAGTCAGGTTCGGATGCATGGCGCGGGTACATGCGCCGCCAGACCAACACCGTGAACTATTCGCTGGAGTTGCCGCTGGCCCAGGGCATCACCTTCGACTGATTCTGTAGGAGCGAGCTTGCTCGCGAAGATCGTCAACGATCACGCGGGCATCCTGAATGCCCGCGCCGCTCTCGCGTTTTTCGCGAGCAAGCTCGCTCCTACAGTGATGGTGCTGAACAAGAAAAACGCTTGTTGGGTCTCACCGGAGTCTGGCAATGGCACTACGCGAAGCATGTTTGTGGGAACACCTCACCCCTGGCCGGCCGGATCGTGCCGCGCTCAAGGGCGAGGTCAAGGTGGATGTGTGCGTGATCGGCGCCGGCATCACCGGTTTGTCGGCCGCCATTCACTTGCTGGAGCAGGGTAAAAGCGTCGCCGTGCTGGAGGCTCATCGCACCGGCCACGGTGGTTCGGGGCGCAACGTCGGGTTGGTGAATGCCGGCCTGTGGATCCCTCCGGACGAGATCGAAGCCGGTTTCGGCGAAGCGGTGGGCAGCCAGCTCAACCGCATGCTCGGCGCGGCACCGTCGCTGGTGTTCAGCCTGATCGACAAATACAACATCGATTGCCAATTGCGCCGCGAGGGCACCTTGCACATGGCGCATAACGCCCGTGGCGAGGCGGATTTGCGCAGTCGTGAGGAGCAATGGAAGCGCCGTGGCGCGCCGGTGGAATTGCTCACCGGCCAGGCCTGCGAGCACGCCACCGGCACGAAAAAAATCGCCGCCGCCTTGCTGGATCGGCGTGCTGGCACCTTGAACCCGATGGCCTACACCAGTGGCCTGGCGAATGCCGCCGTGGGGCTTGGCGGGCAGTTGTTCGACCATTCTCCGGTCGCCCGGTTGGAGCGCCAAGGTGCGAGTTGGTCCGTTCAGACCGCCAGCGGTTCGGTGCAGGCTGCACAAGTGGTCATCGCCTCCAACGCCTACACCGAAGGTGAGTGGACCGAGCTGCGACGCAATTTTTTCCCCGGCTACTACTACCAGGTCGCCTCCGCGCCGCTGACCGACGCCGCCGCCGAGCAGATTCTGCCCGGCGGCCAAGGCTCATGGGACACGCGCCAGGTACTGAGCAGCATCCGCCGCGATGCCGATGGCCGCCTGTTGCTCGGCAGCCTGGGCAACGGTAACCAGAAACCGGCCTGGTTCCTCAAGGCGTGGGCTGATCGGGTGCAGCAACATTACTTCCCGTACCTCAAATCGGTGCATTGGGAATTCACCTGGACCGGCTGCATCGCCTTCACCCCCGATCACCTGATGCGCCTGTTCGAGCCAGCTCCCGGCCTGGTGGCGGTAACCGGCTATAACGGGCGCGGCGTGACCACCGGCAGCGTGGTCGGCAAGGCGTTCGCCGACTATCTATGTCACCAGAATCCCCAAGCCTTGCCGATTCCGTTTGCACCCATGCAACCGCTGGCCGGGGTTGGGCTGCGCAGTTGCCTGTATGAAGCCGGATTCTCGCTGTATCACGCCGGGCAATGCCTGAGGATCGTGATCTGATCAGCGAAATACCGCTCAGAAGCCTGCATTTTCTTAGCCGGCTACTAATCTGTATTGGTGCAGGTCGTAGCAGTTGCGCACTGTAAATGTGCAGTTCCGTTACGCAGGCTGTTACAGCTGTAGGAACTGTCGTTTATTGCTTTGGTTGCAGGTGCGACCCGTCAGGGTTGTACTTTTTCGGCCCATGGGTTGCACCTATCGATGCTAGAGGGTTGCACGTCCTGGCGAGCGGAGCCGAAACGCCTGCAATAACAATGACACCGTGTCTTTTTGAAGAATAAAAACGTAATGGCACGAGGCTTGCTCTGGGCTTTCAGTGAAAAGTTTGAACGCAAGTTGTCGTGCCAAAAATCAAAAATATCGGAGCACCACTCATGTCCCAGACGTTTTACAAGAAAGGTTTTCTGGCCCTCGCCGTTGCAGCGGCGCTGGGTGTTTCTACGTTTGTTCAAGCTGATGTGAAGATTGGCGTTGCGGGGCCGATGACCGGCGCCAACGCCTCGTTCGGTGAGCAGTACATGAAGGGTGCCCAGGCGGCAGCCGAGGTGATCAACAAGGCCGGTGGCATCAATGGCGAGAAAGTCGTGCTGGTGGCAGGCGACGATGCCTGTGAGCCGAAACAGGCCGTTGCCGTGGCCAACCGCCTGGCTGACCAGGACAAAGTGATTGGCGTAGTCGGGCACTTCTGCTCGTCGAACACCATTCCGGCCTCCGAGGTCTACGACGAAGCGGGCATCATCGCGATCACCCCAGGCTCTACCAACCCACAAGTGACCGAGCGCGGCCTGGGCGCCATGTTCCGTATGTGCGGGCGTGACGACCAGCAAGGCATCGTCGCCGGCGACTACATCGTCGACGTGCTCAAGGGCAAGAAAGTCGCCGTCATCAACGACAAGGACACCTACGGCAAAGGCCTGGCCGACGCCACCGCTGCCCAGTTGACCAAGCGCGGCGTCAAGCCGGTGCTGGAAGAAGGCCTGACCCGTGGCGAGAAGGACTTCAGTGCGCTGGTCACCAAAATCCGCTCCCTGGGCGCCGACGTCGTGTACTTCGGTGGCCTGCACCCGGAAGCCGGTCCATTGGTTCGCCAGATTCGTGAAGCGGGCCTGAAGGACGTCAAGTTCATGTCCGATGACGGCGTAGTGACCGATGAACTGGTGGCCACCGCTGGCGGCGCGCAATACGTCGATGGCGTGTACATGACCTTTGGCGCCGACCCGCGCCTGCTGCCGGACAGCAAGGCCGTGGTGGAAGAGTTCCGCAAGGCCGGCTACGAGCCTGAGGGCTACACCCTGTACGCCTACGCCTCGCTGCAGGCCCTGGCCGCCGGCTTCAACGGCGCCAAGTCCAACAAGGGCGAAGACGCGGCCAAATGGCTGAAAGCGCACCCGGTCAAAACCGTGATGGGCGAGAAGACCTGGGACGCGAAGGGCGACCTGAAAGTCTCCGACTACGTGGTTTACCAGTGGGATAAAGACGGCAAATACCACCAGCTGGAAAAGCAGAAGTAATCCATGTGGGAGGGGGCTTGTCCCCGAAGCGGTGGGTCAGTCAACAGTTGTTCAGCTGACCCACCGCATCGGGGGCAAGCCCCCTCCCACATTGGGACAGCGTTGTTATTGAGATCTGTCTTTTCCTCCAGAAGCGCCGCACACCGACTGGTGTGCAGGTGCTCACCGCGTGAGATTGCGTTATGGATGGTATTTTCCTGCAGCAACTGGTCAACGGCCTGACCCTCGGGTCGGTCTATGGCCTGATCGCCATCGGCTACACAATGGTCTATGGCATCATTGGCATGATCAACTTCGCCCACGGCGAGGTTTATATGATTTCCGCTTACCTCGCGGCGATCAGTCTGGCACTGCTGGCTTACTTCGGCATCGAATCCTTCCCGCTGCTCATTCTCGGCACCCTGATCTTCACCGTGGTCGTCACCGGCGTGTACGGTTGGGTCATCGAACGGGTCGCCTACAAACCGCTGCGCAACTCCACCCGCCTGGCTCCGCTGATCAGCGCCATCGGCATCTCCCTGATCCTGCAGAACTACGCGCAGATCGCCCAGGGCGCGAAACAACAAGGCATTCCAACCCTGCTGGCCGGCGCCTGGCGCGTCGACATCGGCAGTGGGTTCGTCCAACTCACGTACACCAAGGTCTTCATCCTCGTGGCGGCGTTTGCCGGCATGGCGTTGCTCACCTACATCATCAAGTACACCAAGCTCGGCCGCATGTGCCGCGCCACCCAGCAAGACCGCAAGATGGCCTCGATCCTGGGGATCAACACCGACCGCGTGATCTCCTACGTGTTTGTCATCGGTGCCGCCATGGCGGCCCTGGCCGGCGTGCTGATCACCCTCAACTACGGCACGTTCGACTTCTACGCCGGCTTCATCATCGGCATCAAGGCGTTTACCGCAGCGGTACTCGGCGGCATCGGTTCCCTGCCTGGGGCGATGCTGGGCGGGATCATCCTGGGTATTTCCGAGTCGTTGTTCTCGGGGTTGATCAACTCCGACTACAAAGACGTGTTCAGTTTCTCCCTGCTGGTGGTGATTCTGATTTTCCGTCCCCAGGGCCTGCTTGGTCGCCCACTCGTGGCTAAGGTGTAAACATGTCTGCTGCCAAACCCATCGATATCAAGAAAAGTGTGGTCGATACGGTCCTTGCCGGGCTGATTTCGTTGATCGTGTTCGGTCCGATCGTCGGCGTGGTCCTCGACGGCTACAGCTTCAACCTGGAACCGGCCCGTGTGGCTACCCTGGTCGCCATCGTGATGGCCGGGCGCTTTGCCCTCAGCCTGTTCCTGCAAACCCCCAAGGGCCTGAAGATTCTGCAGGGCTTCGAAAGCAGCGGCTCCGGCGTACATGTACTGCCACCGGACTACAAGTCGCGGCTGCGCTGGATCATCCCGGCGCTGATCGTGATCGCCATCGTGTTCCCGATCTTCGCCAACAAGTACCTGCTGACCGTGGTGATCCTCGGGCTGATCTACGTGTTGCTGGGCCTGGGCCTGAACATCGTGGTCGGCCTGGCCGGGCTGCTCGACCTGGGTTACGTGGCGTTCTACGCCATCGGCGCCTACGGCCTGGCGCTGGGTTATCAATACCTCGGCCTGGGCTTCTGGAGCGTGTTGCCGCTGGCAGCCATCGCAGCGGCTTTAGCGGGGTGCATACTCGGCTTTCCGGTGCTGCGAATGCACGGTGACTACCTGGCCATCGTGACCCTGGGCTTCGGTGAAATCATTCGCCTGGTGCTCAACAACTGGCTCTCGTTCACCGGCGGCCCCAACGGTATGCCGGTGCCTTCGCCGACCTTCCTGGGCCTGGAGTTCGGGCGCAAGGCCAAGGAGGGCGGGGTTCCGTTCCACGAGTTCTTCGGCATCGACTACAACCCCAATATCAAGTTCATGTTCATCTACATCGTGCTGTTCCTGGTGGTGCTGGCCGTGCTGTACATCAAGCACCGCCTGACCCGCATGCCGGTCGGCCGCGCCTGGGAAGCCTTGCGCGAAGATGAGATCGCCTGCCGCTCCATGGGCCTGAACCACGTGCTGGTCAAGCTCTCGGCCTTCACCATTGGCGCGTCCACTGCCGGTTTGGCCGGGGTGTTCTTCGCCAGCTACCAAGGCTTCGTCAACCCGTCGTCGTTCACCTTCTTCGAGTCGGCGCTGATCCTGGCCATCGTGGTACTGGGCGGCATGGGCTCGACGGTCGGCGTGGTGATTGCCGCGTTCGTGTTGACGGTCGCGCCTGAACTGCTGCGCAGCTTCAGCGAATACCGCGTGCTGCTGTTTGGCGTGCTGATGGTGGTGATGATGATCTGGCGACCGCGCGGCCTGATCCGGATCAGCCGCACCGGTGTGACACCGCGCAAGGGGGTAGCGCCATGAGCAAGGAAGTCGTCCTCTCCGTGGAACACCTGATGATGCACTTCGGTGGCATCAAGGCCTTGAGCGATGTGAGCCTCAAGGTTGAACGCAACTCGATCTTCGCCCTGATCGGCCCCAACGGAGCCGGCAAGACCACCGTGTTCAACTGCCTCACCGGCTTCTACAAAGCCAGCGGCGGCAAGATCGAACTGAACATCCGCGGCAAGCAGACCAATGTGATCCAGCTGCTCGGCGAGCGCTTCAAGGCGGTCGACTTCGTATCGCCAAAAAGCTTCTTGAGCCGGGTGTACTACAAGATGTTCGGTGGCACCCACCTGGTCAACCGCGCCGGCCTGGCCCGGACCTTCCAGAACATTCGCCTGTTCAAGGAAATGTCGGTGCTGGAAAACCTGCTGGTGGCCCAGCACATGTGGGTCAACCGCAACATGCTGGCGGGCATCCTCAACACCAAGGGCTACCGCAAGGCCGAAAGCGATGCCCTCGACCATGCGTTCTACTGGCTCGAAGTGGTGGACCTGGTGGACTGCGCCAACCGCCTGGCCGGTGAGCTTTCCTACGGCCAGCAGCGCCGCCTGGAAATCGCCCGCGCCATGTGCACCCGGCCGCAGATCATCTGCCTGGACGAACCGGCAGCGGGCCTCAACCCCCAGGAAACCGAAGCCCTCAGCGCGATGATTCGCCTGTTGCGCGACGAACACGACCTGACGGTGGTGCTGATCGAACACGACATGGGCATGGTGATGAGTATTTCCGACCACATTGTGGTGCTGGACCACGGCAACGTGATTGCCGAAGGCGGGCCGGAAGCGATCCGCAACGACCCGAAAGTGATTGCCGCCTACCTGGGCGCCGACGAAGAGGAGCTGGTATGAGTGCACCTATCCTCGAAATGAAGGACCTGGACGTGTTCTACGGCCCGATCCAGGCCCTGAAAAAAGTCTCGCTGCACATCAACGAAGGCGAAACCGTCAGCTTGATCGGCTCCAACGGCGCGGGTAAATCCACGCTGCTGATGTCGATCTTCGGCCAGCCACGGGCCGAGTCGGGGCAGATCCTCTACAACGGCGTCGACATTACCCACAAGTCGTCCCACTACATTGCCTCCAACGGCATTGCACAGTCGCCGGAAGGGCGGCGGGTGTTCCCCGACATGACCGTCGAGGAAAACCTGCTGATGGGCACCATCCCCATTGGCGACAAGTTCGCCCAGGAAGATATGCAACGCATGTTCGAGCTGTTCCCACGGCTCAAGGAGCGACGTAACCAGCGCGCCATGACCATGTCCGGTGGCGAGCAGCAAATGCTCGCCATCGCCCGCGCGCTGATGAGCCGACCCAAGCTGTTGCTGCTGGACGAACCGAGCCTGGGCCTGGCGCCGATTGTGGTGAAGCAGATCTTTTCCACCCTGCGCGAGCTGGCCTCCACCGGGATGACCATCTTCCTGGTGGAGCAGAACGCCAACCATGCACTGCGTTTGTCGGATCGGGCGTACGTGATGGTCAACGGTGAGATTCGCCTCACAGGCACCGGCAAGGAGCTGCTGGTGAACGAGGAAGTGCGCAACGCTTACCTCGGTGGCCACTGATCTAAATAACGACGCAGTACCCCTGTGGGAGGGGGCTTGCCCCGATGGCGTTGTATCAGTCAGCACACCTGAAACTGACACACCGCCATCGGGGGCAAGCCCCCTCTCACATTTGTTTTGTGTCGCCTGCAAGACCGATCCCAAATTGTGGAAAACAAATCCAGCCCCCCTCCAAAGCGCGACATATAGCCGCCGCAAATCCCTGTTTTGTCACACTTTTGACTTGTCCCCATTCACTGTGGAACCGGCTGTGGGTAACGTGGGAGTAGCTGGCTGAACCCCTTTAAAACCGTGGCTTTCAGCTGTGTGGTTGTTTTTTGATCAGTGGCTTTTTCGCGGCCGATCGAGGGGTTTGTCAACCTGTTTAAAGACACAGGTATATGACTGAAATATGTCCCGCCCGCCTGTGGATAAGTCTGTGACTAAACTCTGGAAAGACGGCCGCAGAGGCCGGAATGACTGGCCTGGAGCCATCGCTCGATTTGTCCCGCTGCCCCTGGGCCTACATACGCCTTCGTCCAGGTCAAGCAAAAAACTTTCTAAAATCGCCTGGAAGCCTTGTACACAGCGGCCTGAAGCGTTTTGCACTTGCCCCCAGAGACTGTGGGCGCAGCTGTGGATAACCTGCGCGCATATGGCTGCAAGCCACGGTTCATAAGGCTTTGGTCTGAATGATTAAAAAATGACCAGTCGTGCATGAAGTTCTGTGCATGGCGGTTGCCGCAACTGCGGCGTAAGGGCATTCTGCTGGCTGATTTTTTTCCCGATGCCCGCAAGGAGAACACCATGTCCAACACGCTGTTTATTACTGGCGCCACCTCAGGTTTTGGCGAAGCCTGCGCCCGTCGGTTTGCCGAGGCCGGCTGGAAACTGGTGCTTACCGGTCGTCGTGCCGAGCGTTTGAATGCGCTGGTCGAGGAGCTTTCCAAGCAGACCGAAGTGCACGGCCTGGTGGTGGATGTACGGGATCGCAAAGGCATGGAAGACGCGATCGCCAACCTGCCGCCATCGTTCGCCACCCTGCGCGGGCTGATCAACAACGCCGGCCTGGCCGTGGGCACTGACCCGGCGCCCAAGTGCGACCTCGACGACTGGGAAACCATGGTCGATACCAACATCAAAGGCCTGCTGACCACCACCAGCCTGCTGCTGCCGCGCCTGATCGCCCATGGTCGTGGCGCCGGGATCATCAACCTGGGCTCCATCGCCGGCAGCTACCCGTACCCGGGCAGCCATGTGTATGGCGGTTCCAAGGCGTTCGTGAAGCAGTTCTCCTTGAACCTGCGCTGTGACCTGCAGGGCACCGGCGTGCGTGTGACCAACATCGAGCCGGGCCTGTGCGAAAGCGAGTTCTCCCTGGTGCGCTTCGGCGGTGACCAGGCGCGCTACGACGCCACCTACGCCGGTGCCGAGCCGATCCAGCCGCAGGACATTGCCGACACCATCTTCTGGGTGCTGAACACGCCGGCGCACGTCAACATCAACCGCCTGGAACTGATGCCGGTGAGCCAGACCTGGGCTGGGTTTGCGATTGAGCGGGGGGCCAAGTAAGGCTCTAGACCACGTTGCTCCCGATGAGGCCCAGCAGGTCACCCGAGATGCTGGATCAGCCCCTGGTAGCAGGTTGCCAAATGATACGGTGTGGTCGATGGCATATCCCGTCGGCTCACCGCGCCGTTGGCATCCAGGCATTCATGCCAGCCTTTCTCATGCAGGAAATGCTGTTGCAGCGCCAGCAGTTGGCGCTGCAGCACCGCCTCACTGCCAGGGCGCAAGGTCAGTGCCCGCAGGTACTCGGCCTGGGCCCAGATACGCTGGGTGCCGTCGCGCACGCTGCCGTCGAGCGCCAACATGCCGCTAACCGCTCCGGTCGCGCCGTCCACACCCTTGTGCTCAGCGTAGGCAAACGCCCGCGTCAGTGACGCATGCAGCGGGGTGCCGCGCAGCACGGGCGACGATTCGAGCAAAAAGAACCACTCGAACTGGTGCCCCGGCTCAAACCAGTTATCCACAGCGCCCAGCGGCTTTTCCATCATCACGCCGTGCCGGCGGTCGATGAAACGCTGCTGCATGGCCGTCGCCAAGGCCAGCAGGGCCGCTTGCACAGGGGCATCCTCGCGCACCGCAAGTGTGGCGAGGAAACCTTCGGCCAGGTGCATCAACGGGTTTTGCAGCGGGCCGGACTGGAGGGACGACCAGTTGCGTTCCAGCACCGCCTCGTACAGGCCGTCTTCGGTGGCGAAGCGCTGGGCCACGACTTCGAGGGCGGCGTTCAGCACCGATTCCACCAGCGCTTCACGCACCTTGGCCCAGTAATGGGCGCAGGCAAAGATGATGAAGGCGTGGGTGTAGAGGTCTTTTCGCTTGTCCAGCGGCTGGCCGGCGGGGTCGACGCTGTAGAACCAGCCGCCGTGTTCGGCATCGTGGAAATGCCGTTGCAGGGAGCGGAACAGCACCGCCGCGCGCTCTTCAGCGAAGGCCGCCCCTGGCTCGCCGATCAGGCTGGCGAACAGGTACAACTGCCGCGCGCAGGCCATGGCGCGGTAGCGTTGCGGGGGCAGTGGGCGGTGATCGGCGTCCAGCGCCTCATAGGGCAGCGCCAATTCGGCATTCCAGCCCGGGCCCTGCCAGAGCGGCACGATCAGGGTGTGGAAGTGCGTGAGCACGGCATTCAAAGAAGGCTGGGGGGCGGAGCTTGGAGCGATGGGCATCGGCTGGCGTCGTCACGGCAGGGGTGTAGGCGCGCATGGTAGCAGAGGGGCAGCTTTAAGTTGTGAGCTGCAAGCTGCAAGTAAGAGCGGTTCGGCTTTTACTTGCAGCTTGCGACGTTTAGCTGGCGAGCAGCCACACCCCAGTCGCCGCCGAAGCCGCTCCGGCAATCCGCACCAACGGTGCCGCTGCGGCCGGCAACCAGCGCACCAGCGCATACCCGGCCGCGTGCAGTGCAGCGGTCGCGCCGACAAAGCCGGCGGCATACGCCCAAGGGCTCGACATGTCCGGCAGCTCCAAGCCATGGGCCACACCATGGAACAACGCAAACAACGCCGTCGCACCCATGGCCATGAACAACGGCGGACGCACCGCCAGTGCCACCGCCAGGCCCAGGGCCAGCACCGAGGCGGCGATCCCGCTTTCCAGTGCGGGCAATTGCAGCCCTTCGAAACCCAGCACGCCGCCCATCAGCATGGTGCCGACAAAGGTGCACGGCAGGGCCCAGCGCGCGGCACCCTTTTGTTGCGCGGCCCACAGGCCGACCGCGACCATGGCCAGCAGGTGGTCGAGGCCGCCCAGCGGGTGGCTGATACCGGCCACCAGGCCGTTGTCGCCGTGGCCAGGGTGAGCGAAGGCCAGGGCGGGCGCGAGCAGCAGGGCGGCGGCTGCGAGGAATTTATTGAGGTTCATAAACAGGTTCCTTATGGGTTGATCAGGCGGCGGTCAGCAGGCCTTGGCGTTCGATGAAGGCGACGATTTCTTCCAGGCCTACCCCGGTTTTCTGGTTGCTGAACACAAAGGGTTTGCCGTTGCGCATGCGCTGGGTGTCGCTGTTCATCAGCTCCAGCGACGCGCCCACCAGCGGCGCCAGGTCGATTTTGTTGATCACCAGCAGGTCGGATTTGCAAATACCAGGCCCGCCCTTGCGCGGCAGCTTGTCGCCGGCGGACACATCGATCACATAGATGGTCAGGTCCGACAGCTCCGGGCTGAAGGTGGCCGACAGATTATCGCCGCCGGACTCCACCAGGATCAGGTCCAGGCCGGGAAAGCGGCGGTTGAGTTGGTCCACCGCTTCCAGATTGATCGAGGCGTCCTCGCGAATCGCCGTGTGCGGGCAGCCGCCGGTTTCCACGCCGATAATGCGCTCCGGCGCCAGGGCCTGGTTGCGCACCAGGAAGTCGGCGTCTTCGCGGGTGTAGATGTCGTTGGTGACCACCGCCAGGTTGTAGCGATCGCGCAGCGCGAGGCACAGGGCCAGGGTCAGGGCGGTCTTGCCGGAGCCGACCGGGCCACCGATACCGACACGCAGGGGTTGTGTGTTCATGTCTGATTCTCCAAAAAAACCTTAGGAACGGAACAGGCGGCTGTACTGGCGCTCGTGGGCCATGCTCGCCAGGGACAGGCCGAAGGCGGCGCTGCCGAAATGGTGGGGGTCGATGCGGACGGCGTCGTGCTGGGCCTGTTGCAGTAGGGGCAGCAGCTCGCTGGTCAGGCGCTGTGCGGCTTGCTGGCCCAGGGGCAGGGTTTTCATCAGCACGGCCAATTGGTTTTCCAGCCAGCTCCAGAGCCAGGCGGCGAGGGCGTCGTCGGCGCTGATCGCCCAGGCGCGCGCGGCCAGTGCCCAGCCCAGGGCCAAGTGCGGTTCGCGGCGTTGCTCCAGGAAGCTGCGGGCGTCGCTGTCCAGTTCCGGCAGGCCATTGAGCAACTGCTGCAGGGAATAACCCATCTGCCGACTTTCCTGATACAGCTCCCGGGTTTCGCGGCTGGCTTGATGCGCTTCGCACAGCTGCGCCAACGCTGGCCAGTCCTGCTCTGCGGCGGCGCGGCAATGGGCGAGCAACAGCGGGGCTTCGAAGCGCGCGAGGTTGAGCAGCAATTGGTCGCTGATCCAGCGCCGAGCGCTGGCGGCATCGTTGACGTGGCCGTTCTCCACGGCCATTTCCAGGCCTTGGGAATAGCTGTAGCCGCCAATCGGCAATTGCGGACTGGCCAGACGCAACAGCGCCCAGGCTGGGTTCATAGACGTACGCCGAACTGATGCAGCTTGGGCGGGTAGTTGAAATCTTCATCGCCATGCCGGGAGTGGTGGTGGCCGCCGCCATAGGCGCCGTGTTCCGGTTGGAACGGCGCCTCGATGGTTTCGGTGTGGGCGCCCAGTTGCTCAAGCATGGCCTTGAGCACGTAGTCGTCGAGCAGGCGCAACCAGCCATCCCCCACTTGCAAGGCCACATGGCGGTTGCCGAGGTGGTAGGCGGCGCGGGTCAGTTCAAAGGCGTTGCTGCAGGTGACGTGCAACAGGTGTTCAGGGCGGGCGCACACGCGTACGACACGTCCGTCTTCGGCTTGCAGGAATTCGCCATCGTGCAACGGCGGCTGGCCGCGCTCCAGAAACAGGCCGACGTCTTCACCGTCGGCACTGAAACAGCGCAGGCGGCTCTTGCTGCGTGCTTCGAAATTCAGCAGCAGCTCAGCGGCCCAGAGGGCTTGGGGGGCGATTCGGCGGTGGATCACCAGCATCAGGAAGCTTCCAGCTATGAGCGATGGAAGTGCTAGAGCAAGGGGCTTGCCAATCAGGTATTGATGTAGGAATTCTCTGTCGGTGCGCGAGGAGATGCCACTGAATAGGGCGGGGCTGAGTACTGCGAGTGCTTAATGTTGGTGCTCTGTCGGATATTGAGCACTTAAATGGGGCGTTTTTTGTTGGCGAGTGGTGTTTATCACATCAAGTTCCTTCCGTTTTTTTCGTATATGGAATTTTCGGATTTGTCCTACTGGATGTAAGGATTCGGCGTTCATCTGCTTACGCGCCAGACCGTTAGGATTTGCGCCGTGCTAAACATCCACGGCGAGTTCCAGTATGTTCAAATCAATTGTGTGTTTATTCATTTTCAGTCTTTACCTGGTCACTCCCTCGTCCTCGGCCAATATCAAGCCGCGCGGGGTAGCCCCTCTCGAGATCGCGACGCCCCTGCAGTCGCTGCAAAAACGCCCAGCCATCGACAATGTGATCGACCGCGCCCATCAATTGCTGGGTACCTCGTATAAATGGGGCGGGAACACCGTGGAGCAGGGCTTCGACTGCAGCAGCTTGCTGGTCTACCTGTTCAGGACCGAAGCCAATATCCGTATACCCCGCACCACGGCGGCGATGCACCGTTCAAACGCCATGACGATCAAGCGTAACGCGCTCAAACCTGGGGATGCGGTGTTCTTCAAAGGTAATGGGCGCAGTCAGGTCAGCCATGTCGGCCTTTATATAGGCGAGGGCAAATTCATTCATTCGCCGCGCGCCGGCAAGACGGTGCGAATCGACTCGCTGAACAATCGCTACTGGAACAAGAACTACAGTACCGCCAAGCGCTTTCACTCGGCGGGCTAGCCGGCTTACTCCGTACTGCCCAGGCCTTGCCAATGCTTGAGGCCGATAAAGATAAAGCGCAGTTGCTGGGTGATTTTCGCCTGGGGCGTGAGGTGGGCAGGCAAGGCCTGGGCCGGTGGGTCAATGATGTCGGGAAGGGTGGCGAACACGCTCTTGACGATCAGGTCGGCCATTACATGCAGGCCATCGGCGTCCAGGTGCTGCAACTTGGGCATCAGGGTCAGGTCGGCCGCCAGGTCGCGGGTGATGTCTTCACGCAGGGCACCGATGGCTTGGCGCACCGCCAGGCAACCGCCGTATTGCTCGCGGGCCAGGAACAGGAATTGCGAGCGGTTGGCCGAGACCACATCGAGAAAAATCCGCACTGAGGCATCGATAATGCCGCCCATCACGAATTCGTTGTGGCGCACCAGGCGAATGGTGGCGCGAAAGGTCTGGCCCACCTCACTCACCAATACAAGTCCAAGCTGGTCCATATCGGCAAAGTGGCGATAGAAGCCGGTGGGGACAATGCCTGCGGTCTTGGCCACTTCACGCAGGCTCAGGCTGCCAAACCCACGGCCACACTCCATCAGATGGCGGGCAGCGTCCATCAGGGCGAGGCGGGTCTGTTGCTTCTGTTCGGCACGGGGCAGCATGGGCGGGCGGGCTTTGTCGGCAAGTACAGCGACGCACTCTAGCAAAACAGCTTCATTGACGTCGAACTTGGCGGGGAATAGGTGGGGAGTGTTGCGTGACAGGCGCTACAAAAAGTCAAAAGCCCGGTCGGCAGATCGGGCTTTTTTCTGGGCCACCACAGGGTCAGCTCTGAGCTTGATGCAGTTCTTGCAGGCGATCAGCACCACCTTCGGCAACACCTTCGGTGTAGGCACGTTCGTTGGCTTGTTCCGCACCACCTTCAACCAGGCCTTTCTGTTCCAGGCGATCACGGCCACCTTCGGCAACACCTTCAGTGTACGCACGCTTGTTGGCGTGTTCCGAACCGTTTTCAGCGACAGCACCTTTGGCGTAGTCACGGTTCTCGTCTTCTTGCGAACCGCTGCGGGCCAGGGTCTGGTTGAAGTGAACGGCGTCAGCCTTGGCTTGTGGGGTAACCTGTTCGGCGGCTGGCAGGGCAAAGGCGCTGGAAGCCAGGATGGATAACAGGACGGTAGCGAGTACTTGGCGTTTCATGATGGGTTGCTCCTTGGGAGGGCGATAAAGTGGGTACAGGGCTAATGCTACTCTCGATAAGTCGATATAAAAGTTCATAAACACAATGGTAATAATCAACAGAATTGATTGTTCGTCAGGGAGGCTCTAGATCGGGCCTCTCAAGCACGCGGTTTTGCACCGAGGTGGGTATTTTCGACACGAACCCGGGTAACAATGGTGCGCCGTAGATGATCGAATCTGTCGAAACGGTCAGGAAAGCAGGTTTTCAAGGGTAAATCGGAGATTGGGTTAAACCCACGAGCGGTTTGCCAGTCGTAGTTTTATAAGCTGTCCTACAGGTGTTGGTTCAGCCGGTCGTATTCAGGAGTCCTGTGCAATGACGCGCACTCGTAAAATCGTCATGTGGAGCTGCGCCAGCTTCGTTGTGTTAATCGCTGTGGTGGTACTGGTCCTGGTGTTCTTTGACTGGAACCGCATCAAACCGCCCCTCAATGCCAAAGTCTCCGAAGAACTGCATCGCCCGTTTGCCATCAACGGCAACCTGGCGGTGGTGTGGGCACGTGAGCCGGACGAAGGCGGCTGGCGCGCCTGGGTGCCGTGGCCCCATGTGATTGCCGAGGACCTGACCCTGGGCAATCCCGACTGGTCAAAAAAACCGCAGATGGTCACGCTGAAAAAGGTCGAGCTGCGTATTTCGCCGCTGGCGTTGCTGGTGCAGCGCGTGGTGATCCCCCGTATCGACCTCACCGAACCGAGTGCCGAGTTGCAGCGCCTGGCCGATGGCCGCGCCAACTGGACGTTCACGTTCGACCCCAAGGACCCCGACGCCGAACCTTCCAACTGGGTGGTGGACATCGGCGCCATTGGGTTCGACAAGGGCCACGTGACCCTCGACGACCAGACCCTCAAGACTCAGTTGGACGTGATCATCGACCCCCTGGGCAAGCCGATCCCGTTCGGCGAAATCGTCGGCGACGCCGATGCCAGGAAGGCCCTGGAAAAAGGCTCCGCGCCCCAGGACTATGCGTTCGCCCTCAAGGTCAAGGGCCAGTATCACGGCCAGAAACTCGACGGCAGCGGCAAGATCGGCGGCCTGCTGGCCTTGCAGGACGCGGCCAAGCCGTTTCCGATGCAAGCCCAGGTCAAGATTGCCGATACCAGCATCGCATTGGCGGGCACCTTGACCGACCCGTTGAACCTCGGCGCCCTGGACCTTCGCCTGAAACTGTCCGGCAGCAGCCTGGGTAACCTCTACCCGCTGACCGGCGTCACCTTGCCGGATTCGCCGGCCTACTCCACTGACGGCCACTTGATCGCCAAGTTGCACGATGCCAGCGGCGCGTCATTCAGCTACGAAAACTTCAACGGCAAGATCGGCAACAGCGATATTCACGGCAACCTCGCCTATGTCGCCAGCCAGCCACGTCCCAAGCTCAGCGGTGCGTTGGTGTCCAACCAATTGCTGATGAGCGACCTCGCCCCCCTGATCGGTGCCGACTCCAACGCCAAGCAAAAAGCGCGTGGCGGTGAGAGCAAACAGCCGGCGACCAAAGTGCTGCCGGTGGAAGAGTTCCGCACCGAGCGCTGGCGCGACATGGATGCCGATGTGGAATTCACCGGCAAACGCATCGTGCACAGTGCCGAATTGCCCTTCAACGACCTGTACACCCACCTGGTGCTCAACGACGGCGAACTGAGCCTGGAACCGCTGCGATTCGGCGTCGCCGGCGGCAAGCTGGATGCGCAGATCCGCTTGAATGGCCGCACCACACCGATGGAAGGCCGCGCCAAACTGACTGCACGCAACTTCAAGCTCAAGCAGTTGTTCCCCACCTTCGAACCGATGAAAACCAGCTTCGGTGAACTCAACGGCGATGCCGATCTTTCCGGGCGCGGTAACTCCGTTGCGGCGCTGCTGGGCAGCTCCAACGGTGACCTGAAGATGCTGATCAACGACGGCGCCATCAGCCGTGGCCTGATGGAAATTGCCGGGCTCAACGTCGGCAACTATGTGGTGGGGCGCCTGTTCGGCGACAAGGAAGTGAAGATCAACTGCGCGGCGGCGGATTTCGGGATCAAGACCGGTCTGGCAACCACGCGCTTGTTTGTGTTCGATACCGAGAACGCGATCATCTATATCGATGGCACCGCCAACATGGCCACCGAGCAGTTGGACTTGACCGTCACACCGGAATCGAAGGGCTTCCGCCTGTTTTCCCTGCGTTCGCCGTTGTACGTCAATGGCCCGTTCATCAAGCCCAATGCGGGTGTAAAAGCCATTCCCCTGGCCCTGCGGGGCGCGGGCATGGTGGCACTGGGTGTGATCGCCGGCCCGGCAGCGGGTCTGTTGGCGCTGGTGGCACCGAGCGCCGATGCGCCGAACCAGTGTGCGCCGTTGTTGCAGCAGATGAAGGAAGGAAAGGCGCCGAAGACGGTTAAAGGCTGATCGTCGAAATTGTCAGAAAGGGCGACCCTTTGGTTAATGCCAGTCAGTTAAGCGTACATCGCCTCCTGTAGGAGCGAGCTTGCTCGCGAAAAACGTCAACGATAACGCGCGCTTCCTGAATGAACGCGGCGCCTGTGAGTTTTTCGCGAGCAAGCTCGCTCCTACAAAAAGCCTTAACTGACTGGCATTAGACCCTTTGGTCGCCTTTTTTATCGGGGCGCCGTAAGTATGATCCTTGTCTTGTGTAGCTCATTTCTGAAGCGTTAAAACCGCCCCTGTTTCCCCTTACACCTCCTGGGTTGCCTTCCTATAGTCGACCGCCACAGTCACTTGGAGGTGTAATCCATGCAGGGAGCCTACGCATTTATCAATGAGCGACCACAGCCGTATCCACTGCTCAAGCTCAGTCTTTCTCTTAGCCCTTATACGCAAACAAAGTTCGACATCGTCAACCAACACATCCGCAATGTGGTGGTCTTGCCGGGGCAGTTGGTGATCATTCCTGATGCGCGTACGGCGTCTTGCACCGCTGAAGAAGCGCAACTGATGCGCGCTGCGCAGAACATAAAACATGCGTTGCTGGCGCATTCCGCAGTCGATCATTTTTTGATCAAAAACTACGATCTACTCCAGCTCATCATGACCAACGCTTCGATCGGTGTCGGGAGTGCCAGCAGTGCCTAGAGTAAGCATCTTGTGGCTATCGAGAGGACACTTCAAGAAATCGACGTTTTACATAAGCAGTACTTGAGCAAGGGCACAACGGCCGCGAGGGATGAGTTTCTGGCTAAACGCAGGATGTTGTTTGCAAAGCTGGAGGAGCAGCTCTCGGGTATGGCTCGTTTTGGTACGGGCCTGAAAAATGAAGGGTCGATAAAAAAGATGTTGGGTATTTCTACTAAAAGCTATTGGCATCACGGTGAAATTCGCGAGTACGAACAGACAGTCAAACGCATCGCCAAGGCTTCGCAGATATTGAAGAAGGGCACCTATATCGGTATAGCACTGGATGTTGGAGTGACTGCGTTGGAAATAACGGAGGCGTGTTCAGCCGGACGTGAGGATGAATGTAATCGGGCTAAGTTTGTGGAGGGAGGGAAGCTGGTGTTAGGAGTCGGTGGCGCCGCTTACGGGGGATACGCAGGCTTGGGGGTTGGGGTCGCCGTATGTGCCGCTGTCTTTGCTATACCTACCGCCGGAGCGAGTGCGCTGGGCTGTGCCATTGTGGGGGCGGCCATTGGGAGCGTCGCCGTGGGTAGTTTGGGAAGCCACGCTGGTGAGCAAATAGGAACCCGCCTTTATGAAATTTCAGGAGTTGGAAAATGATGTCGGAGTCCATCGGCATATGGTCGGGTGTGTTGATGCTGCTGAGTTTTCCATTAAATTTTTATGTTATCTATACAAAGCTTGAAGAGGCCGAAGACTATCTAAAATTCAGCTCATTCATTGTGACGTTCAAATACAGGTTCGGCGTCGGCCCGTTTGGTGGCAAGTTGAAACGTTTCTTCGTGATCGCCCTTGTCATCCTAATTCCGATTTTTTTTCAATGGCGGCACCTTGTACTCGTTGAGGATGTGAAGCGTATCCCAAGACGTCTCAAACTTTGGATAGTAGTTCCCTACCTGCTCACTATGTCTTCCTTCGTCGGAATGGCGTTATCGTGGCTTCTGATTGGATGACGGTCAGGCAAAAAAAATGGGGGGAGCCGGTTAACCGGCTCCCCCCTCTTTTTGCGCCGCTATTTACAGACTTTCGAGGATGTCGGCCATATCGTCCGCATGCTCTTCTTCCTGAGCCAGGATCTCTTCAAACAGACGGCGCGTGGTTGGATCCTTATCACCGATGTACTGGATGATTTCGCGGTAGCTGTCCACCGCGATCCGCTCGGCCACCAGGTCTTCGTAGACCATTTCCTTCAAGCTGTTACCGGCCACGTATTGGGCATGGGAGTTCTTCGACAGCAGGTCCGGGTTGAACTCCGGCGCGCCGCCCAGTTGCACGATGCGTTCGGCGAGTTTGTCGGCGTGCTCGGCTTCCTGGGTGGCGTGTTCGAGGAATTCCTGCGCTGCGACGGCAGCTTTGACGCCGCTGGCCATGAAGTAGTGGCGCTTGTAGCGCAGCACACACACCAGTTCAGTGGCCAGGGAGCCGTTGAGCAGGCGGATGATCTCTTCGCGGTCGGCGTCATAGCCCTCGGTCACGGCACCGTTTTCGACGTTCTGGCGGGCGCGGCTGCGCAGGGTCGCAACGTCAGTCAAGTTTGCTTCAGTCATCTCAATCTCCTGGGGCTAATCCGGTTTTACGCCACGCTCTGTCGGCGTGATCGCTCCCAGTTGTGAGTCACGGGCGCGGCAAAAAGTTTTATTGGATTTGCCAGGCGTGTCATCAGCGCGTCGCCGGAATTGGGCTAGCCTGCCATCATCCTTTCTTGATCAAGGACGTTCGGTTCATGTCGCAGTCGTTAGCCACGCGTTATCCCTTGGTGCTGGTGCCCGGCATGCTCGGGTTCGTGCGCCTGGGGTTTTTCCCTTACTGGTACGGCATTGTCCCGGCATTGCGGGCGGGTGGGGCGCAGGTGTTTCCCATCCAGGTGGCGCCGCTGGACTCCAGCGAGGTGCGTGGCGAGCAGCTGCTGGCGCAGATCGAGCGGATTCGCCTTGAGACCGGCGTCGACAAGGTCAACCTGATCGGCCATAGCCAGGGCGCGCTGACCGCCCGTTATGCGGCGGCCACGCGCCCGGAGTGGGTGGCGTCGGTGACGTCGGTGGCCGGGCCCAACCACGGTTCGGAACTGGCGGACCATATCCACGCCCATTATCCGGCCGACAGCGTGAAGGGGCGGCTGATGAGCGCACTGTTTCATCTGGTTGCAACGCTGATGAGCCTGCTGGAAACCGGTTATCGCGGCCCGCGCTTCAAGGCGGACTTGCAGGCGTCCCACCATTCCCTGACCAGCGCAGGTGTGGCGCTGTTCAACCGCAAGTATCCCCAAGGGTTGCCGCACACCTGGGGCGGGCACGGGGCGGAGGTGGTCAATGGCGTGCGCTACTACTCATGGTCCGGCACCTTGCAACCGGGCAAGACCGATCGCGGACGCAACCTGCTGGACGGGACGAATCGCAGTTGCCGATTGTTTGCCCGCAGCTTCGTGCGCGAGAAGGGCCAGTGCGACGGTATGGTCGGGCGCTGCAGCTCGCACCTGGGGCGGGTGATCGGCGATGACTACGCCCTGGACCACTTCGATATCGTCAACCAATCCATGGGCCTGGTCGGCAAGGGCGCCGAGCCTATCCGCCTGTTCGTCGAGCATGCCCAGCGCCTGAAGGCGGCCGGGGTTTAAGCCTGGCGGCGGACCGGTGTGGTCCAGCGCTCCGACAAAATCACCCCGCCCAACGTCAGCAAACCGCCCACCAGGTGATACAACGCCAATTCTTCCCTGAGCACCACGGCCGCAATCAATGCGGTAATCAACGGCAGCAGGTTGAAAAACAACGTGGTGCGGCTGGGTCCCAGGGTCTTCACCGAATGCATCCACGCCAGTGGCGCGAGCATCGAAGCCAGCAAGCACGCATAGAGCACCAGCGGAATATTCGTCCAGCCCAGGCCGGCTTTTGCCGAGAACAGAAACAGCGGAAACAGCACCACCACCGCCACCAGCACCTGCAAATACAGGAGCACCAGCGGCGGCAGGCGCAGTTGCCATTTTTTCAACAGGGTGCTGTAGACCGCGTACGCCAGGGTCGCGACCAGCATCATCGCATCGCCCAGGTTCACGCCGTGCTGCAGCAGCGCGCCGAGGCTGCCGGCCGACACCACCACCACTACCCCTGCGAATGACAGCACCGCACCCGTCAGTGCGCCAAAGGTCAGGCGCTGGCCCAGGCTGATGATGGCCGCCGTCAAGGCCATCAACGGCATCAACGACAGGATGATGCCCATATTGGTGGCGCTGGTCAGCGAGGCGGCGTAGTACGCCAGGCTCTGATACACCGCCATGCCCAGCACGCCGAGGATGCCGATCTTGCCCAGGTTCGGGCGAATCAGCGGCCAGTGGGTGATGACCGGCTTGAGCATGAACGGTGTAAACAGCAATGCAGCCAGTAACCAGCGGTAAAAGCCGATTTCAGCGGGGAAGATCGAACCCACGGCCAGTTTGTTGACCACGGTATTGCCGGCCCAGATAAAAATGGCCAGCAGGGGATACGCGTATTGCATCGAAAGAAACCAGATGTGTTGATGAGCCAGGATTATCCCTTGTCTGGATCGAAGCCTATACTGCGATCCAGACAAACGACCTCTGTATCCAGACAATATGGCCCGACACACCGTACGCCTTGCGGATTTTGGCAGCCTGCCAAGCCCCGTGTACTTCCGTTACTCCGACTTTGCCCCCGACACTGAGTGCACCCCGCACCAGCATGTCTGGGGTTCGCTGGACTACTCCGCCAGTGGCGTAATGCGCATGGAAGTGGCCGGCAACCGCTTTATGTCGCCACCGCAATACGCGGTGTGGATCCCACCCAATACCGAACACAGTTCCTACAACGCCGAGGCGATTGTCTACCGTTCGGTGGGCCTTTCGCCGCCGCTCTGCGAGCAATTGCCCCAGCAGCCCTGCACCCTGGCGATCAGCGACATCCTCAAGGCCATCCTCAGCGACTTCGCCCAGCGTGACGTCAACATCCCGCACTCCGACGCCGATATTCGCCTGGCCCAGGTGCTGGTCGATCAGCTCAGGCAGGCGCCGATCCACGAGGGTTTTTTGCCCTACGCCCGCCACCCCGGGCTGCTCGGCGTGTTGGAAGGCATGCAGGCCGACCCCGCTGACAACCGCCCCCTGGCGCACTGGGCCGAGCAGGTGCATGTCAGCGAGCGCACCCTGGCGCGACAATTTGTGCGCGAGCTGGGCATGAGCTTCGGCGAATGGCGCCAACGCTTGCGCTACCTTGCCGCCATCGAAGCCCTCGACAGCGAGCGCAGTGTGCAAAATGTGGCGTTTGACCTCGGCTACAGCAGCGCCTCGGCGTTTATCGCGATGTTCCAGCGCCAGGCCGGCTGCACCCCGGAGCAGTACCGGCGGACGAATATTCGCAGCCGATGAAGATGTAACAAGGTTTGGCTACACTGCTGGGTAGGCCGTGCCTCCCGGCACGGTAACAGGGAGAAAACTCCATGAAGATGCTGCGTATTCCGTTGTTGATGATGGGCCTGCTGCTGTGTTCCCAGGGCTTTGCCGCCACCGCCCAGCAAAACAAGATGACCACCTGCAATGCCGAAGCCACCACCAAGACGCTCAAAGGCGACGAGCGCAAGGCTTTCATGAAAACCTGCCTGTCGGCCCCGGCGGCCAATGATGCGAAGACGCTCACCCCGCAACAGCAGAAGATGAAGGATTGCAATGCCGACGCCAAAACCAAGGCGCTGACCGGCGATGCGCGCAAGACCTTTATGAGCACTTGTCTGAAGAAATAATAGCCCCGGGCCATAGAAGGCTGCGACACTCGTACACAGCCCCCCTGTAGGAGCGAGCTTGCTCGCGAAGAACGCAATTACCCCGCGTTTATTCAGAATAAACGCGTTATCGTTGGCGACCTTCGCGAGCAAGCTCGCTCCTACACATCCTTTAACGCCGTTCGTTTTGAGGCTGTATGCCAACGTTTTCTCAGCGTCACGTGTTATTGCTGGCCAGCTACATCATCATTTTCGGCGGGTTGCTGCTGGTATTGCCGCTGAAGTTGCTGCCCAGCCTGCTGGCCGGCCTGTTGGTCTATGAACTGGTCAACATGCTCACCCCCCAACTGCAACGGTTGATCGAAGGGCGCCGCGCGCGCTGGTTGGCGGTGGCCTTGCTCGGCACCCTGATCGTCAGCGTGCTCGCCCTGATCTTCGCCGGCGCCATCAGTTTCCTGCTTCACGAAGCGGAAAACCCCGGCGCCTCCCTGGATAAATTCATGGGCGTGGTCGACCGCGCGCGTGGTCAACTGCCGCCGTTCCTTGATGCCTACCTGCCCGCCAGCGCGGCCGAGTTTCGCGTGGCTATCGGCGACTGGCTGAGCAAGCACCTGAGCGAACTGCAACTGGTCGGCAAAGACGCCGCCCACATGTTCGTCACCCTGCTGATCGGCATGGTGCTCGGCGCGATCATCGCCCTGCAGCGGGTGCCTGACCTGACCAAACGCAAGCCCCTGGCCGCCGCACTGTTCGACCGCCTGCACCTGCTGGTCCAAGCTTTTCGCAACATCGTCTTCGCGCAAATCAAGATCGCCGCGCTCAACACCGTCTTTACCGCAATCTTCCTGGCTGTGGTGCTGCCGTTGTGCGGCATTCACCTGCCGCTGACCAAGACCCTGATCGTGCTGACCTTCCTGCTCGGCCTGTTGCCGGTGATCGGCAACCTGATGTCCAACACCCTGATCACCATCGTCGCGCTGTCGCTGTCGATCTGGGTGGCGGTGGCGGCGCTGGGGTATCTGATCGTGATCCACAAGGTCGAGTACTTCCTCAACGCGCGCATCGTCGGCGGGCAGATCAGTGCAAAATCGTGGGAATTGCTCCTGGCGATGCTGGTGTTTGAAGCGGCGTTTGGTTTGCCGGGGGTGGTGGCGGGGCCGATTTACTATGCGTATCTGAAGAGTGAGCTGAAGCTCGGCGGGATGGTTTAAGGCGTGTTTTGCCTGGGCGGGCCCTATCGGGGCATAAGTATCTACACAACTTCAGCAGGATAACGCGTAGCAGCTGTCGAGCCTAGGCGAGGCTGCGTTTGCGGCGCGTCTGACACACCGCCGACGCAGCCTCGCCTAGGCTCGACAGCTGCTACGCAGGGGGCTCGGCTCAAGATGTGTAGATACTTATGCCTATCGGGGGCTTGCCCCCGATGAAGTCACCACGGTATTTCAGGTGAAACTCAGCAGCCGTAGCGCTTACTCGCCTCAATTGCCAAACCACTGCCGATACTGCCGAAGATATTCCCCTCCACATGCCGCGCATTCGGCAGCATGGCCGAGATGCTGTGGCGCAGCGCCGGGATGCCGCTGGAACCGCCGGTAAAGAACACCGTGTCCACCTGGGCCACCGCCACCGAAGCATCGGTGAGCAACTGCGTCACGCTGTTGCGCACGCGCTCCAGCAAGCCATCGATGGCCGACTCGAACAGTGCGCGGCTCAGGTCCACGCTCAACCCCGGCTCAACGCGGTCCAGCAGCACGTGGCGGTTGTCTTCGTGGGTGAGCTGGATCTTGGTCTCTTCCACTTCCATGGCCAGCCAGTGCCCGGCGCGCTGTTCGATCAGCTTGAACAGGCGGTCGATGCCGCCGGTGTCTTCGATGTCATAGCGCATGCTGCCCAGGGCCAGCTGGGATTTCTGCGAGTACACCGAGTTGATGGTGTGCCAGGTCGCCAGGTTCATGTGGTGGCTGGTGGGCATGTAGGCGCCGCTTTTCATGCGGCTGCCGTAGCCGAACAGCGGCATGATGCCGGCCAGGGACAGTTGCTTGTCGAAGTCGGTCCCGCCGATGTGCACGCCGCCGGTGGCGAGGATGTCGTCCTGGCGGTTGTCGTTGTGGCGGCGCTCCGGGGAGAGGCGCACCAGCGAAAAGTCTGACGTACCACCGCCGATGTCGACGATCAGTACCAGCTCTTCCTTCTCGATGGTGGATTCGTAGTCGAACGCGGCGGCAATCGGTTCGTACTGGAACGAGATGTCCTTGAAACCGATCTTGCGCGCCACGTCGACCAGGGTGTTTTCGGCCTCCTGGTCGGCCATCGGGTCGTCATCGACGAAAAACACCGGGCGGCCCAGCACCACTTCTTCGAACTCGCGGCCGGCGGTGGCTTCGGCGCGGCTCTTGAGTTGGCCGATAAACAGCGCCAGCAGGTCGGTGAACGGCATCGCCGTGCCCAAGACGCTGGTGTCGTGCTTGATCAACTTGGAACCCAGCAGGCTCTTGAGCGAGCGCATCAGCCGGCCTTCGTAGTTCTCCAGGTATTCGTGCAGGGCCAGGCGACCGTAGACCGGGCGGCGCTCCTCGAAGTTGAAGAACACCACCGACGGCAGGGTGATCTTGTCGTCCTCCAGCGCGATAAGCGTTTCCATGCCGGGGCGGATCCAGCCGACGGTGGAGTTGGACGTGCCGAAGTCGATACCGCAGGCACGGGCTGGGGATGGGTTTTTCATGTCTATCGGGTTCCGGTTGAAAAACGGCCGCGCAGTGTATGCCAGTCGAGGGCGGATGCGTAGGCCGACCATCCGTTAAATCGTGCTTGAAAGTTCGGCATTCGCCCCCACATCTGGTGCATACGGCAAGCGCCGATAACACTTTGACGCACCCCCAGGCCACAAGACTCAACAGGTGCAAACCAGCGCACGTTGTGCCCCGGGCTGTGCGATCTCGATTAAGGATGGTGAACCGCCGATGGATTTCAAAGACTACTACAAGATTCTGGGTGTCGAGCCGAGCGCCGATGACAAGGAAATCAAGGCTGCCTATCGCAAGCTCGCGCGCAAATACCACCCGGACGTGAGCAAGGAAAAAGACGCCGAAGCCAAATTCAAGGACGCGTCTGAAGCCTATGAAGCGCTTAAAAGCGCCGACAAGCGCGCCGAATACGACGAACTGCGCAAATACGGCCAGCACGGCCAGCCGTTCCAGGGCCCGCCAGGCTGGCAGAGCCGTGGCGGGTTTGGCGGTGGCCAGGGCACCGAGGACTTTTCCGACTTCTTCAGCTCGATCTTTGGCGGGCGTGGCGACGCGTTCGGTGGCGGCCAGCGTCGTCCAACCGGGCGTAAAGGCCAGGACGTGGAGATGCAGCTGTCGGTGTTCCTCGAAGAGACACTGTCCACCGAGTCCAAGCAGATCAGCTTCCAGGTGCCGCAATACGACGCCTCGGGCCGGCATGTCAGCAACACCACCAAGAGCCTGAACGTGAAGATCCCCGCCGGTGTCGCCGACGGTGAGCGTATTCGCCTCAAAGGCCAGGGCGCACCGGGTGTTGGCGGCGGGGCCAACGGCGATCTGTACCTGATCGTCAAGTTTGCGCCGCACCCCAAGTTCGAAGTGGATGGCGAAAACCTGATCATCAACCTGCCGCTGGCGCCGTGGGAGTTGGCGTTGGGCGCGGAAGTGGCCGTGCCGACCCTGACCGGCAAGATCAACCTCAAGGTGCCGGCCGGCAGCCAGAACGGCCAGCGCATGCGCGCCAAGGGCCATGGCTTGCTGAACAAGGCCGGGCAGCGCGGCTTCCTGTACGTGCAGCTCAAGGCGGTGATGCCACCGGCAGGCGATGACGGCGTGAAAGCGTTGTGGCAGGAGCTGGCCAAAAAAGCCGCGTTCAATCCGCGCGAGCAGTTCTAAGGGGGTTTGTGGTGAGGGCACAAGCTCCCTCACCACAGGTTTCAAGTCAGAACAGGAAATACCGCTGCGCCATCGGCAACACATCCGCCGGTTCACACCACAGCAGCACCCCGTCGGCCTTGACCTGATAGGTCTGTGGGTCCACCTCGATGTCCGGCAGGTAATCGTTGTGGATCAGGTCGGTTTTCTGCACATCGCGACAGCCCTTCACCACCCCAATCTGCTTCTTCAAACCCAGGGCTTGCGGCAAGCCTGCGTCCAGCGCCGCCTGGCTGATAAACGTCAGGCTGGTGGCATGCAATGAGCTGCCGAAACTGGCGAACATCGGGCGGTAGTGCACCGGCTGCGGGGTGGGGATCGACGCATTGGCATCGCCCATCAGGCTGGACGCAATCGCACCGCCCTTGAGGATCAGGGTCGGCTTGATGCCGAAGAACGCCGGGCGCCACAGCACCAGGTCAGCCCACTTGCCCACTTCGATGGAACCGACGATATGGCTGATGCCATGGGTAATCGCCGGGTTGATGGTGTACTTGGCGATGTAGCGCTTGGCGCGGAAGTTGTCGTTGCCCGGGCCGTCACCGGGCAGGGCGCCGCGCTGTTTCTTCATCTTGTCGGCGGTCTGCCAGGTGCGCGTGATCACTTCACCGACGCGGCCCATGGCCTGGCTGTCGGAGCTGATCATCGAGAACGCGCCGAGGTCGTGCAGGATGTCTTCGGCGGCGATGGTCTCGCGGCGGATGCGGCTTTCGGCGAAGGCCACGTCTTCGGCAATACTCGGGTCCAGGTGATGGCAGACCATCAACATGTCCAGGTGCTCGTCGATGGTGTTGCGCGTGAACGGCCTTGTCGGGTTGGTGGAGCTGGGCAGCACGTTGGGAAAGCCGCAGGCCTTGATGATGTCCGGCGCGTGGCCGCCGCCGGCACCTTCGGTGTGGTAGGTGTGGATGGTGCGGCCCTTGAGCGCGGCCAGGGTGGTTTCGACAAAGCCGGATTCGTTGAGGGTGTCGCTGTGGATCGCCACCTGTACGTCGTACTGGTCGGAGACGCTCAGGCAGTTGTCGATGCTGGCGGGCGTGGTGCCCCAGTCTTCGTGCAGCTTCAAGCCGATGGCGCCGGCCTTGACCTGTTCGATCAACGGCTCGGGCAAGCTGGCGTTGCCCTTGCCGGTAAACCCGATGTTCATCGGGAACGAGTCGCTGGCCTGCAGCATGCGCGCCAGGTGCCAGGGCCCGGAGGTGCAGGTGGTGGCGTTGGTGCCGGTGGCCGGCCCGGTACCGCCGCCGATCATGGTGGTGACACCGCTGGTCAGCGCCTCTTCGATCTGCTGCGGACAGATGAAATGCACGTGGGAGTCGATGCCGCCGGCGGTGAGGATCATGCCTTCGCCGGCGATCACTTCGGTGCTGGCGCCGATGGCCATGGTCACGCCGGGCTGGATATCCGGGTTACCGGCCTTGCCGATCGCGTGGATGCGGCCGTTCTTCA
Source organism: Pseudomonas sp. 1 R 17 (assembly GCF_900067035.1). Lineage (NCBI taxonomy): Bacteria > Pseudomonadati > Pseudomonadota > Gammaproteobacteria > Pseudomonadales > Pseudomonadaceae > Pseudomonas > Pseudomonas sp. 1 R 17. The sequence goes on from NZ_FKLB01000030.1 coordinate 67,437, forward strand.
AGCCGACGTCGGCCTTGACGATGCCCCAGTGGTCGATGATCAGCGCGTTGGTGATCAGGGTGTCGACGACTTCATGGGCGAGCAATTGGCTCTGGCCCTGGCCGTCGCGGATCACTTTGCCGCCGCCGAATTTCACTTCTTCGCCGTAGACGGTGAAGTCCTGCTCGACTTCGACGAACAGCTCGGTGTCGGCCAGGCGGACCTTGTCACCGACGGTGGGGCCGTACATGTCGGCGTAGGCTTGGCGGCTGATTTTCATGTGTGTGCCCTGAAATATTTGTGTTGAATGTGAAATCGCTATCGGGGGCTTACCCCGATGAGGCCCTAAAGGTCGCCCATGATCCGCCCGGCAAACCCGAACACCCGCCGCCCGCCGCTCAAATCCACCAGCTCGACCTCACGGCTCTGCCCCGGCTCGAACCGCACCGCCGTGCCCGCCGGAATATTCAGGCGCATGCCACGGCTCAAGGCACGGTCAAATGTCAGCGCATCATTGGTCTCGAAAAAATGGTAGTGCGAACCCACCTGGATCGGCCGGTCGCCGCTGTTGGCCACACTGAGGGTGACGGTGCGTCGGCCGACGTTGAGTTCGATCTCGCCAGGCTGGATCTGATATTCGCCAGGAATCATGCAGGTTGCCCCAGGGTCTTGAAGTAGATGGCGGTCGGGCTATGGCGCCCGTCCGGGCTTTGGCAGTAGTCGGGCAGTTCACCGATCTTGGTGTAGCGCAGCGACTGGTAGAAGGCTTCGGCAGGCGAGCCGGCTTCGGTGTCCAGGTACAGCAGGCCGCGCTTGTGCTGGCGCGCGGCGAGTTCCAGGGTGTTCATCAATTGTTGGCCCAGGCCGTGGCGCCGCGCGTTGCTGTGCACCAGCAGCTTTTGCACTTCGGCGCGGTTCAGGCCGTTGGCTTTCTGGCACAGCGCCAACTGCACGCTGGCGATCACCTGCTCATCGCGCACCACCACCCACAGCAACAGGCTGGCGTCTTCAATGCTCGCCTGTACCCCGTCCAGATAGGCACGGGCCTGGGCTTCATCGAAGTCGGCCATGAAACCCACCGACGCACCGTGCTTGACCGCATCCAGCAACAGCTCGATCAGGCCCCGACGGTAGTGGGCAAAACTTTCAGCATTGACTCGACGCAGTTGCGCGGCGTTCATCGAACTCACTCCTTGGGCGGTTGCGCGCCCGGATTCAATGTCAGTTGCATAAAGGTCAGGTCCAGCCAGCGGCCGAACTTGATGCCCACCTGAGGCATTTGCCCGGTGGTGACGAAACCCAGGCGCTCATGCAGGCGGATCGAGGCCAGGTTGCCGCTTTCGATGGCCGCCACCATCACGTGTTTGCCACAGGTTCTGGCGCGTTCGATCAGAGCCTGCATCAGCCGTGGGCCAAGGCCCTTGCCGCGCTGGTCGTTGCGTACATACACCGAGTGTTCGACGCTGTAGCGGTAGCCTTCGAACGCGCGCCAATCGCCGAACGAGGCATAGCCGATCACTTGCTCATTTTCGGTCGCCACCAGAATCGGATAGCCCTGGGCCTGGCGTGCACTGAGCCAGGCCTGGCGGTTGCCGAGATCCACCAGTTGTTCGTTCCAGATCGCCGTGGTGTTGAGTACCGCGTCGTTGTAGATGTCACGGATCGCCGGCAGGTCTTGCTCGGTTGCATCACGAATCATGGCCGTGCCTCACGCGATGGGTTGGTGGACGGTCACCAGCTTGGTGCCATCGGGGAAGGTGGCTTCCACCTGGATATCCGGGATCATTTCCGGGATGCCTTCCATCACCTGTTCACGGCTGAGCAGGGTGGTGCCGTAGTGCATCAGGTCGGCCACGGTGCGGCCATCGCGGGCGCCTTCCATCAAGGCGGCGGAGATATAGGCGATGGTTTCCGGGTAGTTGAGCTTCACACCGCGCGCCAGGCGCCGTTCGGCCACTAGGCCTGCGGTGAAGATCAGCAGTTTGTCTTTTTCCCGTGGGGTCAGGTCCATGGTTCAAGGTCCTTCAAAGAATGCATTCTTAAATACAACAGAGATCAAGTGTGGGAGGGGGGCTTGCCCCCGATGGGGGGTGTCAGGCAATACATCTTTCACTGACCCACCGCCATCGGGAGCAAGCCCCCTCCCACATTTTGATCTTCATGTGCTCCATATTCGTGGTGAGACTGCTTCCCGTCCTAGCACCGCCGGGCGTAACAGTTTCCATAAATCAATCAACCATCCCCGCGCCAGCAGCGCTTCGCTGGCCAGGCAGCGGGCGACCAGCAAGCCGGGCAGTTGGGTCAGGTCGCCGCGCACGGCATGGGGCAGGGCGCGGCAGTGTTCGAGTAATTCGGGCTCGATATCGCCGGTCACCAGCAGGGTGGCGAACACCGGTTGGCCGTCCAGGCCGATGGGCGAGTCGAGCAGGCCATCGGCGCCCACAATGCGCTGGCGCTCGTGCCAGAGCAACTGGCCGTCGCGGCGGATATCCAGGTGCGATTGAAAGTGGCCCAGGTCGAAGCGCTCGCCACTGGCCGGACGCCCCAGGGCGATCACGTCCCAGTAGAACAGCCGGGCATCGCCGTGCAGGTCGATGCGGGTGCTGAGTTCGGCCTGGGCGGCGCTGAACACAATGGTTTCCTGGGGCAGCCATTCCAGGGTCGCGCCGGCCTCCACGGTGAGATCAAGTTGCTGATACGCCGGGCCGCTGGCGCGATACCACTTCGCCGCGCCGGGGCTGGTCAATTGCGCCCACGCACCCTCGGCGACATGGGCGCGGATGTCCAGGCGGTCACCGCCGGCAATCCCGCCAGGCGGGTGCACGATGATGTGCTGGCACACCTCGGGGCCTTCGGCATACAGGTGCTTTTGCACCCGCAGCGGGCCAAGGTGACGGCGCATCACCGGGCGCGTGGTGTCGCCGAAACGCGCGTAGCCGAGGTCCAGCTCGGCGTGCCAGCTGGGGGTGAACAGGGCAGGGGAAACGGGCAGGTTCATGGTTTCTTGTGCTTATCGTCAGGACGCTACAGGTTAGATGGTAACCAAACCGCGCACACCCTCACTCTCCATATTTTCACCACGGCCCTGCTGCACGATTTCACCGCGCGACATCACCAGGTACTGGTCGGCCAGCTCGGCGGCAAAGTCGTAGAACTGCTCCACCAACAGGATTGCCATATCGCCGCGCGCCGCGAGCTTCTTGATCACGGCGCCGATCTCCTTGATCACCGAAGGCTGGATGCCTTCGGTGGGCTCATCGAGGATCAACAGGCGCGGGCGGCTGGCCAGGGCGCGGCCGATGGCCAACTGTTGCTGCTGGCCGCCGGACAAATCGCCGCCGCGCCGGTGCTTCATTTGCAGCAAAACCGGGAACAGTTCATAGATAAACGCCGGCACTTCCTTGGCTTCGGAACCGGGAAAACGCGACAGGCCCATCAGCAGGTTTTCTTCCACCGTCAGCCGCCCGAAAATCTCCCGGCCCTGGGGCACATAGGCGATGCCGGCGTGCACCCGCTGGTGCGGCTTGAAGCCGGTGATGGCCTTGCCCTCCCAGCTCACCGCGCCTTCCTTGGCCGGCAGCAAACCCATCAGGCATTTGAGCAGGGTGGTCTTGCCCACGCCGTTACGGCCGAGCAGGCAGGTGACTTCGCCGATCTTCACGTCAAAGGACAGCCCGCGCAGGATGTGGCTACCGCCGTAGTACTGGTGCAGCTTGTCGACTTGCAGCATGTTCAGTTCTCCTTAGCGACCGAGGTACACCTCGATCACCCGCTCATTTTCCTGCACCTGTTCCAGCGACCCTTCGGCCAGCACGCTGCCTTGATGCAACACGGTCACGTGGTCGGCAATCGAGCCGACAAAGCCCATGTCGTGTTCCACCACCATCAACGAATGCTTGCCCGCCAGGCGCTTGAACAGTTCGGCGGTGAATTCGGTTTCGGCGTCGGTCATGCCCGCCACCGGTTCGTCCAGCAGCAACAGTTGCGGGGCTTGCATCAGCAGCATGCCGATTTCCAGGAACTGCTTCTGGCCGTGGGAGAGCAAGCCGGCGGGCCGATGCACGGAGGCGGTGAGGCGGATGGTGTCGAGCACTTCGTCGATTCCATCCTTTTGCTCGCCGCTCAGGCGCGCACGCAGGCTGGCCCACACCGACTTGTCGGTCTTCTGCGCCAGCTCCAGGTTTTCGAACACGCTCAGGGCTTCGAACACCGTGGGTTTCTGGAACTTGCGGCCGATGCCGGCCTGGGCGATCTGCACTTCGCTCATGCTGGTCAAGTCGAGGGTTTCGCCAAACCAGGCCTTGCCGTGGCTGGGCCGGGTCTTGCCGGTGATCACGTCCATCAGGGTGGTCTTGCCCGCGCCGTTGGGGCCGATGATGCAGCGCAATTCACCGACGCCGATGTACAGGTTCAAGTCGTTGAGCGCCTTGAACCCATCGAAGCTGACGCTGATATCTTCCAGGGTCAGGATGGTGCCGTGGCGGGTGTTCAGGCCGGTGCCTGCGGCCTGGCCGATGCCGATGGCATCGCGGCCGCTGCCCGCATCGAAAATAGGTTCGAGCATGACGTTCCTCATTTCTTCAACAGCCCGATAACGCCCTTGGGCAGGTACAGGGTGACGATGATGAACAGCGCCCCGAGGAAGAACAGCCAGTACTCCGGGAAGGCCACGGTGAACCAGCTCTTCATGCCGTTGACCACGCCGGCGCCAAGCAACGGCCCGATCAGCGTGCCACGCCCGCCCAGGGCCACCCACACGGCGGCTTCGATGGAGTTGGTCGGCGACATTTCACTCGGGTTGATGATGCCCACCTGCGGCACGTACAAGGCGCCTGCCAGGCCGCACAGCACCGCGCTCAGCACCCACACGAACAGCTTGAAGCCGCGCGGGTCGTAGCCGCAGAACATCAGGCGGTTCTCGGCATCGCGCAGGGCGGTCAGCACCCGGCCGAACTTGCTCCGGGCCAGGCGCCAGCCGATGTACAGACTCGCCACCAGCAGCACCACCGTGGCCACGAACAGCACCGCCCGCGTGCCCGGTTCGGTGATGCCGAAACCGAGGATGCTGCGGAAGTTGGTGAAGCCGTTATTGCCGCCGAACCCGGTCTCGTTGCGAAAGAACAACAGCATCCCGGCAAAGGTCAGCGCCTGGGTCATGATCGAGAAATACACGCCCTTGATCCGCGAGCGGAAGGCGAAAAAACCGAACACCAGCGCCAGCACGCCCGGCGCCAACACCACCAGGCACAGGGCCCAGAGGAAGTGCTCGGTGCCGACCCAATACCAGGGCAATTCGGTCCACGACAAAAACGTCATGAACGCCGGCAGCTCATCGCCGGAAGCCTGGCGCATCAGGTACATGCCCATGGCATAGCCGCCGAGGGCAAAGAACAGGCCGTGACCCAGGGACAACATCCCCGCGTAGCCCCACACCAGGTCCAGGGCCAGGGCGACAATGGCGTAGCAGAGGATCTTGCCCACCAGTGTCAGGGTGTAGGCCGATACATGCAGCGGGTTTTCCGGCGACAGCAGCGAACACAACGGCAGGGCCAGCAGCAGCAACAGCACCACCGCGCCGACTGCAATCGTCACCTGGGTGCCGGCCTTTTGCGTGGCCGTAAGCATCAATGGCTGGTTCATCAGTCGATCACCCGTCCTTTCAGTGCGAAGAGTCCCTGCGGGCGTTTCTGGATAAACAGAATGATCAGCGCGAGGATCAGGATCTTGCCGAGCACGGCACCGATCTGTGGTTCCAGGATCTTGTTGGCGATACCCAAGCCAAACGCCGCCATGACGCTACCGGCCAACTGGCCGACACCGCCGAGCACCACCACCAGGAACGAGTCGATGATATAGCTCTGGCCCAGGTCCGGACCGACGTTGCCGATCTGGCTCAGCGCCACCCCGCCAAGCCCGGCGATGCCGGAGCCCAGGCCAAAGGCGAGCATGTCCACACGCCCGGTGGGCACGCCGCAGCAGGCGGCCATGTTGCGGTTCTGGGTGACGGCGCGCACGTTGAGGCCCAGGCGGGTCTTGTTCAGCAGCAGCCACGTCAGCACCACCACAAACAGTGCGAAGGCGATGATCACGATGCGGTTGTACGGCAGCACCAGGTTGGGCAGCACTTGAATGCCACCCGACAGCCACTGCGGGTTGGCCACCTCGACGTTCTGCGCACCAAACACCAGGCGCACCAGTTGGATCAGCATCAGGCTGATGCCCCAGGTGGCGAGCAGGGTTTCCAGCGGGCGCCCGTACAGGTGACGAATCACCGTACGTTCCAGGGCCATGCCGATGGCGGCGGTGACGAAGAACGCCACCGGCAGCGCGATCAGCGGGTAGAACTCGATGGCCGCCGGCACGTAGCGCTGCATCAGCAGCTGCACCACATAGGTGGAGTAGGCGCCGAGCATCAGCATCTCGCCGTGGGCCATGTTGATCACACCGAGCAGGCCGAAGGTGATCGCCAGGCCCAGGGCCGCCAGCAGCAGGATCGAGCCCAGGGACATGCCGCTGAAGGCCTGGCCGAGGATCTCACCCATCATCAGTTTTCGTTTGACCTGTGCCAGGCTGGTCTCGGCGGCGGTGTGCACGGCGGCGTCGGTTTCCACCCCGGGCGCCAGCAGCGCTTCGAGGCGCGTGCGGGCCAGCGGGTCGCCGGTACTGCCGAGCAAACGCACGGCGGCGAGGCGCACGGCCGGGTCGGTGTCGACCAGTTGCAGGTTGGCCAGGGCCAGGCTGAGGGCGGTGTGCACGTCCTCATTGGTCTCGGCGGCGACCTGCTGGTCAAGAAACTTGAGTTGCGCAGGTTGCGCGCTTTTTTGCAGGGTGCGTGCCGCGGCCAGGCGCACCTTGGGGTCGGCGGCGAGCAGTTGCTGGCTGGCCTGCACGTTGTCGATCAAGCCGCGCAGGCGGTTGTTCAGGCGCACGGTCTTGGTCTCGCCGTTGAGCGTGAGCTGACCTTGTTGCAGGGCGTCCACCAACTCGATGCGCGCCGGGTCGGGCTGGGCGGCCCAGTCCTGGAGGAGCTTGGCTTGTTGCGTCGGGTTGGCGGCCAGGAAGTCTTCGGCGTCGCCGGCATGTACCGCCAAAGGCAGTAACAGCAGCCATGCCAGGAAATAGCGATTGAGGGCAGCGGGCATAAACAAATGTCCTAGTCATGCGCGGACAGTGTGGGAGGGGGCTTGCCCCCGATAGCAGTGGGTCAGTGACAAGTGCATTGCCTGACACGCCGCTATCGGGGGCAAGCCCCCTCCCACAGTTGACCTGTGGTCGGGCTTTAGTTGCTCTTCACCGCGTAGTCCGGCTTTTTGTCATTGCCAGGAATGTACGGGCTCCACGGCTGCGCCCGGATCGGCTCCTGGGTCTGCCATACCACCGAGAACTGCCCGTCAGACTGGATCTCGCCGATCATCACCGGCTTGTGCAAGTGGTGGTTGGTCTTGTCCATGGTCAGGGTAAAGCCCGACGGCGCGGCGAAGGTCTGGCCAGCCAGGGCTTCGCGCACTTTGTCGACGTCGGTGGACTTGGCTTTCTCGGCTGCCTGCGCCCACATGTGGATGCCCACGTAGGTGGCTTCCATCGGGTCGTTGGTCACCGCTTTGTCCGCGCCCGGCAGGTTGTGTTTCTTCGCGTAGGCTTTCCAGTCGGCGACAAACTTCTTGTTCACCGGGTTCTCCACTGACTGGAAGTAGTTCCAGGCCGCGAGGTTGCCCACCAGCGGCTTGGTGTCGATGCCGCGCAGTTCTTCTTCACCCACGGAGAAGGCCACCACCGGTACGTCGGTCGCCTTCAAACCCTGGTTGGCCAGCTCCTTGTAGAACGGCACGTTGGAGTCGCCGTTCACGGTGGAAATCACCGCCGTCTTGCCACCGGCGGAGAACTTCTTGATGTTGGCGACGATGGTCTGGTAATCGGCATGGCCGAACGGGGTGTAGACCTCTTCGATGTCCTTGTCCGCCACGCCTTTGGAATGCAGGAACGAACGCAGGATCTTGTTGGTGGTGCGCGGGTACACATAGTCGGTGCCGAGCAGGAAGAAACGCTTGGCGCTGCCGCCTTCTTCGCTCATCAGGTATTCCACCGCCGGGATCGCCTGCTGGTTCGGCGCCGCACCGGTGTAGAACACGTTCGGCGACATCTCTTCACCCTCGTATTGCACCGGGTAGAACAGCAGGCCGTTGAGCTCTTCGAACACCGGCAATACCGACTTGCGCGACACCGAGGTCCAGCAGCCAAACACCACGGCGACCTTGTCCTGGGTCAGCAGCTGCCGGCCCTTTTCCGCGAACAACGGCCAGTTCGACGCCGGGTCCACCACCACCGGCTCAAGCATCTTGCCGTTCACCCCGCCCTTGGCGTTGATCTCGTCGATGGTCATCAGCGCCATGTCTTTGAGGGACGTTTCGGAGATGGCCATGGTCCCGGAGAGCGAGTGCAGGATGCCGACCTTGATGGTCTCGGCGGCCTGCACGGTCCAGGTCAGGCCCATGGCGACAATGGAGGCGGACAGGGTGAAAGCCTTGATCAAGCTGCGACGCTTCATGGTGCGGTCTCCGTAAACGTTTAGTTTTTTTTGATAGGCCGATGTGAACGCTGTAGGGGTACTAGCAAGGGCTGTGCCCGATGGCCAAACACCCGGTTTTGCGGGGGCTGGAGCCCGGTGCCTGGCGTTGGCGCACCAATGCGGAGCGTGCAGGCGTTGGCGGTGCAGGGGATGCGCCTAAAGAGTGCCTGGGGGCCTCGATAACTATGCAGCGCCCTGCTGGCGGTTCAAGCGAGGACGCTTCTGCATGGCAAGCGTTGTGCGAGCCCGGTGCCCATGGGCACCGACGACGAACATGATCAAGGGAGTGTCATGCAAGAGCATTTATCCAGAGAGGAGCGCGCGGCAGCGAGGGGCCTTCGATACACCCTCAGCCCTGGGTTTATCAGTGCCGACGATGCTGCACGCTATGTGCACGAGCGCATTGGCGACAAGCGCGATCGCGAGTACGGCAGTGTCATTCTCCAGCGCCTGGCCGATAGCAAAGTGTTTGCCACCGAGCCGATTCCCGGCAAGGCGGCGACGTTCGACTTTTCTCTGTTGCTGGAGCGCGGGGCGCAGAACGAGTTCCTCGATCCTGCGGGCTACAAACTGGTGGGCGGGGTGCATTCTCACCCTGACCAGTTTGCCCAGCTCAAGGCCCTCAATCCCGGTTATCGGGATCGCCAGGTGCGTATCTTCAACAGCTTTTTTTCCACCCGCGATGTGGTCTTCAACCACTACGAAGGGCGTGCGTTCGGCACCGCCTACTTGTCGGGCCCCCAGGGTGTATTGCTCAAGTACCAGCCGGGTTTTTCCGAGGCCGAACGCAAGTTTGTCGACTGGATCGACGACGTCAGCACGGCCGTGCCCGCCGATGGTCACGATGGCACGCTCGAAGGCTTTATCAAGAAAGTGGCGTCGGTAGGCCGCTTGTCGTTGCTGGTCGCCAGCGATGACTGGGGCGGGGTGCCCGGTGTCATCGATCAGCGCTGGCGGCCCTATCTGCCACTGAACAGCGGCCAGCCCACCATCGCCTGTGGGGCGGTGTATCCCGAGGCCACCCAGGCGCTCAACGCCGTGCAGGCGCGCATGCGGCGCATGCCGAATGTCAGCCAGATGGCCCTGCTGCTCAAGCATGAGCTGCGCGATGAATTCGCCGCCACCCAGCCCTTCGTACTCAGCAGTGCCGAGCAGTTGCCCACCGACAACCACCTGCCTTTGCTGGCGGGCGGGCCACCCTTGCCGGAGGGCTTTCACCTGCAGGGCTTCTTCTATCTGTCGCGGCCGGTACCGGCGCAGTTTCCGACGGTGGAACCGTGGCTGTACCAGCAGTTCTTCAGCCCTCGGGAGCTGGCGGCCTACATCGCCACGGCCCGCCGCTACATGCATACGGCGCCCTCCGTGCTGGGCATCTCGCTGTACCTGCGCACCAAGGACAATGCCTTGCTGCGCTACCGGTTCAGCGGCTCACCGGCGGAAACGCGATTGTTCACCACCGATGAGCCCGGCCTTCACCTGGCCCTCGCGGCGGGAACCCTGACCCCGCGCCAGTTTGTGAAGCAGGTGGCCGAAGCCGGTGAGTTGAGCGTCGAACAGACCAGCCCGCTGTGGGACGTGGAAGGCGTGGTCGAGAACAACTGGACGCCCTATGCACGCTTCCCGTTCAAGCAGGCCACCCTCGGCCAGGCGTTTTCGTCGGCCGACAAGGCCGCACAGTTTGCCCATGCGCAGGTGGGCGAGCGCCGTGACCGCGCCTATGTGGCGCTGATTCTGAAGCACCCCGACCAGCACTTTGTACTGACGCAATTGCTGCAGGCGGGCACCAACCCTTATGGGTTCCAGGGGTTCTATCCGTGGGACGCTTACAGCAAACAGTTGGCGTTGCCCGGTGGTTATCAACTGCACGCCTGGTTCGGCTCGCACATGGCGTTGTCATGGGGGAACCTCGATGCCGACTTCAAGACGAAGTGGACCCGTGACGATGCCAGTGTCTACTTCCAGGGCTTTACTGATGTCGAGGCCCACAGGATTCATCAACTGCGCGTGCCGGGCTACCTCTCTGGCGCGGCAGACTGCCTGCTTGTGCTGGAGCCGGAAGGGGCGGACCAGGCCGCATTCACGCGATTGTTCGCGCCGGCGCCGGGCGGCAGCCTGATTGCCAGAGACCTGGCGGACGGTACCTATACGCCTGCCGAAGGCGTGCGCAAGTTGGCTGGGGTCAGTCGCCTGCGGGTGGTCCTGGGCAATGCGCTATGGGGGTCGCCTGGCGTGATTGACCGGCACTGGCGAGCGTTTGCCGCTGAGCCGTCCCTGCCGAGCGGCGCGACCGCCGTGGCCACTCTGCCGGCCTTGAGCCCGGCGTTTGTGTCCGCGGATGACGCGGCGCTCTGGGCTCACCGGCGTATCGGGACGCGACGCGAGCGTGAGTTCGGTGGGGTCATCCTGAAAAAGCCTGGCGGGCACTTCTTTGCCACCGAGCCGCAAGTCAGCACCGGCGCGCGGTTCGACTTCCTCACCCTCCTGGCCACGGATGATCGCGCCCAGTTCATTGCTCCGCCCTCTTATGAATGCCAGGGCTTCTACCGTTCCTACCCGGCCGAGCCTGGCGAGGTGGAGCGCTACAACCCGGGCTTCAACCCGGACCAGGTCGCGCTGACCGGCAGCTTCTTTTCGAATGCCGATCAGGTGTTTGCCCTGTCCCACCGTGATTTCACCCCGGTGCATTATCTGTCCGGTCCTGACGGCACATTGCTCAAGTACACGAGCAGCGGTTCCCAGGCCGAACAATCCCTGTTGCGGCAGTTGACGGGGATCGAGCCGGCGCAGCCTCTCACCGGGTTCGAGGGGGCGGTGTGGAACCTGGCGCAGGCCGGGGACTTGCGGGTCGTGGTGGGCAGCAAGGTCTGGGGTGGGGTGCGGGGGCGTGTGCTGCACGGCTGGACCCTGGGCAGCCCTGTTACCTCGGTGCAGGACCTGCCGTTTTTTACCCCGCTGCTGTCGATGGGGCACAGTGCGGTGCTGGTCGCCCTGAGCAGCGTCGACTTGCTGGGGCAGGCGGCGGTGGGCGTGGTGCTGAAACACCGTACCACCTCGAATTACATCGCTACGCTGCCGGCGCCGTTGGGGACGACCCTGGACAGTCTGTTTCCCGTGGGGGACCGCGGTGAGCCAAGGCTGGTGCCGAATTATCGCCTGGTGGGTCTCTATCACGCCCAATCAGCACAGGCGCCGCAGAGGCTGCCACCCATGGACGCATGGCTCTATAAGCGTTTCGCTACGCCGGCGGTGCTGGTGGATGCCATGAGACAGTCGATCGCCAGCGCCGGTATGCAGATCGCCGCGCTCGGTCTCAAGCTGTATCTGCGCACCGCTGATAACGCTTTGCTGCACTGGCAGGTGCCGAGTGCCTCGTCTGCCAACGAGCTGTTTGTCGTCGACGGACAAACCGTGACCGACAACGGCAATGAAGCGGCCTTGCTCGACGGCACATTGTCGCCGCGGGATTTCGTGCGCCGCGTGATGCGCGCGGGGGAGTTGTCGGTGGTCCAGCAAGGTGGCCTGTGGAACACCCTCGGGCCGTTGTATGACAGCGAGCACTTGCCGCTTGGCTCCGGCGAGCGGCCCTTGAGCGGGATGTTCCTGACCGCGGACGACGCTGCGCGGCATGCCCATGAACGCATCGGCGTTCGCCGCAGCAATGCCTATGCCGGGTATGTCCTCAAGCGGGACGATGGGCGATTTGTGTTCACTGAGCCGGTGGCCATTTCCGGCGACGGCTTTGCCTCCGACCTGCTGCGCCCTGCCAACGGCAGCGCTTATCTGGTGCCGCCTGCGGACCATCAGCTCTATGCGCGCTACAGTTCGCATACCGCGTTATCCGTGGCTGACCTGGAACGCCAACGGCGTCTTGGCTGGACGCTGGCCGACCTGGAAGTCAACGCCACGCTGTTCTCCGATGTGGAGATCCGTTCGGTGATCGAATCGCGGCTGCCGGCCTATCTGAGCGGTTCGCCGAATAACCTGATCAGCTATCGCCCCAGTGGTTCTGCCAATGAGCTGCTGGTACTGAGCAATACCCAGCGCGAGCCCGGCCAGCATGGCTATTTCGAACGGCTGGAGAGCGGCCAGCTCAAACCGGTGGACATCGTCGCCCGGCTGGCCGATGCCGGCACCCTGAGCGTGCTGGTGCGCAGCGCGTTGTGGGGGCCGCGTGGCAGGGTCTACAGCGACTGGACGCCCAACTTCGACTACGCCGAAGTCGATCTGCAGGCACCGGCGTTCGGCGCGATCTTCGACAGTCTCGATGCCGCGGCACTCAATGCCCATGTGCGCTGGTACGGCAGGAACCTGGATGCACAACGCTGTACGGCGTACATCCTCAAGCATCCGCAGCGCGATGAGTTTGTGGTCAGTGAACTGCTGGCGATCACCTCCGGCGGGCGTTGGTTGAGTGACTCCTCCAGGGGCGTCGGTTATCTGGCCGGTGGCGAATTCGCCAAGGGGTTCGAGCTGGCCGGCCTGCTGTTTTCGCAGCAATGGGTGCCGGCGGGATTGCCCACCCCCGAGGCCTGGCTGGCGCGGTTCTTCATCACCCCCGAGGTGCTGCTGCGCGCCGAACAGGATGCCCGGCATCTGCCGCGTCCGGCAGCCACTGCGATACTGCCGGTGTATGTGTCGACACACGATGGCGCCTTGTTGCGCTACCAACCTCCGGCATCCTCCCTGCTCAAGGAGGCCACCGACGGCACGGGCGTGATCATCGCCGGGATGAACCTGCACAACGGGACGCTGGACGTCCAGCGCTATGTGTCACAGGTCGCCCGGCCTGCGGACCTGCGGGTGCTCTACACCAGCCAGTGCTGGGACCGCCGGGGAGCGGTGGGCCAGGGTGGCGTGGCCTGGCGACCCTACGCCAACTTCATCCGCCGTCGCCTGGGCCCGGCCTTTCATTCCCAGGACGATGCGGCCCGGCACGCCCGTTCGCTGCTGCAGGGCAATGGTCTGCTGGGCGGGTTGATTCTGCAGCGTCCCGATGGCCTGTTTGTCGCCACCGAACCGCTCAAGGTGCCCCAGGAAGACTTCGACCCCAAGTGGATTTTCCCGGATGAGGTGGTCAGTACCGGTGGCTTCCCGGCGGCCCATACGGTGGTTGCACGTTACCGTTCCAGCCCGGCGCGGGAGTTGCCCTTCGTACTTGAACTGGCGCAGGCCGGCCTCTATCGCAACATGCTGTCCACCCGCGTGATTTCATCGGCCCTCGCAGGCCAGGACGCCCGCCTGAACCGCGAGTACCTGCTGGGTTCCGATGGCTGTGTGGTGAGCTACACACGCAGCCACTCCGCGCTGGAAGAAGCGCTGAGAAAACAGCTTTTGCCCCTCGACGAGACACGACTCGATCGCCTGGAAAACCTGCTCGAGCGTCAGATTCGCAATGCCGTGCTGGCGCCTGGCGAATTTGTCACGCGCCTGGCCAATGCGGGTATCTTGCGAGTGGTAGAGGGCAGCCCGACGTGGGGCGCGCCACGCCGGATCACTGGCGCCTTCATCGTCAATAGCGACCGTCCCGCGCCATTGGCGATCCGGAACGCACTGGCAGACCCGGCGTTCAGTCCGCTGTTCACCCAGGAGCAGGACGCGGTGCGGTATGCCCATCAGCATCGTCGGCATGGCGAACACCTGCAGTTCGGCTACGTGTTCAAATCGCAGAAAAACGGGCACTACATGGTCAGCATGCCGCTGGTGCGCCAGAGCTATCGTGACTTTGCGCAAGTCTTTCCCGACGGTCTTTTCCCCCAGGGTTATGGGCTGGAAGGCTTCTACCTGTGTGCCAGCAGCGACAGCGTCACGCCGGCCACGGATCCGTTGCACCAGGCATTTTTTTCGCCCACGGACATGGACATCGGCATCCGCTTCTCGATTCACGGCATCAGGGGCAAGCAACTCACGTTTTACCTGTCATGCGCGGACGGTGCCCTGCTCAGGTATCAATACCTGGGCACGGATGCGCAGCTGGATTCGTGGGGCTCGCTGCTTGAAACACGGCAGCAGTTGCGCGCGGGCCGGATGACCCTGCTCAGTTACGTCCATCGCCTGCTCGACAAAGGGGTCCTGGATACGCTGGTCCGAGGCGAGGTCTGGACCACGCGCAATCGTGTCGATACGTTCTGGCAGCCCGGTGTCGATGAGGTGTTTGTGCCGCCTTGGCGTGCGGCCTGCGGTCCGGTTTTTTCCGCTGGGGATGATGCCGCGCGCTATCTCCGGCGCCAGCTTTCGCCATATCGGGGCAAACAGTATCTTTCGGCGATACTCGCCAACGCAGCGGGCACGTCGTTCCTGGCTACCTTGCCGGTAGCGGCCGGGGCCGACCAATCGCTGATTCTGCGCCTGTTCTACAGCGGGCCGCTGGGCCCTGTACAACCGGTGGTGCCGCCAGCGCCCCTGCCGGACTTTCCGCAGCCATATGCGGTTGCGGGTGTCCATCTGCTCTACAACAGCATGCCGGCCACCGACAGCCGGGCGCCGAAGGATATCGCCCTGACGCGTCATTTCGTGGCGCCGACCTTCCTGAGTTATTTCATCAGGGTGTTGCGCGGGCTGTCGCGGCCGTCGCCGGGTCTTTATCTGTCGAGCCAGGCCGGTGCGCTGTTGAAGTACCTGCCCAGTTATTCGGCGCAGGAAAGCCTGGTCCTGGTGGGCGGCTCCGACGTGTATCCCACCGTGTTCCTGAAGGGCGTGGCCAGGACCGGGAAGCTGTTTGTGCTGGACAAGGACGGCTTCTGGATGAACGAGGGGCTACTGTCCGAACAGCAAGTGGAGCGCTCCAATGGCCTGGAAATCGCCGTGCCCGAGGTCGACGAACCGCTGAGCCTGCGCGACCGCGACGAGCTGTAAGCGTCAGCGCTTGCGCATCAGGCCGATGAAGAACAGGCCGCCGATCGCCGCCGTGGCCACGCCGATCGGCAGGTCTTCGGGGGCGATCAAGGTGCGCGCCGCCACATCGACCCAGACCAGGAACAGGCTGCCCAGCAATGCACACACTGGCAGCAACCGACGATGCTCGGCGCCCACCAGGCGCCGGGCGATGTGCGGCACCATCAGCCCGACAAAGCCGATGGAGCCGCTGATGGACACCAGCACGCCGGTCATCAACGAGGCGACCAGGAACACCTTCAGCCGTACATTGCGGGCGTTCAGGCCAAGGGTCACGGCGGTCTGTTCGCCGGCCATCAGCGCGTTCAACGGGCGGGCCATGCCCACCAGCACCAGCAGCCCGAGCACTACGCTGGCGCCCGGAATCGCCAGCAGTCCCCAGCGTGCCAGGCCGAGGCCGCCGAGCATCCAGAACATCACCGCCGAGGCGGCGCGATGGTCGCCCATGAACAGCAGCAGATTGGCCGCCGCCATCATCACGAACGACACTGCCACGCCGCACAGCAACAGGCGATCACTCTCCAGCCGGCCATTGCGACTGGCTACCGCGAGCACCACGATCATGCTCGACAGGGCGCCGATAAAGGCGGCGATGGGCAAGGTCAGCAAGCCGATGATTTCACCTACATGCAGCACCACGATCACCGCGCCCAGGGTCGCGCCGGAAGTGACACCCAGCAGGTGCGGATCGGCCAGCGGATTACGCGTGACCGCCTGCAACACCGCACCGATCAACGCCAGCCCGGCCCCCACCAACGCCCCCAGCAGCATGCGCGGCACGCGGATCAGCCAGACGATAGGTACCTGCCCGGCCGACCAACTCACTTCGCCGATGCCGAAGACCTTGTACAGCAGGATGCGCCACACCACGTCCGCTGGTACCCGCGCCGGGCCGAAGCCCAGGGATATCACGCAGGACACCAGCAGCAATGCGCCCAGGGCGGCAAGCAGCAGGGGGTAACGACGGGTGATCATTCGCCGTGGAGCCCCTTGGCCAGGGTTTCCACCGCCAGCACGTTATCGATGCCCGGCGTGGCTTGTACATACGGGATCACGATAAAGCGCTGGTTCCTGATCGCGTCCACCCCTTGCAGCGCCGGGTTGTTGAGCAGGAACTGCTGTTTTTGATCGGCGGTGACTTCGCTGTAGTCGACGATCACGATCACCTGTGGATTGCGCTCGACCACGGTCTCCCAGTTGACGCGGGTCCAACTGGCGTCGACGTCATCGAGGATGTTGCGCCCGCCGGCTGCGTCGATCAGCGCCTGGGGCATACCGAGGCGGCCGGAGGTCATGGCGCGGTCTTCACCGCTGTCGTAGAGGAACACGCGCGGCTTGTCGGCGGGCAGGTCTGTCTGCACCTCGGCGACCTGTGCCTGCATCTGTGCGATCAAGGCATTGGCGCGGTCCTGCACGTCGAAGATCCTGCCCAGGTTGCGCAGGTCGTTATAGGTGTCGTCCAGGGTCGCGGCCGGGCGCTTCATCACGAAGGCGCACGACTCGGTCAGCTCGTAGACGTTGATCCCCAGCGGCTGCAGGGTGTTCGGCGTCAGGTCGCCGCCCACGCGCATGCCGTAGTCCCAGCCGGCAAAGAAGAAATCCACATTGGCATTGAGCAGGGTTTCCACCGACGGGTACTTGCTCGCCAGCTCCGGCAGGCCATCGAGGGTCCGGGCCATGTCCGGGGTGACCGACTTCCAGCCGGTGATGCCGCTATAGCCGGCCATCCGCGGTTTGAGGCCCAGGGCGAGCATCATCTGGGTCATATTGATGTCATGGCTCACCGCATGCTTCGGCGCCTCCTGGAAGGTCACGTCGCGGTTGCAGCTTTTGACGGTGACCGGGTAATGGGTGGCTTCAGCGAAGGCTGGTGAAGCACCGAACAGCAGGGCCACAAGGGCGAAGGCGCGCAGGATCATGGTTGGGTTATCCAGGTGATGCGGGGATAGTCGGCCAGGGGATGAGTGTCGATCAGCGCCTCGACGCCGAACACATCGCGCAGCAGTTCAGTGGTCAGCACCTGGTGAGGCGTGCCGCTGGCGACGATGCGCCCGTGGTCGATCACGTAGAGCCGATCACAAAAAGCGGCGGCCAGGTTGAGGTCGTGGATGCTGGCCAGGGTGCCGATACCCAGGCGCTTGACCAGCCTCAACAGCTCAAGCTGGTAGCGTGGATCGAGGTGGTTGGTCGGCTCGTCGAGGATCAGCAATTGCGGTTGCTGGGCCAGGGCGCGGGCGAGGATGACGCGCTGTTTTTCACCGCCCGAGAGGGTGGCGAAGGCATGCGCTTTAAAGCCCTGCATGCCCACCGATACCAGCGCCTGTTGCACCAGCTGCCGATCCTCCAGGGTGTCGCTGTCGAACAGGCCCTTGTGGGGCGTGCGGCCCATGGCGACCACTTCATCGACTCGCAGGCCAAAGGCATCCGGGAACTCCTGCAACACCACGGCGATACGTTGCGCACACCACTTGGCGCCTTGCTTCCACAGGTTCCGATGGGCGAGCAATACGTCGCCGCGTTCCGGCTGGGTGAACCGATAGGCGCAGCGCAACAGGCTGGTCTTGCCGCTGCCGTTGGGGCCGATCAGCCCGACGAACTCCCCCGCAGCGACGTGAAGGCCGGCGTCACGCAGTTGGAACGGGTGTTGGCTGTGGTTCGCCGGGGCCCAGTTGATGCGGGTGAGGGTGAGTGAAGTCATCAAGTCTCTCAAGGCCTGCAGGGTTCTAACGGTGTTTTGGTCAGTTAGAAGGTGTAGTCCGCCGTGACGAAGAACGAGCGCGGTTCACCGAGGATCCATTGCTGGCCGTCGTTGTACTGGCTGACCGCGTAGGTGCGGTCGAACAGGTTGTTCAGTTGCAGGCCCAGGGTGGTGTTGCGCATCGCCTTCCACGACAGCGTGGCATCGACCACGGTGTAGCTCGGCAGCTCGTTCTGGTTGGCCATGTCGGCATACCGTGCATCGACATAGCGCACTCCGGCACCGGCGCGGATGTCGTCGCTCAGGGCCTTGCTCAGCCACAGGTTGGCGGTGCGGCGTGGCACGTCCACCGGGCGGTTGCCGTCGCGGGACACTTGTACGCCGTCGACAGCCTGTTTGAAGTCGTCGTACTGCGCCCGCACGATGGCTGCGTTGGCTTGCAGCGCCCAGGCGTGCGGCAGTTGCAGGTCGAGGCTGGCTTCCAGGCCGCTGGAGGATTGCTGGCCGACTTGCTGCTTGAGGTCCGGGTTGCCAGGGACGTCGGTGAGCAGTTTCTTCTTGACGATATGGTAGGCCGCCACTGTCCATTCGCCGCGTTGATCCCAGAAGGCCTGCTTGAGGCCGATCTCGGTTTGCCTGGCGGTGGAGAGGTCGAACTGCTGCTGGCCAGGGCTCAGGGAAATCAGGCCGCCGACCCCGTCGGTGCTGGTGGCGTACTGGCTGTAGACCGAGGTGTCGGGGGTGATTGCGTAGACCAGGCCAGCCTTCCAGTTATTGCCGGTGAGGGTCTTGTCGCTTTGGCTGGCGTCACGTAAATCATCGCGCTCGACGTGGGCGTAGTCGCGGCGGATGCCGGTGACCAGCGCCAGTTGGTCGGTGAGTTGCAGGCGGTTTTCGGCGAAACCGGCAACGGTTTTGGTGGTGGTGGCGAACAGCGGTTTGAACGGGTTCTGGCTGTCGAACCGAGCGGGCGCCGGATCGTTGATATCCACCGGCTGGCCGCCGGGCAGCACGTCGTTGAACGGTGAGTTGCTGGCCAGGCGGAAACGGATGCGGTTGTATTCCACGCCCGTCACGGTCTGGCTGTCGAGGCCGAACAGGCTGTGCTTGAGGGTGAAGGTCTGGCGATCGCCGACCTGTTCCTGGTTGTGCTTGATGCCGAAGTTGCCGCTGCGGGTCAGTTGCCCGTTGGTGACGTTGTAGTTCTCGGCGTTCTGCCAGCGGCGCTGGTTCTTCAGGTAGAACAGTTCATTGGTGGCACTGACGTTGTCATTGATCTGCCACTCGCTGGTCAGGCGCGTCCACTGGTCGTTGTAGTGCTGGGTGTCGTTGCTGACGTTGTAGTTCTTGTGGCGCAGGCCCTTGTGCAACTGGCCATTGATCAGCGGCGTGCCGAAGTAGTTCTGCGGGCGCTGGTCGCCATAGTCGCTGGCCAGGGTGAAGCTCAGGTTGTCCGCCGCCTGCCAGCGCAGGGCGCCGCTGACGAAGTCGCTGCTGGAGTCGCCATGGTCGATAAAGCCGTGGCTGCGCAGGCGGTTGAGGTTCAGGCGATAGCTCAGGGTGTCGGTCAGCGAGCCGCCGCTGTCCAGAGCTTGTTGCTGGCGATCGTAGGCGCCGTAGCCGAGGCGGAGGTGGTTTTCGATCTCGCCTTCGAAGGGTTTTTTCGGCACGGTATTGATCACCGCACCGGTGGCGCCTTCGCCGTACAGCACCGAGGCCGGGCCGCGCAAAACGTCTACGCGTTCCACCGCCCAGGTGTCCACCGGGAAGGTCGAGGTGCCCATGCCCATGTACATGCGGGTGCCGTCGTACAGTTGCATCACCGAGCCCTGGCCGGTAAAACCACGGGCCGACAGCGAGGTGCCGCCATCGCCCGGTGTGCCGGTGCGGCTGATGCCGGTGGCACGGGAAATGGCGTCCTGCACGCTGGCGTCGCCACGCTCGCGGATCTGCGTACCGGTCTGGCTTTCGACACTGCCCGGGGTTTGCAGCGCGCTGAGATTCAGGCGCGAGCCTGCGGTGGTCGGCGTGTTCAGGTCGACGTGTTGGTCATCCACGGCCGCTGCGGTCACCGGGCTGGCGGGCAGGGTCAGGGCCTGGGCGCTGTCATGCAGGGCGAGCAGGCACAGGCCGGACACTAGGTACTTGTTCATTGGGCGGAAAATCGCTTCTTCGAGGCGGTGCTCGCCGCTGGGCGCGGCGAGCTGAGGTATGCAGCAAGTGTTATAAGTTAACACTTCCTGCGTCTTTGGCGAAAGCCCGCGTAAGACTACCTAACGCCTCTATGTAGGGCATCTCGCCTACTTCATAGCGAACCTGAGGTGGATTCACGTTGGCTGAACAACCGTGACAACACCAGGCGATCCAGCGCCCAGACCGCGATCAATGAGGCGCCCACCAGCGGGAACAGGAGCGCCAGCGCGAGCATGATCACCATCGCGGTTTTCCACTTCGGCAGGTCATGACGCAACGGCGGAACACCCAGGCCGCCCTGGGGCCGACGCTTCCACCAGATCACCACGCCACTCACCGCGCTGAGCAGGATCATCAGGCAGATCAGCAGCACGATCAGCTGGTTCACCCAGCCGAACATCTTGCCTTCGTGCAGCATCACGCCGGTCTCGGTGGCCCGTGCCACGGTGTTGTAGTGCGCCCAGCGCACATCGGCAAGGACCTTTCCGGTGTATTGGTCCACGTGCAGGGTGGCGTCGTTGCGCGGGTCGTCGGCGAACACCGCGACGGTGAACACGCCTTCGGCGGTGGTGGGGAAAGTGATGCTGTAGCCGGGCTCGACCTTGCGTGCCGTGGCCAGGTCCACCACCTGTTGCAGGCGCACCGTGGGCGCGGCGGGAGCAGCGTGCATGGCGCCGTGGTTCATGTGTTCGGCATGGTCGCCGGACATCGGCATCGGCGTGTTTTCCATGGCCCAGGGCACGGTCTGTTGCGTTGCGGTATTGAGCACCCGCGCCTGCTGATCGGACTGCGGCACGTTGTTCCACATCGCCGCCGGGAAAGTGTTCCAGAGGTCGGCGTATTGCTTGCCCCAGAAGCCGGTCCAGGTCATGCCGCTGAGCAGCATCACCAGCAGAAACGCCGCGCCCCAGAAGCCGGCGACGGCATGCAGGTCACGCCAGAACACGCGGCCACGGGTTGTGAAGCGCGGCCACAACACGCCGGCCGACGTTTTGCCGCGCGGCCACCACAGGTACAGGCCGGACACCACCAGCATCACGCCCCAACCGGCGGCGAGCTCTACCAGGCGGTCGCCGACGGTGCCGATCATCAGCTCGCCGTGCAGGGCGCGGGCGATGGCTTGCAGGTTGTTTTTCGCATCCTGCTCACCGAGTACGGTGCCGCGATAGGGGTCGACGAACACCGTCACTTCGCGCCCGCCGTCGTGCATCACGAACTGCGCGCTGCTGGTGGCGTCGGCGGGTGGCAGGTATTTGCTGATCTTGCCCTGGGGAAAGGCCGCCTGGGCGCGTTGCAATTGCTCGTCGGCGCTCAAGGCGTGCTCGGCGCTTTGCACCTTGAGCAGGTCGCCGTACATCAGCGGATCGAGCTGGGGTTTGAACAGGTAGATGATGCCGGTCAGGGCCAGCAGCACCATGAAGGGGGCGACGAAGAGGCCGGCGTAGAAGTGCCAGCGCCAGGCCAGGTTGTAGAAGGAAACTTTTTGAGTGGTCATCGGGGATGCTCCGCAAAGCTTGAATTTTTTGTCGTTGATCAGGCCGCTATCGGGGGCAAGCCCCCGATGCGTTTAGAAGCTCATGTCGACCTTGGTCCAAAGGGTCCGCCCCGGCTCCTTGATGGCCTGCGGATCGTTGGCCGGGTAGCCGAATCCGGCGTTGCCGGCCAGGTTCAGGTGTTCGGCGTAGGCCTTGCCGAACAGGTTGTCGACGCCGGTGCTGACCTTGAAATTCTTGTTGATGCGATACGCGCCATTGACCGAGAACACGCCAAAGCCGCCGCTCTTGTCGTAGTCCTTGCCGACCACATTGCCCTTGTTCTGGTCGATGCGGTTCTGCGCCGCCACTACCCGCCACAACGCGCCGGCACTCCAGTCGTCTTCGCTGTAGGTCAGGCCGAAGCGTGCGTCCAACGGCGGCATTTGCGGCAGGGCCTTGCCGTCGCTGCTGTTCTTGCCCCAGGCGTAGGCGAGGGTGGCGTCGGCTTTCCAATTGGGGGTTAGCTTGTAGGCCGCGCCCACTTCACCGCCCATGATGCGTGCGTCCACATTGCGCGCCTGGGAGGTGGTGCCCATCATCCCCGCCCGGTAATCGAACAGGATGAAATCACGCACCTGGCCGACGTAGCCCGACGCCCAGGCTTCCAGGTCGTCGGCTTTGTATTGCGCGCCGAAGTCGAGTTGGGTGGTTTTCTCCGGTTTCACGCCATCGAAGGCGTTGACCGAACCAACCGCGCCGGTGTTGGGCGAGAACAGCTCCCAGTAATCCGGGAAGCGTTCCGAGTGGCCCAGGCCGGCATAGAGCGTGGTCGGGCTGTCGGCCAGGTCGTGCTCGTAGCGCATAAAGCCCGAGGGCAGGGTGTCGGCGCGGGTGTCGTCGGCGGTCGGGTTGGCGCGTGCACTCATCCCGGAGCCGGTGGTTTGCCGGAAGTCCTTGGCCGAGGCGCGGTCCAGGCGCGCACCGGTGATCAGGCGGTCATGGTCGGCGGCGTACCAGGTCAGCTCGCCGAATACGCCGTAGTTGTGGAAGTTGGCGTCCTTGACCTTGGGCAAATCCTTGTAGGTGTCGATGCCCATGCTGCTGCGTTGGCGGTGTTCGTTGGTCTGCGCATCCAGGCCGCTGATCAGTTGCACATCGGCCCAGCGCCAGGTGGCCTTGATGCGCGCGCCGAGGGTGCGGCGGTCGACGTTGGAGGCCATGGGCCCGGCCATCATCCCGGTGCCCGAGGGCGTGCGCAGGCTGTAGTTGTCCATCACGTGGTCGGCATAGTTGTAGTAGACCTGGGCTTCGACCTTATCCAGCACTTCGCCGATATTCGATTTCTCGAAGCGCAGGCCCAGGCTTTCGCGCAGGAACTGCGAACCGTCCATGCCGCGCCCGGCGTAACGCGCTTCGCCGTCGCCACGGCCGGCGGTGAGCTCCAGCAGGGTGTCGGCATCCGGGGTGAAGCCGACGGCGACATCGCCATTCCATTTGTCGTAGCGCGAGGCGACGGTGTCGTTGTTGCCGTCCTTGTAGTCATCGGCATGGGCCTGGTTGCCGATCACCCGCACATAGCCCAGCGGCCCACCGGCGGCGGCATCGATGACCTTGTCGAAGCGCCCGTTGGAGCCTGCCAGCACACTCGCGTTGAGCCGCGTGCCGAGTTCACCGAAGTGTTCCGGTTCGCGCTCGAACAGGATGGTGCCGGCTGAAGCACCGGGGCCCCAGAGTACGGTTTGCGGGCCCTTGATCACGGTGAGCTTGTCGTAGGTTTCCGGCGAAATGTACGAGGTCGGCGCATCCATCCTGCCGGGGCAGGCGCCGAGCATCATGCTGCCGTTGGTGAGGATGTTCAGGCGCGAACCGAACATGCCGCGCAGTACCGGGTCGCCATTGGTGCCGCCGTTGCGTACCAGGGCGAAGCCGGGGATGGTCTTGAGGTAGTCGCCGCCGTCGCTGGCGGGCAGCGGTTGGCGAGGGTCTTTGGGGTTGGTGACCACGGTCAGCGGCGAGCTGGGCGCAATGGCGGTGATCACGGTGGGCGTCAGCTCATGCTCGGCGTGTTCATCGGCCTGGGCGTGGGGAACGAGCAGGGCGCCGCATAGGGCAGCGAGCACAGAGGTGCTTCCCAAACGGGAGTCAGCAGTAAACCTGGACATGACAAATTCCATCAATCAATCGTAAACAACACGGCCAGCAGCCTGCGGCTGTCTGTCTAAAGTCGGCCGGGGTGAAGTAACGGTGGCAGGGGCTTACGCGGCGATGGGCGGGGCGCGGCTGCGGGCGCCGGGGAAGATGCTCTGCCGGGCATGGCCCAGGCGTGGTGCGGGGGTAAGGGCATTGGTCGGCGGCGGGCTGCCGATGGCCACGAATGACACGCTGCCGGGCAGGGCCGGGCAACTGTAGAGCAAGTCGCAATAGCCGCACTTGGACCAGAGCGCGTGGTGTTCGTCAGGGGCTTTCTTGTGATGGGCGTCGCCGTGGTCGCCGGGCATGTCCATGGACATGTTCATCGACATACCGGCGTGATGATCCATCGGCATCGCTTGGGAAATCAGCGGACCGATAAAGATCATCAGCATGGCGAACAGGCTGATCCAACTGCCGCGCTTCACGCGGCGGTGTGGGGATAGCCTGGCGCGAGGGGCGCCCATCTGGAGTCAGTCTATTGAGGGTGCTTGTGCTCGTGGCCGACCATCGGCGGTACTTTCTGTACCGAGACTTCCACCTCGACCTTGCCGGCTTTTTCAAAGGTCAGGGTCAGCGGGAATTGCTTGCCATCGGCCAGCAGGCTGCGGTCCTTGAGGCCCAGCAACATGACGTGATACGCCATGGGCGCGAAGGTCAAGTCACCCTTGGCCGGTACGGCAACGCTGGGGACTTGCTGCATCTTCATCAAGTCGCCCTGCATCACATGCTCATGCAGCTCGGCCTTATCGGCCACTGGCGTGTCGACACTGAGCAGGCGATCCGGTGTCGTACCGGTGTTATGAATCACGAAATACGCGGCGACGGTGGGCGCGTTGGGCGGCAATTCCTGGGACCAGGGATCGCTGACCAGCAGGTCGCCGGCCTTGTAGTCTTCGGCATTGGCAGCACTGAACACCGGCAGCAGCAACGCAGCCAGAAGCAGGGAAGATTTAAGCATGGCAGTTCTCCAGAACGGTTCTAAACGCAGTTCACTTGCGAAGAAGATCAGGCCGTCGGAGAGGCGCGGGGGTTAAGGCTCGGCCATTGCTGGCGCGGGGTTGGGGTTTGCAATGGTGTGTGTGGTTGACGCTGTACCGTCTCGAATCGCGTGAGATACAACTGCGGCACATGCCCCGGCAACGCCACCAACGGCGCCGAGCCCGAGCAACACCAGCAATGCTGCATGGTGGAATGATCGTCCGGCTGCGGCGCCGGAATCTCCAGCTTGCCCAGGGCAATGGTCTTCAGGCTGGCGCCAGTGGACGAACAGAAACTGCCCCACAGCAATTGCTGCACGGGGTCCTTGGACTGCTGCATCGCGCTGGCCATTGGCATGGCAAAGGCGTTGAACAGCACTGCAAGGCAGGCGATCCAGGCAATTGCAACGCGTTGACGGGCCATGGCGGACAATCCGTAGGGTTAAACGATCAGGCGGGTATTTAGCCTGATCGGGGGGGATAAGTAAAAAGTGGTGGTGTGGTTTGGTGTCGCAGTGCTATCAGATCGCTGTAGCGTGAAGCTTGAGGCCCAAAGCCTTCATGACTTTCATGATAGTCGCGAACTCGGGATTGCCATTGCTGGAGAGGGCTTTGTATAGACTTTCTCTTCCGAGGCCGGCGTCGCGAGCAATTTGGGTCATGCCTTGGGCGCGGGCGATGTTGTTGAGCGCTGAACGAATCAGCAGGCCGTCACCAGAATCCTCTTCGAAAGAAGCTTCGAGATACTCCGCCATGTCCTCAGGAGTCGTCAGATGCTCGGCTATGTCGAAATCTTTAAATTGAGTCATGGGTCACTCCTTTTTCTCAAATTCTTCGGCAATTTCTTTAGCTCGCTCGATGTCGCGTTTTTGCGTTGATTTATCGCCACCTATCAACAGTAGATAAACCACCTCACCTATACGCTTGAAGTACACCCGGTATCGGTATCCAGGACCATAGTGGATGCGCATTTCGGATACGCCATTTCCGACGTTTTCGCAGTCTCCAAAATTGCCCATTCTTGCGTTGTCCAATCTTGTAAGCACACGTCCATGGACGGGTTTACTGCGTAGCGAATAAAGCCATTCCTGAAACTCATCAGATCTCTTGAAGTGAATCATCTCGGATCGTATTCCTTGGGATACATGTTGGCAAGTTTCGACGCGCTGCAAAAAGCAGGCGTCCCCCTCGCGGATGGCTGACGCGAAACCGCGAGGGGGGAGGTTAGGGCGGGGGCTTTTGGCTGAGCCAGCCAGCTGGTTCGGAAGTGTTTGTAGGGGGAATCGACTTTTTGGAGGGAGGCCAAATCGCTAGTCGTTTGGCTGGTTATTCGTACAAGCAGAAATTTCCGACAGGGATTTGAGGTTGTCCCTAGGACACTCGGTCTCTAGTCTCCGTACACCGCTGTAAACGCAGCGGACGGGCGTCGCGGCCCGACTTCCTAAGAGCAAAAGCGCTATCGTCTGCTTTCAGTTGATGCTTTTTTATCGTCTACTGTGCGGCGCTATGGCGGCTGTGCGCGGGATACCTTTGGGTATGCCGGGTTGCCTCGGGACCGGTCCGCGAACCTGCGTACAGCTGCCACCCTATCGCGTCGCGGCGAATCAGTGGCAGCTCCACATTCCTGAGGAGCTTCACAATGATCAAACCCACCCCCAATCCCCCCGTCCGGCTGTTCACCGTGGCCGATGGCATCAGCACCGAAGACCTGTTGGTCAACCTCAGTGAAACACTTGCTTCGGCCAACGCGCTGAGTTGCGACCTTGCCTTTAACCTGGAAGGCGCACCACGCGAGGAATTACTGGGCGTTGCGCAGTTGATCGAGCTGGCACAATTGCTCGCTGACAGGGTGCACGAAGGCGCAGGGCAGGCAACCGCCGCGAGTAGTTAACAAGTTCGATGAGCGATCGTTCCTGCGCATATGTGTGGGAATGATCGTGTGGCAGGTCTTAGACCTCCCAGCTGGCTTCCCGTATATGATTGAAGTTGACGACATCTACGCAGTGCTGATGAGCAAACCCAGCGACTCTGAGATCGTCAGTCAAAACCAGATAGTTATCTTTTGCTGCGGCAACAATGCCAACGTCGGTAAGGCCGTAGGGTGACAGCTCATAATCGCGACTTATATCCAAGGCTGGATGATGGACTTCGATTATTGTTGATAGTGAGTTTTTTAACGTTGCATAAAAATCGCGCAGCTTGTTTCCATGAAGTCCATTTGTCAGGTTGCTGACTTCAGCGAGAATGTGAGGGGTTGAAACAAGTTTTTCGAACTGGTCAATCACTTTGAGCAAAAGTTGATAGTCTGCATCGCTGTAGCCGCGTGTTCTCTTGAACTCCACGATGCTGGACGTTCCTCCTATCAGTGCCAGAAGCAGCAAGTTAGTATCAACGATGATTCCTTTTCTTCGGTATTGCTTGATGTAGGCTTCGATCATACTTCGCGGATCTTCATGGAGCGGAACTCGCCAGTCTCCGAGTCGATGATGAATGTTTTGTATTTTCTTGCATGCATTTGTCCGGCTAAAGATGCGCCTAGCCTTTCATAGTTATTAGGGTTGGGGACATTGAAGCCCAGTGTTATTGCCCAGGTTTTATTGTCTGGGTCTAACTCTACTTCCTCAAGCATCAGGTCTTGTAGTGCTGTTTCTTGCCCGAGAAAGTCGTTTGCGACCGCCTTGGCGACTTGTACGGCTTCTTTAACTTCTATCATGTCAGCTCCTGAATACCGTTGGGCCTGGCTTGAACTGTTCCTGGAGTTTAGCACTTCGTGTTGTGGGTTCATCGCCGTCCCTTGAGGTAACAAAATAGATTGGATAGAGGGTGGCGGATGATCCTGATCTATCGAATGAAATCTGCCAACGAATCGATTGTTTCTGCGGGCGACAAAAGCTCCCGATCCACCGCCGCCAACACCGGCCGCTTCAACACCAACACCGGCACCCCCCGTTCCCGCGCCACTTCCAGCTTCGGCTCGGTGGCGGTGCTGCCACTGTTCTTGCTGATCAGCACATCGATCCCCCGCCGTTCAAACAGCGCACGTTCTTCTTCGATCAGAAACGGACCGCGTGCGCCAATCACTTCACAGCGATCATTGCCCGGATACACATCCAGCGCGCGCAACGTCCAGAACTGCTCGGGCGGGATTTCATCAAGGTGCTGCAACGGCTCGCGACCCAAGGTGAACAGCGGACGCTTGAAGGGTTTCAAGGCGTCGATCAACTCAGCCCAGTCACTGACCTCCCGCCAGTCATCGCCGGCCTGCGGCTGCCACGCCGGGCGACGCAATGCCCAACACGGCACACCGCCCAACCGTGCAGCCTCGGCGGCATTGCGGCTGATCTGCGCCGCATACGGATGGGTCGCATCGAGGATCAGGCTGATCTGTTCGTCGCGAACAAACTGCGCCAACCCTTCGGCGCCGCCATAACCGCCGACACGCACTTGGCAGGTGAGATCGGTAGGCACACGCCCCACACCCGCCAGGCTGTAGATATGCTCCGGCCCCAAGGTGCGCGCGATAGCCAGCGCTTCGGTCACACCGCCCAGCAGCAGGATGCGTTTCATCGCGGCTTGACCACTTCCAGCAGGGTGATTGGAAGCGCCTGCCGCCACGTATCGAATTCACCCAGCGGCTGGGCCTGAGCGACGTGGATGCGCGTCAGTTCGCCGCCATGCTCCGCGCGCCAGTTCATCAAGGTCATTTCACTTTGCAGGGTGACGGCATTGGCCACCAACCGACCGCCGGGGCGCAGGTGTTGCCAACAGGTGTCGAGCACACCGTCGCGGGTGACGCCGCCGCCGATGAAGATGGCGTCGGGAGTTGTAAGGCCGTGCAACGCTTCCGGGGCTTTGCCACGAATCAACTGCAAACCGGGCACGCCGAGGGCGTCGCGATTGTGTTCAATAAGGCTCTGGCGGCCTTCGTCTGCTTCAATCGCCAATGCGCGGCAGCTCGGATGGGCGCGCATCCATTCGATACCGATGGAGCCGCTGCCCGCACCCACGTCCCACAGCAGTTCGCCGGGCATCGGGGCGAGGCGGGCGAGGGTCATGGCGCGCACATCGCGTTTGGTCAGTTGGCCGTCGTGCTGGAAGGCGGAATCGGGCAAGCCTGCGAGGCGCGACAGACGTGGTGTGTCGCTGGAGGCCACGCAGTCGATGGCGACCAGGTTCAAATCGGCGACACAGGCGTGCTGCCAATCCTCAGCCAAACCGTCGATGCGCCGCTCATTCGCGCTGCCCAGGTGTTCAAATACTGTCAATCGGCTGGGCCCGAACCCGGATTCAGCCAACAACGAAGCAATCAACGCGGGACTGCCGCCGTCATTACTCAGTACCAATAAACGCACACCTGTGGCCAGATGCGCATTGATCGCCGCCACTGGCCGTGCCACTACGGACAGCGTCACCACCTCCTGCAACGGCCAGCCCAGCCGCGCCGCCGCCAACGACACCGACGACGGCGCCGGTAAAACCAGCAGTTCTTCAGCCGCCACCTGTCGCGCCAGGCTGGCCCCCACGCCATAAAACATCGGGTCACCACTGGCCAGCACGCACACAGGCTCGTCACGCCGCGCCAGTACCGGTTCCAGGGAGAACGGGCTCGGCCACACCTGGCGCTCACCGCGAATACACACCGGCAACAGGTCCAACTGGCGCTGGCCACCTATAATCCGCGAAGCGCGCAACAGGGCATGCCGGGCATTCCTGCCCAGCCCCTTGAAGCCGTCTTCACCGATGCCTACAACCGTCAGCCAGGGCGACATATCAATTCCTTGAGCGACATCCGACGGGCAGGCTTTTCATGCCGCCGGACAAAGCAGGCATAATACCGCGCCTTTACCCGTCAACCGGTAGCCCCGTGAACCCAACGCCCGCTGTGAATACCTTGCGCCCCTCGGCTTGTCCGGGGTTGCTGCGTATCGTCCAGGCGTTGGATGGCGGCATCTGCCGGATCAAACTGGCCGGTGGCTCGATCAGCGCCGCCCAGGCCCGTGCCGTGGCGGACGCGGCCCAGGCCTATGCGGGCGGGGTGATCGAGGCGACCAACCGCGCCAACCTGCAGATACGTGGGATCGGTGCCGAGCAAGACGCCTTGATCGCCATGCTGCTGGCCGCCGATCTGGGCCCGAGTAACGCCGCTGGCGATGACGTGCGCAACCTGATGCTCAGCCCCAGCGCCGGTATCGACCCGCAGATGCTGTTCGACACCCGGCCGCTGGCCGAGCAGATCCTCGCCACCCTGCAAAACCGTCCGCGTTTCCATGAGCTGTCGGCCAAGTTCGCCGTGCAACTGGATGGCGGTGAGGCCCTGGCGATGCTCGAGCATCATCATGATCTGTGGCTGTCGGCGTTCGTACGCAATGGCGAGACACTCCTCGCGTTCGGCCTGGCAGGTTGTCCAGGATTGGATGCACCGTTGGCCGCCGTGCCGTTGGAACAGGGTCATGGGTTGGTGGTGGCAGTGCTGGAGGCGTTTCTTGACCTCGCCACCCCCGAGCAAACCCGCATGCGCCACCTGGCTGTGGATAAGTTGTTGAGCCGCCTCAGCCTGCCGCTGCTGCCGGCCGATGGCTTCAAACGCCCGCCCAGCGGCGCTTTGCTGCACCTCGGGAGTTATCCACAGGCTCAAAGCAATCAATTCTACGTCGCGGCCATCGCACCCTTGGGGCGCCTGGATTCGACGATGCTCACAGGCGTGGCGCAGCTCGCCAGCGAATATGGCGACGGCACCTTGCGCTTCACCCCCTGGCAAGGTGTGTTACTGCCCAACGTCGAAAAACCTCACGCCGTGACCCAACGCCTGGCGCAACTGGGCTTCCTCTGCACCGTCGACCAACCCTTGGCCCGCGTGATCGCCTGCACCGGTTCCAGCGGCTGCGCCAAAGCCCTCGCCGCCACCAAGGCCGACGCCGTGCACTTGGCCGCGCTGCATCCCGGCCATGACGTGCACCTGTCCGGCTGCCCACGTTCCTGCGCCGCCGCACATATCGCGCCGGTCACCTTGCTGGCGGTGAGCCCCGGCCACTACGACCTGTATTTTCGCGATGCAGCCCACCCCGGTTTCGGCCGGCTGCGCGCACGCACCCTTTCCATTGAAGCGGCGGGCGCCTTGCTGCGCGCTCACCCACGGAGCAACACCGATGATTGATTACATCCGCGACGGTCAGGAGATCTATCGCAACTCCTTCGCCATTATTCGCGCGGAAGCCAAGTTGGAGCGTATCCCGGCCGACCTGGAGAAACTCGCGGTGCGGGTGATCCATGCCTGCGGCATGGTCGAGGCCATCGACGGCCTGCAGTTCTCCGAAGGTGCGGGTAAGGCCGGGCGCGATGCGCTGGCCGCTGGCGCGCCGATTCTGTGTGATGCGCGGATGGTCTCCGAAGGCGTGACCCGTGCGCGCCTGCCCGCCAACAACCCGGTGATCTGCACCCTGCGCGACGACAGCGTGCCGGAGTTGGCGCGGGAGCTGGGCAATACCCGCTCCGCTGCGGCCCTGGAGCTGTGGCGTCCGCACCTGGAAGGTAGCGTGGTGGTAATCGGCAACGCGCCGACCGCGTTGTTCTACCTGCTGGAAATGCTTGACGCGGGGGCACCGAAACCGGCGTTGATCCTCGGCTTCCCGGTCGGCTTTGTCGGCGCTGCCGAATCCAAGGCGATGCTGGCGGCGGACAGCCGTGGCGTACCGTTCGTGATCATGCAGGGCCGCCTGGGCGGCAGTGCCATGGCCGCGGCGGCGGTGAATGCGCTCGCCACGGAGGTCGAATAATGCCGGCACGCGGACGTTTGATCGGCCTGGGCGTCGGCCCCGGCGACCCGGAACTGATTACCCTCAAGGCCCTGCGCCTGCTGCGCGAATCGCCGGTGGTGGCCTATTTCGTGGCCAAGGGCAAGAAGGGTAACGCCTTCGGCATCATCGAAGACCACCTGGTGCCGCAACAAACCCTGATGCCGCTGGTGTACCCGGTAACCACCGAAGCGCTGCCGGCGCCGTTGTCCTATGAACAAGTGATCAGCGACTTCTACGACACCGCCAGTGTCGAGGTGGCCGTGCACCTGGACGCCGGTCGCGACGTGGCGGTGATCTGTGAAGGCGATCCGTTCTTCTACGGCTCCTATATGTATTTGCATGACCGCTTGGCCGAGCGCTACGAAGCCCAGGTTATCCCCGGTGTGTGCTCGATGCTTGGCGGCGCCTCGGTGCTGGGCGCGCCGTTGGTGTATCGCAACCAGAGCCTGTCGGTGCTGTCGGGCGTATTGCCCCACGAAGACCTCAAGCGCCGCCTGGCGGATGCCGACGCGGCGGTGATCATGAAGCTGGGGCGCAACTTCCCCAAGGTGCGCCAGGTACTCGAAGAGCTTGGCCTGGCCGAGCGCGCGCTGTATGTGGAGCGCGCGACCATGGCCAACCAGAAAATCGTGGCGCTGGACCAGGTGGAGCCGATGTCTTCGCCGTACTTCTCGCTGATCATCGTGCCGGGTGAAAGGTGGCAAGGTTGATGAACCCGGCGATTGTCATTCTGGGCCAGGGCAGCCTGGCCACCGCGCGCAGGATCCAGCAGGTTTACCCTGGGGCACTGATCCACGGCCTGGCCGGGCGGGTTGAGGGGGCGGACCAGCCTTACGGCGAATTCGGCGCGACCCTGCGTCAGCTCTACCAGCAGGGCACGCCGCTGATCGCCCTGTGTGCCGCCGGCATCGTGATCCGCACCCTGGCGCCGCTGCTGCTGGAGAAAGGCGAAGAACCCGCCGTGCTGGCCGTGGCGGAAGATGGCAGCGCCGTGGTGCCGTTGCTCGGTGGTCTTGGCGGGGTGAACGTCATGGCACGGGACATCGCGGCGGCGCTGGGTGTCACTGCGGCGATCACCACCAGTGGCGAGTTGCGTTTCGGCACCTGCCTGCTCAACCCGCCTGCGGG
This sequence comes from Pseudomonas sp. 1 R 17, assembly GCF_900067035.1. Classification (NCBI taxonomy): domain Bacteria; kingdom Pseudomonadati; phylum Pseudomonadota; class Gammaproteobacteria; order Pseudomonadales; family Pseudomonadaceae; genus Pseudomonas; species Pseudomonas sp. 1 R 17. Next base: position 100,331 of record NZ_FKLB01000030.1, read on the forward strand.
TTATGAGCTGGCGGACCTGGAGCTGGGCAAGCGCTTCGTGTCCGACCTGCTGGCCGGCGAAAGCGTGCGCATCGAAGGCGCGGCGCCGTGGTTGGACCAGGCGAATTTGCCCCAGGACCAGCAAGCGCATCTAGCCATTCGCGTGGGCAGTGCCGAGCGTGTGCCTTCCGCCAACGAGTTGCTGATCTATCCAAAGACGGTGTGCGTGACCTGCAAGCCGGGTACGCAGTTGGCCGAGCGTGTGCGCGCGGCCTTGCACGAGGCGGGCATTGCCGTGCAATCCCTGGCGTGCCTGTTGGCCAGCGATACGCAGATGGCTGACCCGTCGTTGCACGAAGCCGCGTCGGCGTTGGGCGTGCCGCTGCGCTTTGGCGGCGTTACCCAGGCTGCCGATATTGTCATCGAGGTGGCTGATCAACCGCTGGACCTGGCCCAGGTCGGCCGCCGCCGTGGCCGCCTTGCCGTGATTGGCCTGGGCCCTGGCGCCGCCGAGCTGATGGTGCCGGCGGTCAAGGCCGAACTGGCGCGCTGCACCGATGTGCTGGGCTATGAAACCTATGTGCGCATGGCCGGGCCGTTCCGTGACGATCAGGTACAGCATTGCACCGATAACCGCGAAGAGATGCAGCGCGCCCGCCACGCCTTCGAGCTGGCCGCCCAGGGGCGTTCGGTGGTGGTGGTGTCGTCCGGCGACCCGGGCGTCTTCGCCATGGCGGCGGCGGTGATCGAGGCGTTGCACGAGTCCGGCGATCCGGCGTGGCATCAGGTCGACCTGGAAATCCTGCCGGGGGTTTCGGCCTCCCTGGCCACCGCGGCCCAGGCCGGCGCGCCGTTGGGCCACGACTTTTGCGTGATGTCGCTGTCGGACAACCTCAAGCCCTGGTCGATCATCGAAAAGCGCCTGGACCTCGCGTCCCAGGCCGACCTGGCCCTGGCGTTCTACAACCCGATTTCGCGTTCGCGGCCTTGGCAGCTGGGGCGCGCCCTGGAAATAGTCGCGCAACACCGCACGCCTGAGACCCCGGTAGTGCTGGGTCGCGATATCGGTCGCCCCGGCCAGACCCTGCGCGTCACCACCCTCGGGCAACTCACGCCAGACCAGGTGGACATGCGCACCATGGTGCTGGTCGGCTCATCCACTACCTGCACATTCCCTCGCGCCGATGGCGGTGAATGGGTGTACACGCCGCGCTGGTACGGTGCAAAGCCTGCCTCCTGAAAACGCTTGGGTGGCTGCACGAAAGCTCCGAATGACAATGGGTGATCACCTGCTGTTGCTCGGGGCTTTTTCTTTTTTGAGTGACGAAAGCCGGAAGGCCCCGAGGGGCGCCCTGTCATTGCTGGGCAGCGTTTTTTGCCGCGTGCCGGCAAGCGATGTTTGTGGCATGGAAGAGCCGCCGCTGACTGGACTAGTGTGGACACAAGCCCCGAGCCGGGGTGTTTGTGGAGAACTGAAATGGAGCGACATCACAGAAGGATCAACAACACAAAACGGCGCAAGTTGATTGCGCGCTACACATTGCCGAGGGCGCGAGGTGCGCAGCCCTCATTGCCGCTCGACACGGAGGACGACTGCAACGCGGCGGTAGTCAACAACAGCGTGATTTCGTTTGCCGAGGGGCTGTCCGGGTTGAACCGGGAATACATCCGCAAAAGCTATCTGCTGGCCAGCGGCTACGTCAGCGATGTATTGAAAATCCAGCGAGGTACCGAGGCCTGGTACGACGAATTTATCAAGGTGATGATCAGCCTGGGCTGGCTACCGGTGCGCAGCAGTTTCGAGCGGGTCTCACAGTCGGGCAAGGGCCTGACCGTGCAACTGGCGGCGTTGAATATCATCACCGCGATACTGGCGGGGGTGTCGGTTTCGGGACCGCTGGTTACGGCGCTGCCGAAACTGGCGGCCGATGCGCTGGAGGCACTGAAGCAGCAACCGAGTTCTTTCGAACTGTTCAAGCGCAACAGTACGGTGCACCAGGGCGGTGATTTCGGCCTGGCATCCTGCGCCGAAACCGACGGCGAATTGATGATGGTGCTGGTGACGTACAGTACCCAAGGCGTGAACAAACAGGTTGGGCTGCCGTTTCTGGAGTGGGACAGTTCCTCGTTCGAGGCCTTCAGCGGGCAGACCTGCCTGGTGCTGAATACCTCGATGGTCAACGAAAAAACCCTCCAACTGATGCGCGAGAGCGCGGGCGACAAGGTGCAGTCGGCGATTGCCAAATACCGGATCTAAGGCACCAGGTAGCCGCGCACCCCGGTAAAGATGATTTGCGCGGCGAGGGCACACACGAACAATCCCATCAACCGACTGACAATCTGCAGGCCCTGGTCACCGAGAATCCGTTCGATACGGTTGGACAGGTACAGCACCACACCGACCGTGAGGCTGGCCAGGGCGATGCTGAGGATGGCCGTGATCTTGTCATCCCAGTGCGGTTGGCTGACGCCCATGACCAACAGCGCACCGATGGTGCCGGGGCCGACCGTGAGGGGAATGGTCAGCGGCACGATGGTCACGTCCTGCTGCACATTGTCGGTCTGCACGGCCGACTTGCCCTGGGCCATGCCCAGGGCGGAGATAAACAGCACACTGCCGGCGCCGATGCGAAAGGCATCCACGGTGATGCCGAACACGCTGAAGATCACCCGGCCGAACAGGTAGAGCAACACGCTCGACACCAGGGTCGCCAGCGCTACTTTCCAGGCCAGGCGCCGCCGCTCTTTGCTCGAATAACCACGGGTCAGGCTGATAAAGCAGGACAGCACGAAGAACGGGCTGTAGAGCACCAGCATCTTCAGGTAAACGCTGAATAACACGTGGAGCATGGGGGGGCTCGCAGGCGGGGAAAGTGTGGAGAGTCTATCAGGCGCCAGAGATCAAATGTGGGAGGGGGCTCGCCCTAATGCCAGTCAGTTACAGTGTTCGCTCTTGACTGAAGCAAGCCCCCACCCACATTGGAATTGCATTTAAAGTCAGGACGGGGCGTGTTCAGGCCGTTGTTGACGCTGCGCCACCCAGAACTCCACCAGCTCACGCAATTGTGATAACTCCACCGGCTTGGCCATGTGCCCGTCCATCCCCGCCTGGCGTGCGCGTTCTTTGTGCTCCGAGAGGATATGCGCCGTGAGCGCTACCACGGGTGTGCGAATGCGCTGGTGGCTGACTTCCCACGCCCGCAGTTGCTGGGTAGCCGAGAAACCATCGAGAACCGGCATCTCACAGTCCATCAACACCAGGTCATAACGCTGGGCCTTCATCGCCTCGAGGGCTTCCTCACCGTTGCTGGCGGTATCCGGGTCGAGGTTGAGCTTGCCGAGCATGCCGCGAATCACTTTGGTGGAGATGCTGTTGTCTTCGGCCACCAGGATCCTGAAGTCGCTGGGCACGGTCACCGCCGCCGGGACGCTGAGGGGCGGACGGGGCTGCACGCCACCTTTGCTGCGTTGGGTCAACTCGTCGGCCAGGGTGGTCTTGAGGGTGTAACCGGCAACCGGCTTGGCGAGGATGCGCTTGATCCCGCAGTTACGCGCGATGATCTTGCTCGGCGCATTGCTGATGCCGGTGAGCATGATCAGCAGGATGTCGTGATTCAGGCTCGGGTCTTCCTTGATCTTCGCCGCCAGTTGCATGCCGGTCATGCCGGGCATGTTCTGGTCCAGCAGCACCACATCGAAGTAATCGCGCAGGTGCGCCTTGGTGCGCAGCAAGGCCAAGGCCTCTTTACCCGACGGCACGGCGCTGACATTCAGGCCCCAGGCCGAGCATTGCTGCACCAACACTTTGCGGCACGTATCGTTGTCGTCCACCACCAGCACGCGCGCGCCTTTGAGCGGGCCGTCGAGGTCGGAGGTGGGGTGTTCCAGGCGTTCCGGGTCCAGCGGCAGGGTCAGCCATAACGTGCTGCCCTGATGGCTGCCGCTCTTGATGCCGAACTCACCGTTCATCAACAGGATCAGCTGGCGCGCGATCACCAGGCCCAGGTGGCCGCTCAAGCGGGTGGCCGAGAGGAAGTTCTTGCTGTGCAGTTCGCTGTGCAGCAGGGCCTCGCGTTCAGCGGCTTCCATTGGCAGGCCGCTGTCCTGCACGGCAATGCGCAGGCGCGGCTTGGTGCTGCGGTCATCCAGGGCGACGACGATCAGCACTTCGCCTTCGTCGGTTTTGTGCAGGGCGTTTTCCAGCAGGCTCAACAGCGCCTGGCGCAGGCGGGTCGGATCGCCGCTGATGACGCGGGGCACCTGTGGCTGGATGAAGCTGATCAACTCGACGTTCTGCTGCTCGGCCTTGGCGCGGAAGATGCTCAGGCAGTCTTCGATCAGCGCATTGAGGTCGAATTGCACGTCATCCAGCTCGATCTGCCCGGATTCGAGCTTGGAGATGTCGAGGATCTCGTTGATCAATGTCAGCAGCTCGTTACCGGCGCTGTGGATGGTTTGCACGTAGTCACGCTGTTTCACCGACAGTGGCGTGCCCAGCAGCAGTTCGGTCATGCCCAGCACGCCGTTCATGGGGGTGCGGATTTCGTGGCTGATCTTGGCCAGGAATTCGGCCTTGGCGGCGATCTCGGCATTGCTGGCGGCCAGGTCGCGGCTGAGGCTGAAGCGGGCCTCGACAATCGCGCGCTGGCGCTCGCCCAGGGCCAGGCTCATCAACAGGCCGCTCAGGCAGATGAAGGCCAGCAATGTGACGATCAACCCCTGGGGCGACACCATCGTCAGCCCCAGCAACGCCGGGAGAATGATCAGCGTGCCGATGTTGAACACCACCATGCCCGCCACGAACAAGCGCGCCGGGCGATAGCCTTTCTGCCAGTGATACGCCGAGACAAACAGCATGCTCAGGCCCGCCAGGGCCACCAGCGCGTAGGTGATGATGTTCAGCGGCAGGGTACTGACGAACAACAGTAGCAGGCCGCACAGCACGATAAACAGGATGTCGGCCATCAACAGCTTGTTCAGCGGGTGCGGACCCAGGGGCATGAAGAAGCGATAGGCAAACATCAGCCCGCAGGGCGCTGTCAGCAGCAGGGCCAGGTAGGCGCCCGGGGTCTGGACCGCGTGCCAGTTCGGCAGCCATGGGCCTACCAGGTTGAGCAGCAGCGCCAGGCTGAGCATCAGCAGCAGTTCGCAGGCCGCCAGCCACAGGCTGCTGCGCGAGCGGTGGTAAGCGAAGCGCGTGAGGTTGTGCAGGATCAGCATCAGCAGGCAGCCGAACAGCAGGCCGTAGATCAATGTCTGGGTCTGGTCGGCGGCGGCCAGCACGGCCGGTTCCAGGGTGATATAGGGGCGCAGTTCGTGCTCGGAAACCAGGCGCAGGTAGACGTCGAGGGTCTGTTGGCTCTGGGGCATCGGCAGCATGAAGTCGTTGCTGGGCAGCGGGCGTTCCGCCTGGGGCTGGCGGTTACCGCTGCTTTGTTGCTCGATCAGGGTGTCGCCGTCCAGCACATAGAGGCTCAGGTGCGCCAGGTCCGGGGCGAATACCCGCAGCACCTGCTCGTGCTTGCCGGGTTGCAGCTTGAAACGTACCCACAACGCACCGTCCGGTTCCGCGGCGGTAATGCGGTCCAGTTCGATGGGGCTGAATTGATTGGTGTAGCGCGAGGAACGGATGTCGCTCAGCTGCAGGTCGGCCTGTTCATCAAGCAATACTGCCCAGCCACTGCCTTGCGCGGCGGCCTGGGCCGGGAACAGGCAGAGCAGCGTCAGCAGACTGACAGTAAAACCTATGGCGATCCTGAGCCAGCGCACGGCGAAATCCCTTCGTAGGTTGATGCACGGTTAACTATGCGCGGGGAGGCCTGTATACGGCAAGGGCCAGAAGCCCTTGCCTAACCGAACGGATAGCTAGCGTTACTGGCTTTCGCCACGTTCACGGGCAATGGCGCGGTAGCCGATGTCCGTGCGGTAGAAGCAGCCTTGCCAGTCGATTTTTGCGGCCAGCTTGTACGCCTGTTGCTGTGCGGCGTCGACGCTGGCACCCATGGCGGTGGCGCACAGCACACGGCCTCCGGCGGTCACGACCTTGCCGTCCTTGAGCGCGGTGCCCGCATGGAACACCTTGCCTTCCAAGGTGGCCGCCGCGTCCAGGCCTTCAATCACATCGCCCTTGGCGTAGTCGGCCGGGTAGCCACCGGCGGCCAGCACAATGCCGACGCTCGGACGTGGATCCCACTGCGCTTCAACCTTGTCCAGGGCCTGGGCCAGCGCGGCTTCCACCAGCAGCACCAGGCTCGATTGCAGGCGCAGCATCACCGGCTGGGTTTCCGGGTCGCCGAAGCGGCAGTTGAACTCGATGACTTTCGGGTTACCGGCTTTGTCGATCATCAGTCCGGCGTAGAGGAAGCCGGTGTACACATTGCCTTCATCGGCCATGCCGCGCACGGTCGGCCAGATCACCAGGTCCATCACGCGCTGGTGCACGTCGGCGGTCACCACCGGGGCAGGGGAGTAGGCACCCATGCCGCCCGTGTTCGGGCCAGTGTCGGCGTCGCCGACGCGTTTGTGGTCCTGGCTGGTGGCCATCGGCAGCACGTTCTTGCCGTCGACCATCACGATAAAGCTGGCTTCTTCGCCGTCGAGGAATTCCTCGATGACGACGCGCGAACCCGCGTCACCAAAGGCGTTACCGGCGAGCATGTCACGCACGGCGTCTTCGGCTTCCTGCAGGGTCATGGCGACGATCACGCCTTTACCGGCGGCCAGGCCGTCGGCCTTGATCACGATCGGCGCACCTTTTTCACGCAGGTAGGCCAGGGCGGGCTCGATCTCGGTGAAGTTCTGGTAGTCGGCCGTCGGGATCTTGTGGCGCGCCAGGAAATCCTTGGTGAAGGCTTTCGAGCCTTCCAGCTGGGCGGCGCCGGCGGTTGGGCCGAAGCAATCCAGGCCGCGGCTGCGGAACAGGTCTACGACACCGGCAACCAATGGCACTTCCGGACCGACGATGGTCAGGGAGACGTTTTTCTCGGCGAAGTCGGCCAGTTGCTCAAGGGCCAGTACGTCGATGGCGACGTTTTCGCACTTGGCTTCGATGGCGGTACCGGCATTGCCGGGGGCGACGAAGACTTTCTGGACCCGTGGGTCCTGGGCAACTTTCCAGGCCAGGGCGTGTTCACGGCCACCGCTGCCAATGATCAAAACATTCATTTCAAAAACCTCAAATTCTGTAGGCGCCGCTGGAGCGCTTTTAAATGTGGGAGGGGCTTTTTGTGGTGAGGGGGCTTGCCCCCCGCTGTGTTCACTGGAGATCCAGTGGGGCTGCTGCGCAGCTCAGCGCGGGGCAAGCCCGCTCACCACAAAAAGCCCCTCCCACATTTGGATCAGTGACGGAAGTGGCGCATGCCGGTGAAGACCATGGCAATGCCGGCTTCATCAGCAGCGGCGATCACCTCGGCATCACGCATCGAGCCACCCGGTTGGATCACGGCAGTCACGCCGGCTTTCGCGGCGTTGTCCAGGCCATCACGGAACGGGAAGAATGCATCCGACGCCATCACCGAGCCGGCCACCTGCAAACCGGCATGCTCGGCCTTGATCGCGGCGATACGCGCCGAATTCACGCGGCTCATCTGGCCAGCGCCGACACCGATGGTCTGGCGGTTCTTGGCGTAGACGATGGCGTTGGATTTAACGTACTTGGCCACTTTCCAGGCGAAGATCAGGTCGTTGATCTCTTGCTCGGTCGGGGCGCGCTTGGTCACTACCTTGAGGTCTGCGCTGCCGATCATGCCGATGTCGCGGCTCTGTACCAGCAGGCCGCCGTTGACGCGCTTGTAGTCCCAGGCAGCGGCACGTTCAGCCGACCACTCGCCGCAGGCCAGCAGGCGCACATTGGCTTTGGCGGCCACGATGGCGCGGGCTTCTTCGCTCACGGAAGGGGCGATGATCACTTCGACGAATTGACGCTCGACGATGGCCTTGGCCGTCTCTGCATCCAGTTCACGGTTGAAGGCGATGATGCCGCCGAAGGCCGATTCGGTGTCGGTGGCGTAGGCCAGTTCGTACGCCTGGCGGATGCCGCCCTCAGCGTCCGGGCTCACGGCCACGCCGCACGGGTTGGCGTGCTTGACGATCACGCAGGCCGGCTTGACGAAGCTCTTCACGCATTCCAGCGCGGCGTCGGTGTCGGCCACGTTGTTGTAGGACAGTTCTTTGCCTTGCAGTTGGGTCGCAGTGGCGATGCCCACTTCGGCAGGCTTGGCTTCCACGTAGAACGCCGCGCTCTGGTGCGGGTTCTCGCCGTAGCGCATTTCCTGGGCCTTGATGAACTGGCTGTTGAAGGTGCGCGGGAACTGGCTGCGGCCTTCTGTGCTCAGGGTTTCGGCGGCCTGGTTCACGGTGCCCATGTAGTTGGCGATCATGCCGTCATAGGCGGCGGTGTGTTCGAACGCCTTGAGCATCAGGTCGAAACGCTGGGCGTAGCTCAGGCCGCCGGCTTTCAGGCTTTCCAGCACGTGGGCGTAGTCGCCGGCGTTGACCACGATGGCCACGTCTTTATGGTTCTTGGCCGCCGAGCGAACCATGGTCGGGCCGCCGATATCGATGTTTTCGATGGCGGTCGGCAGGTCGCAGCCTGGCTTGTTGATGGTGGCTTCGAACGGGTAGAGGTTGACGGCCACCAGGTCGATCGGCTTGATGCCGTGCTCGGCCATGATGGCGTCGTCGATGCCGCGACGGCCGAGGATGCCGCCGTGGATTTTCGGGTGCAGGGTCTTGACGCGACCGTCCATCATTTCTGCGAAGCCGGTGTAGTCCGCCACTTCCACTGCGGCCACGCCGTTGTCCTGCAGCAGCTTGAAGGTCCCGCCCGTGGAGAGGATTTCCACGCCCAGGGCTTCCAGCTCCCGGGCAAATTCGAGGATCCCGGTCTTGTCGGAGACACTGATCAAGGCGCGGCGGATCGGCAGGCGGGTAGTCTGGTCGGTCATTTCAATTTCCATCAAAAGCAAAGGAGTCAGCAAAAAAGGCGACCGGTTTTACGCGGGCGCCTTTCTGGTTTGATTGAATGCTTACAGCAAATCGTATTGCTTGAGCTTTTTGCGCAAGGTGCCACGGTTGAGGCCCAGCAGCTCACTGGCTTTGGTCTGGTTGCCCTTGACGTAGTTCATCACGCTTTCGAGCAGGGGCGCCTCGACTTCGGAGAGCACCAGGTTGTACACGTCCGTGACGGAAGCGCCCTCAAGGTGGGCGAAATAATTATGCAGCGCCTTCTCGACACTCCCGCGAAGGGTCTGGCCTTCTTCGCTCGGCGTGTTGAGGTGCTGTTTCAAATTGACGTTGTCGCTCACGGGTGTTGTTCCACTCACTAAAGTCTCGGTCATCATCGTCATGCGGCCACCCATTCTCCGTCCCCTGCTCTCAGGCTCTTGTCTCGTTCGGCAAAAAACTCACGAACGGCGGTGACCTGTGCTTGCGTTTCATCCAAACGATTGAAGCCGGCGCGAAACTCCCTGGCGCCCGGCAGGGTTGCGAGATACCAACCCACATGCTTGCGAGCAATACGCACGCCCATCACCTCTCCATAGAAGGTGTGAAGTGCAGCCAGATGCTCTAGCAGAATACGTTCCACCTCGACCAGTTCCGGCGCCGGCAGGACTTCACCCGTACGCAGGAAATGCTCGACCTCACGAAAAATCCACGGCCGCCCCTGGGCGGCCCGGCCAATCAACACACCATCGGCACCGGTGGCGTGCAGCACGCGCCGGGCTTTTTCGGCCGAGTCGATGTCGCCATTGGCAAATACCGGCATCGACACCGCCTGCTTGATCGCGGCGATGGTGTCGTACTCGGCTTCACCGGTGTAAAGGTCGGCGCGGGTGCGACCATGCACCGCCAGCGCTGTAATGCCTGCCTGTTCGGCGATCTTCGCCACCGTCAGGCCGTTCTTGTTGTCCCGGTCCCAACCGGTACGAATCTTCAGGGTCACCGGCACATCCACTGCGGCAACAACGGCCTGCAGGATCTCGGCAACCAACTGCTCATCTTTCAACAGCGCGGAACCGGCGGCCTTGTTGCAGACCTTCTTGGCCGGGCAGCCCATGTTGATATCGATGATCTGTGCGCCCAACGCCACGTTGGCCCGGGCCGCATCCGCCAGCATCTGCGCATCACCCCCGGCGATCTGGACCGAGCGGGGCTCGGGATCACCTTCGTGGATCATGCGCATCCGCGATTTGCGGGTGTTCCACAAGCTCATGTCGCTGGTGACCATTTCCGAGACTACTAGACCCGCGCCCAAACGCTTGCACAGCTGACGAAAGGGCTGGTCGGTGACGCCCGCCATCGGGGCGAGAATCAAGCCATTCTGCAATGTATATGGGCCGATGCGTACCGCCGACATAGGACTTCCCTGTTGTGGGGCCGGATCATTAGAGTTCGAAAAAGGGTTGGCATGATACCCGCTCTCGATGACTGGATAAAGGCTGAATTGGATAAAATCTGAACAGTTATTTCTTTATCGCCGCCGGTTTGGATGGGCGGGGCCCAGTCAATACTCCACCGTCAAGCGACGGTGCGTAGGCCGATTCACTCGGGCGAGTGGAAGCTCAGGCTGTAATTCACGGCTTTATTGCCCGGATCGAGGATATCCAGGGAGATATGGATCGGGGTTTGTGATGGCATTTCGCTCACCCCGGCCAACTCGCCGCTCAGGTATTCGGCGGGCTTGAAGCGACGACTGGCAATCAGGTTGCCGTTGAGGTCGGCGAAACGCAGTTCCAGCAGCGGAAAGGGCTGGGAGAACGTCGCGCGGTTATAGATGATCGCATCCACCACCAGCGCCCCGGCGAACTCCGGGTGGCTGCGTACCACCAGGTTACTGCTCTTGATATGGGCGATATCGACCCGCGACGGCACCGTGCAGCCCAGTGTGGGGCACAGTTGCTGGAACCACGGGCGGTAAGCGTCCTGGCGGGCCAGATCGTCGAACTGATAGGCAATGTACTGCGCAGCCAGGCCGGCGGCGGCGATCAGTACCAGCAGTATCCAGATCAGGCGACGGCCCAGGCCCTGCGGGCGTTTTTGCGCGTACAGGTGCAGAGGGTCGTCTTCCAGGTCCTGGAGCAGGTCGTCATGGACGCCGGCCTCGGGGCGTGGGCGCTTGCGATGGGATTGCACACGCTCTTCGGGCTCCGCTTCATCCGCTGCCGCTGTCAGGGGCGTGAACGGCGGGTCGGAGTGTTCATCTTCCGGGGTTGAGCGCAGCGCAGGCTCATCGTCGAGGTGCAACGACATGGAGGGCTCGGTGCGTTGCCTGGTCGCAGGGGCTTTGGCCGGTTCAGGTTCGTCTTCGGAAGCGTTGGCGCGTTCTCCAGGCGGTTCGCTGAACAGGCTGGCGGCCCATTTTTCTTCTTCGGCCTTGACGGTTTCGCGGCTGGCGCTGAGAGCGTCTTCTTTCTGCCGACGGTCGGCACCGGGCTGGCGGCGTTCCGCGCCCACGGGCAGCGTGTGCTGAATCTCGCGGCGTTCCAGCTTGGCCAGTTCCTTGTCCAGATCCAGGTTGTCCAGGTCCAGCTCTTCGGCGCTCCACTGCTTCTGGCTGATTGCCCGCTGCGGCTCAGGCGCGGCTTCGCGCGCGGGCTCGATCGTGGCCGGTTGCTCCGGCGCAGGCGCCTGGGCGCGCTGCTCCAGCAGCTGGCGGGCAGCGTTGAAGACTTGCAGGCACGAGCCGCAGCGAACCACGCCGCGAGCCACGCTCAATTGGGCGTGGTTGACGCGAAAGCGGGTTTGGCAATGCGGGCACTGGGTGACGAAACTGTCGGTCATGCGGCCATCCGATTCAGGCAAGCGCTCATTCTAGCGCCGACGCCCGCTGATGCGTACCCAGCCATCACGGTTAGCGATCGGATCCAGCTCGAAATCCTTGGCGTAGGCGGCGGCGACATCTTCGCCCTGCTCGGCGAGGATGCCCGACAGCGCCAGGCGCCCGCCCGGCTTGACCAGGCTCGACAGTTGTGGCGCCAGGGACACCAGCGGGCCGGCGAGGATATTGGCGACCAGCACGTCGGCCTGCACCTGGGGCAAATCCTGCGGCAGGTAGAGCGGGAATTTGCCTTCAGGAATGTTGTTGCGCCCGGCGTTATCGCGGGACGCTTCCAGGGCCTGCACGTCGATGTCGGTGCCCACGGCTTCCTTGGCGCCCAGCAACAGGGCGGCAATCGCCAGGATCCCCGAGCCGCAGCCGAAATCCAGCACGTGGCTGTCCGTCAGGTCCTGGCCGTCCAGCCACTCCAGGCACAGCGCGGTGGTGGGGTGGGTGCCAGTACCGAATGCGAGGCCCGGATCCAGCAGCAGGTTGACCGCGTTCGGCTCCGGGGCGGCATGCCAGCTCGGCACGATCCACAGGCGTTGGCCGAAGCGCATCGGCTGGAAGTTGTCCATCCAGCTGCGTTCCCAGTCCTGGTCTTCGATGATTTCGCTGTGATGCTCGGGCAACGGGCTGCCGGTGAGCAATTCCATATGGGCCAGTACGGCGGCGGCATCGGTGCCGTCTTCGAACAGGGCCAGCAGATGGGTGTGGGACCACAGCGGGGTGGTATTCAGCTCGGGTTCGAAGATCGGCTGGTCTTCGGCGTCCATGAAGGTGACCGAGACGGCGCCCACTTCGAGGAAAGCGTCTTCGTAGGTTTCGGCTTGTTCTGGGCTGATGGCGAGACGGACTTGCAGCCAAGGCATGGCGGGCACCTTTGAATAAAAATGAGTGTGCAGCGGGGTAGGCTGCGAAAGCGCGCAAGTTTACGCGAGCGAACAGCATAAGACGACATTACTGAGTGAATGCGGACCAAATGTGGGAGGGGCGGTGTGCAGAAACAACAAAGCCGCCCGAAGGCGGCTTTGTTGGGTGGAACACTTACTGGTTGGCCAGCTTGTGTTCCAGGTAGTGAATGTTCACACCACCTTCGCAGAAGCCTTCATCACGAACCAGGTCCCGGTGCAGCGGGATGTTGGTCTTGATGCCGTCGACCACGATTTCGTCCAGGGCATTGCGCATACGGGCCATGGCCTCGTCGCGGGTCGCGCCCCAGGTGATCAGCTTGCCGATCAGCGAGTCGTAGTTGGACGGAACCTTGTAGCCGCTGTACAGGTGCGAATCCACACGTACGCCGTTGCCGCCGGGCGCGTGGAAATGCTTGACCAGGCCAGGGCTTGGGATAAAGGTCTTCGGGTCTTCGGCGTTGATCCGGCACTCCAGGGAGTGACCGTGGATCTTCACGTCGTCCTGGGTGAAGGACAGCACGTTGCCGGCGGCGATGCTGAGCATCTCCTTGACGATGTCGATACCGGTGACCATCTCCGACACCGGATGCTCTACCTGCACGCGAGTGTTCATCTCGATGAAGTAGAAACGGCCGTTCTCGTAGAGGAACTCAAAGGTACCGGCGCCACGGTAGTTGATGTCGATGCACGCCTTGACGCAGCGAGCCAGGACTTCCTGACGCGCTTTTTCATCCAGGCCCGGTGCCGGGGCTTCTTCCAACACCTTCTGGTGACGACGTTGCAGCGAGCAATCGCGATCGCCCAGGTGGATGGCGTGGCCCTGGCCGTCGGACAGTACCTGCACTTCCACGTGACGTGGGTTGGTCAGGTACTTCTCCAGGTAGACCATCGGGTTGCCGAACCAGGCAGCCGCTTCGGAGCGAGTCTGCTTGGCCGCTTCGATCAGCTCTTCTTCCTTATGCACCACGCGCATGCCGCGACCACCACCGCCACCGGCGGCCTTGATGATCACCGGGTAGCCGACTTCGCGACCAATGCGCAGTGCGGTTTCCTCGTCTTCAGGCAGTGGGCCGTCGGAGCCAGGAACGGTTGGCACGCCGGCGGCGATCATGGCGTCCTTGGCCGAGACCTTGTCGCCCATCAGGCGAATGGTTTCGGCTTTCGGGCCGATGAAGGCAAACCCGGATTTTTCCACCTGTTCGGCGAAATCGGCGTTTTCCGCGAGGAAGCCGTAGCCCGGGTGGATGCCATCAGCGCCGGTCACTTCAGCGGCGGCGATGATGTTCGAGACTTTCAGGTACGAGTTCGTGGCCAGTGGCGGGCCGATGCAGATGCTCTCGTCCGCCAGTTTCACGTGCATCAATTCGGTATCGGCCGTCGAGTAAACAGCGACGGTCTTGATGCCCTCTTCCTTACAGGCGCGCAGGATACGCAGCGCGATCTCGCCGCGGTTGGCGATCAGGACTTTTTGCAGTTTCTTCGCAGGTTTCAACATCGAAGGCGCTCCGCGGTTCAAACGATGGTGAACAGCGGCTGGTCGTACTCAACCGGCTGACCGTTTTCTACCAGGATGGATTCGATGACGCCGGCTTTTTCGGCCGTGATGTGGTTCATCATCTTCATCGCTTCAACGATGCAGATGGTGTCGCCCACTTTCACGGTCTTGCCTACTTCAACGAAGGCTGGCGAGGTCGGTGCCGGGGTGCGGTAGAACGTACCGACCATTGGCGACTTGACCACGAAACCGTTCAGCGCAGGGGCTGCCGGTGCGGCAGGTGCGGCGGCGGCAGCAGGCGCGGCGGCCGGAGCAGCAGCCGGTGCCGGTGCTTGCATCTGTGGTGCGTAGAACTGTTGGGCCGGGGTCTTGCTGTGGCGGCTGATCCGTACGGACTCTTCGCCTTCCTTGATTTCCAGCTCGTCGATACCGGATTCTTCCAGCAGTTCGATCAGTTTCTTAACTTTACGGATATCCATGAATCATCAACTCCCAAGGGTCGGTCAGGGGCGCTTGGCCTGTTCTTCAAGCTGTTCCAGGGCGGCCTCCAGGGCCAGTCGGTAACCGCTGGCGCCAAGGCCGCAGATCACTCCTACCGCAACGTCGGAGAAGTAGGAGTGATGGCGGAAAGGTTCGCGTTTGTGCACGTTCGATAAATGCACTTCGATGAATGGGATGCTCACCGCCAGCAGCGCGTCACGTAATGCAACGCTTGTGTGCGTAAAAGCGGCGGGATTGATCAGGATAAAGTCCACGCCTTCGCCACGGGCGGCATGGATGCGATCAATCAATTCATACTCGGCATTGCTTTGCAGGTAGAGCAGATGGTGGCCGGTTTCACGTGCCCGTCGTTCCAGGTCAAGGTTGATCTGATCGAGGGTCACTGCCCCGTAGACGCCCGGTTCACGGGTGCCGAGCAGGTTCAGGTTGGGTCCGTGAAGAACCAGTAAGGTCGCCATCGGCTGTTCCTTGTTATTGATGTGGGCAAGGCAGAACCCGGCGACTATGCCGCAAAGCCTTTGTGACTGTCCAGTTCTATGCAGTAGGCGGCACGATTAGCGAGGATTGCGCAAAATTTGTGACTGGGGGTCGGGATCCGGTCATGGGTAATACGCCCTTGAATCCCGTGGAGATCAAATGTGGGAGGGAGCAAGCCCCCTCCCACATTTTGATCTTCATTTGATTTTGGATCTTCATGGGGCCGGTCAGACACGGAACGCCTGCACAGCCGTATTGAGCTGCCCACCCAGCACCAGCAAATGCTCACCCTGGCTGCGGCCCTGGCCGATGCGCAGCAAATTATCCTCGCCGAGCTGATGAATCCGCTCGCTGTTGTCGCGAATCTCACTCACGGCGCCACTTTGCTGCGCCGTTACATCGGCAATCCGCACGGCGGTGTCGGAAATGGTCTGGATCGCGCCGACGATTTCATCCAGCGCGCCATCCGCAGCCTGGGCTTGCTGGGCGGTAGCCTCGGCATGTTCAACCTGGGCGCGCATGCCCTGCACCGATTGGTGCGCAGCGGTTTGCAGGCCGGTGATCAAGCCCTGGATTTCGGCGGTGGCGCCAGCGGTGCGTTGGGCCAGGGTGCGCACTTCGTCAGCGACTACGGCAAAGCCGCGCCCGGCCTCACCGGCGCGTGCGGCTTCGATGGCGGCGTTGAGCGCCAGCAGGTTGGTCTGGTCGGCAATCGAGCGAATCACGGTCAATACGCCGCCAATGGTGGCGGACTCCTCGGCAAGTTTTTCGATCATCTGCGCATTTTGCTGCACTTCACCCACCAGCGCGTGCAGGCCGGTCAGGCTCAGGCCGATCACGCGCTGGCCTTGCTCGACCGCCTGGCCCGCGCTGCGACTGGCGCCGGCCGCCTGGCTGGCATCACCGGCGACTTGCTGGATGGTGGCTTCCAGTTCGCCCAGGGAATCACGAATCTGCGCAGTATCCCCGGCCTGGCGCTCGGCGCCGTCGTGCAGGCCACTGCTCAGTTCGGCCAGGGCGCGGCTGCTGCCGGCCACTTCTTCGGCATTGCCACGGATGGTACCCACCAGATCCACCAGATAGGCGCGTAAACGGTTGAGGGACGCTTCGATGTCGCGCAGTTCGCGGTTGGTCTTGCCCAAGGTGATCGGTTGGCTGAAGTTGCCCTCGCCCCAGATCGACAAGGCGGGGGCCAGGTTGGTCAGCACCCGCGCCAGGCGCCGCTGCAGGGTGTCGATCAACAGGGCGATCAGCAGAATCAGGCCGATCATCACCCCTTGCATCAGGCGCACTTCGCCCTGGATCTTGCCGTGTTGCGCGCGCACCACCGGCTCGAGGCCGGCGATGGCCTGCTGAACGGCCGCGATTTTCAAGTGGGTGGCGGCGGCCAGGTCGGCACGCTGCTGGATCTGCGTGCGGGTGCGCTGGAGTTCGGCGGGGTAGCGGGCCAGCAGGCCGTTGAGTTCGCGCTTGAGCTCGACGCCGGTGTCCTGGGCTTCGGTTTTTGCGCTGTTTTCCAGGCCCATCAAGGCCGAAAAGTCATCGGTGTTGGATTCTGCGCTGGCCTTTACCCCGAGTAATGGCAGTTGTTCCAGCAGGTCGGCCTGGCTGCGCATATTGCTGACTTCGCGTTCCACATCGTCCGCCAGTTCCGCGCGGCCGCTGCTCACCAGTTTGTCGCGAGCCAGGGACAGCTTGCCCAGGTGCTGTGAGGCCGCCAGCAGCGGCGGCAGGTAGCGCGCGGCCTCGGCGCTGTTGACGCCCTTGGCGTACTGGCTCAACTGCTCCAGGTTGGCGCCCAGCTCCCGCTCGGCCTGCAGCAACAGGGCTTGTGGGTCACCTGCCAACTTACCGGCCGCCAGCAGGTCGGTCTTGCTGAAGGCATCCAGGTCCGCAAGGCTGGGGCGCAGGTTCTGCGCGAGGTCGGCGGGCAGTTCATCCAGGTGCTGCAACAGGCTTTCCAGGCTCTGGCTGGCGCTGCTCAAGCGCAATGCATCACCGCTGCCCAGATAGTCGTCGATATTGCGTGCGGCCTGGTTCTGGAAGGTCTGTGACAGGCCGAGGTAGCGTTCCATCAGCAAATAAGGCCGTTCCAGCGCCCGTTGCGACCACCACAGCGTCGCTCCAAGTGCCAGGCACACGGCCACCAGCAGGAGGGTATTGAGATTGGTCAGCAGCTTCAGGCGCATGCGGGGTATCAACCGACAGCAAAAGGTAAGTGCCTGAAGTTATTGCGTTTTCATTACAGGGTTATGACGGAATCAGTGGATTCTGGTGAAAAGGTGGCACTTTGCTTTGATGTGCGCGCCGCTTGCACGCGGTTACGCCCGGCATCCTTGGCGCGGTACAGCGCCTCGTCGGCCTGGGCGGCCATCATCAGGCTGTCGGAGCCGTCACACAGCTCCACCACCCCGGCGCTGAAGGTGCACCACAAATCCTGCGGCTGCGCCGGGTAGTGAATCTCGGCAAAGCGCCCACGAATTTCATCCAGTACCTTGCAGGCCGATTCCAGGTCGGTGTCGGGCATCACGATGGCGAATTCTTCACCGCCGTAGCGGCCGATGTAGTCGGTCTTGCGCAGGCGTTGCTTGAGAAACAGCGCCAGGCTCTTGATCACGCGGTCGCCCATGGGGTGGCCGTGGCTGTCATTGACCCGCTTGAAGTGATCGATGTCGAGCATGGCAAAGCTCAACGGCTTGTCCTCGCGGCGCGCACGGAAACTGCAGTCTTCAAGCAATTGCAGGATATGGGTGTGGTTGTACAACCCGGTCAGGCTGTCGCGCACCATCCGCGCCTTGAGGTTGCGCGCACGGGCGGCGCGGTTGCGCACCGTGGTGATCAGGTGGCGCGGCTTGATCGGTTTGGTGAGGAAGTCGTCGCCGCCTTCGCTCATGGCGTCCAGCTGCTTGTCCAGGTCGTCTTCGGCCGACAGGTAGATGATCGGCACACTGACGTAACGGTCATTGTGGCGAATGACCTTGGCCAGTTCGGTGCCGGTACAGGCCGGCATGTACATGTCGAGGATGATCAGGTCGGGCTGGAAGTCTGCCAGCTCGGCCATGGCCTGGATCGGCTCGATCAAGGTGCGGGTGACGATGCCGGCACTGTTGAGCAAGCGCTCGGTGTGCAGCGCCTGGGCCCGCGAGTCATCGATGATCAGCACTTTGTACGGTTCGTACTGGGCGACGCAGGTCAGTACTTCGATCTTTTCCAGCAGGCTGGAGGCTTCCAGCGTGCCGGTGAGGAATTCCTGGCCGCCGGCGCGCACGGCGGCGAGGCGAGTAGGGGTGTCGGTTTCGTGCAGGCTGAAAAACAACAGCGGCAGTTTATGCTCCAGGCCTTCCTGGGCTTCGGCGGCGAGCTTGAGGCCCAGGCCGGCGCCGCAGAAATCCACGTCCATCACGATCGCCGACGGCAGGCGCTCGGCCAGGGACGCGCGAAACGCAGCGACGCTGTCCAGGGATTGGGCGCTCATGCCAAAGAATTCCAGCTGCTTGGCCAGGCGCTCGGCGCGGTCGTGATCGGCCAGCATCACGTAGATCGGCTTGCGCATCGGCGGCAGGAAGGTTTGTTCCAGCTGGTCGCCCTGGCGCAGGCCGGTGCGGGACAGGCGCTGCATCAAGCGGTTGAGTTCGGTGATCAGGTGGCTGCTCAGGCGTCCGCGGTTTTCGTCGACGGCCTTGAGCGATTCGCCGATGTGCCGGGCCAGTTGGCCGTGTTCGGGTTGTTCGAAGCGCTCGGCGAAGCGTTGCAGGCGCAGGTTGGCCTCGCTGAGTTCGGAGAGGTCGGCGCCTGACCATTCGCTGCGTTGCAGGCGCTGCCAGATCTCAAGAATTTGACGTGCCTGATGAATTACCCGCTGGGCAAAATGCTGCTTGAGACGCTCACGGCTGGGGTCTTCTGGCTCGGTCATATCCTGACTACTAGTGAGGGTGCATGCTGAGGTCGAACTGATGGCTCTATGCTAGCACCTCTTTCCAATGGGATGAGTGTCATATGTCAATTAACTGCGTGTCCCTGATATTCAGTTGGTGACCTGACGGTCGCGCAGCTTAAAAAGCGTGCATCCTTTATAGTCGAATGCTTGCCGTATGCACGTTTGGTGAAAAGCCCCGCATGGGCGGGCACGATGGGGTAGGGTTGTGGTCGGAGTGTTTGAACGCACGCCCTCAATTCAAGTGCATGAACTCAAGTGATTGAAAGGATATCGCCATGCTGGACTGGAAAAACCGTGCGGGCAGTGCCAAAGGCCCTGCCCCTGAGCCCAAGTCGGCCAACCGCAGCTATTTTCGTACCTTGCTGATGAGCCGAGCCGTGCTCAGCGTGCTCGGCCTGTATCTGTTGGTCACCGGCGCCCTGGGCTGGTACTGGAGCGAAGAGCCGGCGCTGTTCCCGGTCCAGCAGAATGCGCAACTTGCCGCCGAGAAGGAAGGCAAGCAGATGGTGGTGGGCTATACCACCGTCGAAACCCTCAAGACCGTGGTCGGCACGTTGCTGAACAAGCCCGGTGGCTATATTTCCAACGACCGTTTCCCGCCGGGCCTGTGGATGGACAACATGCCCAGCTGGGAATACGGCGTGCTGGTGCAGGTGCGCGACCTGACCCGCGCCTTGCGTAAAGACTTCGCCCGCTCCCAGTCGCAGTCGGCCGAAGACGCCGATCTGGCCAAGGCCGAGCCGCGCTTCAACTTCGACAACAAGAGCTGGGTGCTGCCGTCCAGTGAGTCGGAGTACCAGGAGGGCATCAACTCCCTGAACCGCTATGAAGCACGCCTGTCCGACCCGAATCAGCGTGGCGCCTTGTTCTATGCCCGCGCCGACAACCTGAACAACTGGCTGGGCGATGTGGCCACCCGCCTGGGCTCGCTGTCGCAACGCCTGTCGGCCAGCGTGGGCCGGGTCAAATTGAACACCGCACTGAAAACCGAAGCCCTGGCGCCGGGTGAAGTGCCGCAGGTCGACGAAGAAGTGGTGGAAACCCCTTGGATGCAGATCGATAACGTGTTCTACGAGGCCCGTGGCCAGGCCTGGGCGCTGTCCCACCTGTTGCGTGCCATCGAAGTCGACTTTGCCGACGTGCTGGCCAAGAAAAACGCCACCGTCAGCGTGCGCCAGATCATTCGTGAGCTGGAGGCTTCGCAAGAGCCGGTTTGGAGCCCGATGATCCTCAACGGCAGCGGTTTCGGCGTGCTGGCTAACCATTCGCTGGTCATGGCCAATTACATTTCCCGGGCCAACGCGGCGGTGATCGATTTGCGTCAACTGCTCAACCAGGGTTGATGATGGACGCAGCTCAAAACGAGGCCGCGCACCGTGCGGCCTCTGATGCCGAACTGATCTGCTGGGTCGACGAGCGGGACAACCTGCTCGGCCACCTCGTCAGGTCCGATTTGCGCCAGCGCGGCTTGATCGGCCGTTGCACCTTTATCTTCCTGTTCAATTCCAAGGGTGAGCTGTGCGTGCATCGGCGCACCCTGAGCAAGGCCCTGTACCCGGGGTTCTGGGATACGGCGGCGGGCGGGATGGTCGCGGCGGGAGAGTCCTACGCGTTATCTGCGGCCCGCGAGCTGGAAGAGGAACTGGGTGTTGGCGGGGTGGAACTGACCGAGCATGACCATTTCTACTTTGAGGATGGCGAGAGTCGGCTCTGGTGCAAATCCTACTCGGCGATCTGGGATGGGCCATTGCGCCTGCAGCCTGAAGAAGTCATGGAGGCGCGCTTTTTGCCCGTAGAAACGGTCCTGCAGGAAGCCGAGCACAAGCCTTACTGCCCGGACGCCCAGGAGGGCTTGCGGCGCTATCTGGCCTCGCGTCGCTAAAGCTGCATAAATTGGCGCCATTTGGCTCTTAGCAAGTGGGCTTTTTGCCGTTACACTGCGCGACTTTTCACCCGAACCGCCATTGTTTCACCCTGGGATCACTGTAGGAGCGAGCTTGCTCGCGAAAAACTCAAGAACGCCGCGTGCATTCGGAATGCACGCTTCATCGTTGACGATTTTCGCGAGCAAGCTCGCTCCTACAGGTGGGGATCAGCCTTGGCGGCTCGGTAGCGCTGCCCCTGCCTGAGTGGGGCTTCGCGGTCGGTCGTCCCTTAGCGGAGGCCGATCAGTCTTTGTCCTCCCGAGAGGATTGCCGGTGGCCAAAAAAGCCGCATCCTTCGCCGCCCTCGGCGGCCTGGTATTTTCCACCGACGCAGGTCGACACTGCCCGGACTGTCGTCAGCCCGTGGATTCGTGTACCTGCAAACAGACCCTGATCCCCGAAGGCGACGGTATTGCCCGCGTGCGCCGCGAAAGCAAAGGCCGTGGCGGCAAGACGGTGACCACCATCACCGGCGTGCCGTTGGCCGAAGAGCCGCTCAAGGCACTGGCCACCACGCTGAAAAAGCGCTGTGGCACCGGTGGCGCGTTGAAAGACGGTGTCATCGAGATCCAGGGCGATCACGTCGAACTGCTGTTGGCCGAGCTGATCAGGCTGGGTTACAAGGCCAAGAAGTCCGGCGGCTGAAAGCCTCTTCCCAACCTGTGTCTAAACTCTGTCCTGCGAGTGGGGTCTACCTTGCTTACAGGCAAATCGTCATTTTCATTCTTTAGACTGCGCCAGCCTCGAACGAGAGGTGGCGCCTTCGCCTTCATTTATAGGGGACTTCGATGTCCGTACGACGCACACGCAAAGACGATGGCAGCCAATGGACAGTTGCGGACAGCCGCAGTGTTTACGGGATTCGCCATTGGGGGGCCGGGTATTTCGCGATCAATGATGCCGGTCGCGTTGAAGTCCGTCCGAACGGCCCGAACAGCACACCCGTCGACCTCTACGAGCAAGTGGACGAGCTGCGCAAGAGCGGCCTTTCCCTGCCGCTGCTGGTGCGTTTTCCCGACATCCTGCAAGACCGTGTACGCCAGCTGACCGGCGCTTTCGATGCCAACATCGAGCGCCTGGAGTACCAGAGCAAGTACACCGCACTGTACCCGATCAAGGTGAACCAGCAGGAAGCGGTGATCGAGAACATCATCGCCACCCAGAATGTTTCCATCGGCCTCGAAGCCGGCTCCAAGCCTGAGCTGCTGGCCGTGCTGGCCCTGGCGCCGAAGGGCGGCACCATCGTCTGCAACGGTTACAAGGACCGCGAGTTCATCCGCCTGGCGCTGATGGGCCAGAAGCTCGGCCACAACGTATTTATCGTGATCGAGAAAGAATCCGAGGTTGAACTGGTGATCGAAGAGGCCGCCAGCCTCAAGGTCAAGCCACAGGTGGGCCTGCGCGTGCGCCTGTCTTCCCTGGCGTCGAGCAAGTGGGCGGACACCGGTGGCGAGAAGTCCAAGTTCGGGTTGTCGGCGGCGCAACTGCTGTCGGTGGTCGAGCGCTTCCGCGCGGCGGGCCTGGACCAGGGCATCCGCCTGCTGCACTTCCACATGGGTTCGCAGATCGCCAACTTGGCCGACTACCAGCACGGGTTCAAGGAAGCCATTCGTTACTACGGCGAACTGCGCAACCTCGGCCTGCCGGTGGATCACATCGACGTCGGCGGTGGCCTGGGCGTGGACTACGACGGTACTCACTCGCGTAACGCCAGCTCGATCAACTACGACATGGACGACTACGCCGGTGTGGTCGTGGGCATGCTCAAGGAATTCTGCGACGCGCAGAGCCTGCCGCACCCGAATATCTTCTCTGAAAGCGGCCGCTCCCTGACCGCGCACCACGCCATGCTGGTGGTGCAGGTGACCGACGTCGAGAAACACAACGACGAAATCCCGACCATCGAAAACAAGGAAAGCCTGCCGGAAACCGTGCAGTGGCTGGTAGACCTGCTGGGCCCGACCGACATCGAGATGGTCACCGAAACCTACTGGCGCGCCACCCACTACATGAGCGACGTGGCCACCCAGTACGCCGACGGCAAACTGACCCTGGCCGAAAAAGCCCTGGCCGAACAGTGCTACTTCGCCGTGTGCCGCCGCCTGCACAACTCGCTGAAAGCCCGCCAGCGCTCGCACCGCCAGGTGCTGGACGAACTCAACGACAAGCTGGCCGACAAGTACATCTGCAACTTCTCGGTGTTCCAGAGCCTGCCGGACACCTGGGCCATCGGCCAGGTATTGCCGATCCTGCCGCTGCACCGCCTCGACGAAGAGCCGCTGCGCCGCGCCGTGCTGCAAGACCTGACCTGCGACTCCGACGGCAAGATCAAGCAATACGTCGACGAGCAGAGCATCGAGACCAGCCTGCCGGTGCACGCCTTGAACGAAGGCGAAGACTACCTGCTGGGCATCTTCCTGGTCGGCGCCTACCAGGAAATCCTTGGCGACATGCACAACCTGTTCGGTGACACCGACTCGGTGAACATCTACCAGCGCGAAGACGGTTCGGTGTACAGCGCCGGGATCGAGACCCACGACACCATCGAAGACATGCTGCGCTATGTGCACTTGTCGCCGGAGGAGTTGATGACGCACTACCGTGACAAGTGTGCGAGCGCGAAGATCTCCGCGTCGGAACGTACCCAGTTCCTTGATGCCTTGCGCCTTGGGTTGACGCGGTCGTCGTACTTGTCCTCGTAAGCTGAGCTGACACACATCCAACTGTGGAAGGGGCGGTGCGACGATTCGACGTGCCCCCGATAGCGGTACATCAGCAGCAGGTAAGTTGCCTGACACACTGCCATCGGGGCATGGATATCTACACAACTTCCAGTGAATACGGAATCTATGGCAATTAGGCTTCTGTGGTGAGCGGGCGGTGCGACGATTCGACAAGCCCGCTCACCACAGAGTTATGTGTCAGCCTTTAAGAGTTGTGTAGATACCTATGGCCATCGGGGGCAAGCCCACCCCACATTTGGAACACTGCTATTGCTGAGGTTTTGTGGCGGTGATCGCCGATTACCGGCTGTACCCGCAGGTGCGTTACCCCGCGTTTCTCCAGGATGGCGCCCAGGCCGTTGCGTGGGCGGTCAACCACAGCGCTGAATACGGTGCAGATCCCAAGCAGCTTTACGTGATGGGCCATAGCTCTGGCGCCTATAACGCCGCGATGCTCGCGCTGGATGGGCGTTGGCTCAAGGCAGTGGGCTTGGCGCCGTCGATCTTCAAAGGCTGGATCGGCCTGGCCGGGCCTTATGACTTCTTGCCGATTGAAAACCAGGACGTGCGCCCGGTGTTCTTCTTCCCCGACTCACCGCCGGAGTCGCAGCCGATCAACCATGTCAGCCATGATGCACCGCCAAGCCTGTTGATTGCCTCGACCGATGACACGCTCGTCAACCCCACCCGCAACACGGGTGGGTTGGCGAAAAAACTGCGGGAAGCGGGGGGGGGCCGGTCGAGGTGTTTTATTTCACCCGAACCCGCCACGCGACATTGGTCGCGTCCATCGCCAAGCCGTTGTGCTGGCTGGCGCCGGTGCTGGATCGGGTGACGGGGTTTATCGAGTCCACCGCCGGGCAGTGAGCTGACAAGGCGTTGGCTCAGGTCAATTGAGTTCGAGGCAATGTGCGACTGCGCACCGGCCTGGGTTGTATCTCATGACTATTCGGTCAATAGTTCCCACGCTGTTGACACGCATTATTGTGATATTTGCGCTGTTTATTTCCAGGTCAATCGACGTTGCGGGGGCAAGCTGATGCATCTCAGTCCCTTGCGCTACCACGAGTGCGAACGCTGTTTTGTTTTCGATCCGTTGTATCCCGGCGATGTTGTTGGGCCCTTGCCCATTGGTGCATCCGGCTAGGGTTGCCAATGTGCAGATCGCAGCAACCCACAGGGTTTTTGTGATGTTCATATCCGACTCTCCATGCATATATGAAAGGGTAGATCCCTGACCATTCAACGCTTGGAATGTCGGTTTGTAACCTGTCAGAACTAACAGGTAGGGTCAGTTGAACCATTGGTCCTGGCGTTTGAGCCGCCAGGCGATGACGCCCAAGGTCAGGCTGCGCAACGTCATGAACAGCAGGAAAGTGATCCACAGTCCGTGATTGCCCAAGCCTTGCAACGCCCAGGCAAAC
Organism: Pseudomonas sp. 1 R 17; assembly: GCF_900067035.1. Lineage (NCBI taxonomy): Bacteria > Pseudomonadati > Pseudomonadota > Gammaproteobacteria > Pseudomonadales > Pseudomonadaceae > Pseudomonas > Pseudomonas sp. 1 R 17. Next base: position 125,524 of record NZ_FKLB01000030.1, read on the forward strand.
GGCAGTGTTAGCAATAACGTCAGCAGCATCCCATTGCGCATTTCACGCGCACGGGTGGCACCGATAAACAGGCCGTCCAGCAGGTAACTCCCCACCGCAATCAACGGCAGCAGCGCCAGATACGGCAGGTAGATATCGGCGGTGTCGCGCACGCTGGGGATGTCGGTCTGCATGGCGATAAACAGGTGCCCGGCAACCGTGAATAACAGCGCGAAACCGACGCTTGCGATCAGCGACCACCCACCTGCAACTACCAATGAACGGCGCAGTGAGTGGCGGTCGCGGGCGCCGATGGCGTGGCCGCACAGGGCCTCGACTGCGTGGGCCAGACCGTCCAGTGCATGGGCCGTCAGCAGCAGGCCGTTGAGCAGCAGGGCGTTGGCGGCCACGGTCGCATCCCCCAATCGCGCGCCTTGCACGGTGATCATGAAAAACACCGACTGCAGCGCCAGGCTGCGGATAAAGATGTCGCGGTTCACCGCCAGCAACGGGCGCCAGCTTTGCCACCGTTTCAACGCGGCCCAGGCGATATGCCCGGGGTAGGCGCGCAGGGCTTTTTGCGTGAGGGCAAGGCCGAGGAGGGCGCCGGTCCATTCGGCGATCACCGATGCGCGGGCCGAGCCGACCACGCCCCAGTCCAGGCCCAGTACAAACCACAGGTTCAGGGCGATGTTGACCAGGTTGGTGGTCAACAGGATTGCCAATGGCGCCCGGGCGTTTTGCGTGCCGAGGAACCAGCCCACCAGCGCGTAGCTGGCCAGGGCGGCGGGGAGGCCGAACAGACGGGTATGGAAGAACTCGCGGGTCAGTTGATTGAGTTCAGGGGAAGGCTGCATCCATTCCAGGGCCAGATGGCTCAGCGGAATGCCGACGGTGCCCAGCACCATCGCCAACCCCAGCGCCAGCAGCAAGCCTTGCAGCAGGATTTGCCGCAGTGCCGCACCGTCCTTGCGCCCGGCGGCCTGGGCGGCGAAACCGGTGGAACCCATGCGCAGAAAACCCATGGCCCAGGCGAGGAAGGTATACAAGCTGGCACCGACGGCCACGGCGCCCAGTTGGTGGGCGTGGGGCAGGTGGCCGATGACCATGCTGTCGACCAACGCCACCAGCGGCACCGAAATGTTCGACAGGATCATCGGCGCAGCCAAAGCCCATACGCGGCGATGGGTAGGGCGGTCGCGCCAGTCGGTGAGTAAGGTGGACATGCAGGCTCCTTGGGGGAGCGGCATTGTAACCGGCCATTGGCAACGCAACAGGGTCAATGTGGCATGGGGCCCAATGTCCGTGGGATTTGGCTGGGACTTGAGACCGTTGAGAACCAACTCACCCTCCGTCGGTCAATGTGACCAGCGCCACATCGGCTTGGCCGGCGCTGATATATAGTTCACCCCTCGGTTCCCTCTGACTACGAGTGCCCCATGCTTAACAAAGGATTGTTCCTGGCCTGCGCGCTGGCCCTGCTGAGCGCCTGCGATTCTTCCGATAAACCGGCAGCACCGCCTGCGCCCACCGTGGCGGCAGCGCCGAAACCGGCCAAGGCGGCAGTGGATGTGGCGGCGCTGAAGCAGCGCTATGCCGGGCGTGAGTTGAGTGTGGTGGACGTGTCCGAGGTGCAGTTGGACGGGGCCAGCACCTTGTCGGTGAGTTTTTCCATTCCGTTGGATCCGGAGCAGAAGTTTGCCGACAAACTCCATCTGGTCGACAGCAAGTCCGGCAAGGTCGATGGCGCCTGGGAGCTGTCCGATAACCTGATGGAACTGCGCCTGCGCCACCTGGAGCCCCAGCGCAAACTGGTGCTGACGGTGGATGCCGGGGTGAAGGCGGTCAACGCCAACACGCTCGCCGCCGAGTACATCGCGCGCCTGGAAACCCGTGACCTGCAAGCCACCGTCGGCTTCGCCAGCCGTGGCACATTGTTGCCGACGCGCCTGGCCGAAGGCCTGCCGGTGATCGCGCTGAACGTCGACAAGATCGACGTTGAATTCTTCCGGATCAAGCCCGAATCCCTGCCGTCGTTCCTGGCACAGTGGGGGCGCAATACCAGCCTGCAAAGTTATGAATCCCGCGAACTGCTGCCGCTGGCCGACCTGGTCTACGGCGGCCGTTTCGACCTGAACCCGGCGCGCAATACCCGTGAAACCCTGCTGCTGCCGATCGCCGGCCTCAAGCAATTGCAGCAACCGGGCGTGTACCTGGCGGTGATGCGCGCTTCGGGCACCTACAACTATTCGCAACCGGCCACGCTGTTTACCTTGAGCGATATCGGCCTGTCGGTGCACCGCTACGCCAATCGCCTGGATGTGTTTACCCAGGCGCTGGAAGGTGGCAAGGCGTTGGATGGCGTCGACCTTGAAGTGCTCGATGCCGACGGCCGTGTGCTGGGCCAGGGCAAGACCGAGAAGGGCGGCCACGCTGAGTTGCCGTTGCCGAAAAAGGCCCAGGTGCTGCTGGCCAAACAGGGTGAGCAGACCAGTCTGCTGCGCCTGGACAGTGCCGCGCTGGATCTGGCCGAGTTCGATATCGGCGGCCAACCTTCCCATCCGTTGCAATTCTTTGTGTTCGGCCCGCGCGACCTGTATCGCCCCGGCGAAACCGTGCTGCTCAACGCCCTGCTGCGGGACAAGGACGGCAACGCGGTCAAGCCGCAACCGGTGAGCGTCGAAGTGCGTCGCCCGGACGAACAGGTGAGCCGCAAGTTTGTCTGGGATGCCGATGCCTCGGGCCTCTACCAATATCAACTGCAACTGGCCGGCGAAGCACCGACCGGCCGCTGGCAGTTGGTGTTCGACCTGGGCGATGGCAAGCCGCAGCTGTATGAGTTCCTCGTCGAAGACTTCCTGCCCGAGCGCCTGGCGCTGGAACTCAGGGGCAGCGACACGGCATTGAGCCCGGCGGATAACCCGGTGATCAAGGTCAACGGTCGCTACCTCTACGGTGCGCCGGCGTCGGGCAACCGCGTCAGCGGGCAAGTCTATGTGCGCCCCCTGCGCGAAGCGGTCAAGTCGCTGCCGGGCTATCAATTCGGCTCCGTCACCGAAGAGGAACTGAGCCAGGACTTCGAGCTGGACGAAAGCGTGCTCGACGCCAAGGGCCAGGAAGAACTGACCCTGGAAAGCAAATGGGCGGAGGCCAAATCTCCCCTGCAACTGATCGTGCAAGCCAGCCTGCACGAGTCGGGCGGACGGCCGATCACCCGGCGCCTGGTGCAGCCGATCTGGCCGGCCGAGCAACTGCCGGGCCTGCGTGGCCTGTTTGACGGCAAGGAAACCAATGGCGACGGCCCGGCGGAATTCGAAGTGCTGCTGGCCAACCAGGACGGGCAGAAACTCGCCGCGCAAAACCTCAAGGTCCGCCTGGTACGCGAGCGCCGTGACTACTACTGGAACTACTCCGACAGCGATGGCTGGAGCTATCACTACAACGAGAAATTCCTAAACCTCGATGAACAGACCCTGAGCATCAAGGCCGGCGATACTGCCAAGGTCAGCTTCCAGGTGGAGTGGGGCCCGTACCGCGTCGAGGTCGAAGACCCGCAGACCGGCCTGGTCAGCAGCCTGCGCTTCTGGGCCGGCTACCAGGCCCAGGACAACACCGAAGGCGGCGCCGTGCGGCCCGATCAGGTCAAGCTGGCGCTGGATAAACCCGCCTATGGCGACGGCGACACCGCCAACGTCACGGTCACGCCGCCGGCTGCCGGTAAAGGCTACCTGCTGGTGGAATCCGCCGAAGGGCCGCTGTGGTGGCAGGAAATCGACGTGCCGGCCGAAGGTAAAAGCTTTGCCGTGAAGCTTGATCCGAAATGGTCGCGCCATGACCTGTACGTCAGCGCCCTGGTGGTTCGTCCCGGCGAGCGCAAAGCCAATATCACTCCCAAGCGCGCGGTAGGCCTGCTGCATCTGCCGCTGGATCGCACCCAGCGCAAGCTTGGCGTGACCCTGGCCGCGCCGGAAAAAATGCGCCCCAAACAACCGCTGACGGTGAAGGTCGCCGCCAAAAACGCCGATGGCAGCGTGCCGAAACAGGTGCACGTGCTGGTGGCGGCGGTGGACGTGGGCATCCTCAATATCACCGAATATCCGACGCCGGACCCGTACTCCAGCCTGTTCGGCCGCAAGGCCTATGGCGTGGACCAGTTCGATATCTACGGCCAGTTGATCGAAGCCGGGCAGGGCCGCCTGGCCAGCCTGGCCTTTGGGGGCGACGCCGCGCTGGCCAAGGGCGGCAAGCGTCCGGACACCAGTGTGACCATCGTCGCCCTGCAAAGCGCACCGGTGACCTTGAATGAGCAGGGCGAGGGTGAAGTCAGCGTCAACATCCCCGACTTCAACGGCGAATTGCGCCTGATGGCCCAGGCCTGGAGCGATGACCGCTACGGCATGGCCGAAGGCAAGACCTTGATCGCCGCGCCGCTGGTGGCCGAGCTATCGGCACCGCGCTTCCTCGCCGGCGGTGACCAGACGACGTTGGCCCTGGACCTGTCCAACCTGTCGGGCAAGGCGCAGAAACTCGATCTGCAACTGAGTGCCGAAGGGCAATTGGAGCTGGTCAACAGCGGCGCGCAAAGCGTCGAGCTCAAGCAAGGCCAGCGCACCACCCTGCGTATCCCGGTGAAAGCCTGGGGTGGCTTGGGTCAAGGCAAGGTGAAGGTCACGGTCAATGGCCTGGACCTGCCCGGTGAGAACCTGCCGCCGTTCAGCCGCGAATGGACCCTGGGCGTGCGCCCGGCCTACCCGGCGTTGCTCAAGCATTACCGCGCGGTGCTCAAGGGCGAGCCGTGGAGCTTGCCCGCCGGCGCATTGGATCAATTCGATGCCTCTGGGCGTGAGGCGCTGCTGAGCCTGTCGAGCCGGCCGCCGCTGAACCTGGGTGCGCAGATCTCGGCGCTCAAGGCCTACCCGTATGGGTGCCTGGAGCAGACCGCCAGTGGTCTGTACCCGTCGCTGTACGCCGACGACGCGCTGCTCAAGCGTTTGAGCATCAAGGGCGAGCCGGATGCCGAGCGCAAACGCAAGATCGAGCTGGGCATCGAACGCCTGCTGGGCATGCAGCGCTACAACGGCAGCTTCGGTTTGTGGGGCGCCGATGGCGAAGAGGAATATTGGCTGACGGCTTATGTCACCGACTTCCTGTTGCGTGCCCGTGACCAGGGCTTCGCTGTACCACCCGAAGCGCTGAAAAAAGCCAGCGAGCGCCTGCTGCGCTATGTGCAGGAGCGCAACCTGATCGAAGTCGACTACAGCGACAACGCTGACCACACGCGCTTTGCCGTGCAGGCCTACGCCGGCATGGTACTGGCGCGCAGTCAGCAGGCGCCGTTGGGGGCGCTGCGCAGTATTTTCGAGCGACGCAGCGACGCGCGTTCCGGGTTGCCGTTGGTGCAGTTGTCCATCGCATTACAGAAGATGGGTGACCAGCCCCGTGCGGATCAAGCCTTGCTGGCCGGCCTGGCAGCGCAACGCAGCGCCAAGGAATGGCTGGCCGACTACGGCAGCCCGCTGCGCGATCAGGCGATGATCCTGGCATTGCTGGAAGAAAACGACTTGGCCAAGGGCAAGCGTGAGGAGCGCTTGTTTAGCCTGTCCGATCAGTTGGCGGCCAGCCCGTACCTGTCGACCCAGGAGCGCAATTCGCTGTTCCTGGCCGGGCGCCTGGGGTTCGCCCAGCCCGAGTCTGCCTGGAAGGTCCTGCTCAATGGCAGCGGTGGGGAACATGAGCTGAACAATCAACAGTCGACGCTGGACCTGGAAGGCAAGCTGCTTTCTGGCGATCTGAACCTGACCAATCAGGGCGATGTGCCGGTCTACCAGCAACTGACGATCTCGGGTTATCCCCAGGTGCCACCGGCACCGGGTGGCGACAACCTGAGCATCCGCCGGGAATACCTGGGCATGAATGGCCAACCGCTGAACCTGCGCAACCTCAATAGCGGCGACCTGGTGCTGGTGCACCTGGCCGTGAGCGCCAGGCAGCGCGTGCCGGATGCCTTGGTGGTCGATCTGTTGCCTGCTGGCTTGGAGCTGGAAAACCAGAACCTGGCACAAAGTGCCGCCAGCCTGGAAAACGCCAGCAGCCAGGTGAAGGAGTGGCGTGAGTCGATGCAGAACGCGGCGCTCAAGCATCAGGAGTTTCGTGATGACCGTTACGTGGCGGCCATCAACCTTGACGGCGATGGCACCACGCACTTGCTGTACCTGGCCCGTGCCGTGACACCGGGCACTTACCGCGTGCCACCGCCGCAGGTGGAGTCGATGTATCGGCCGAACTGGCAGGCGGTGGGGGAGACGCCGGCGGATCTGGTGATCAAGGGACGCTGAAATTTGACGGTTGATCACTGTAGGAGCGGGCTTGCCCGCGAAGAACGCAAGGGCACCGCGTTTATTCCGGATGTCAGCGTTATCGTTGACGTCCTTCGCGAGCAAGCTCGCTCCTACAGTGGCTGGGTGTTTTTGGGTTCAGTGGACGACCCAACTGAGCAGCCACAGGCCAAGTATCAGCCAGATCACCCCGAAGATGATCGAAGCGCGCATGAAGGCGCGTACGGCTGAGTACAGAAACAGCAGGCCGACGATCAGGGTGAGGATGCTGATGATCGAGGTGTCCATGCCCAATGTGCGTGACAGGCCTTCGACAAAGTTGCCGCCGGCGTGGGTCAAGGCTCCGAACAATCCGCTGAGCCCGTCGACGATAAAGCGGATGACGGAACCGAGCGCCTGGCCCAACCATTCGAAAAAGCTTTCTACCTGCATATGTGTGTCCTGATAAGAAGGTGGGCGTATCTGTGCCTTTGGTTGTTATTGCAACAGGCTAGTTCCCTACAAGCATAGAGGTTTGCCCGCTTGAATTTGCGTTTACTTGTCCGCTGGACCCTGGCGAGCCTGGTCTTGATGATTGCCCTGCTGTGGCTGGCCGATCGTATCTGGCCGTTGCCGTTGCCCAGGGACGACCTGGCGCGGGTAGTGCTGGCCGAGGATGGCACGCCGTTGTGGCGGTTTGCCGATGCCAACGGTGTGTGGCGTTACCCGGTGCAAACCAGCGAAGTGTCGCCGTATTACCTCGATGCACTGCTCACCTACGAAGACCGCTGGTTCTATCAGCATCCCGGTGTTAACCCGTTGGCGCTGGTGCGGGCGACGTGGCAGAACCTGACGGGCGCGCGGGTGGTGTCGGGTGGCAGTACGTTGTCGATGCAGGTGGCGCGTCTGCTGGATCCTCACTCGCGGACCTTCCACGGCAAGTTGCGCCAACTGTGGCGCACGGCGCAGTTGGAGTGGCACCTGTCCAAGGAACAGATTCTCAACCTGTACCTGAACCGCGCACCGTTCGGCGGCACGTTGCAGGGCGTGGCGGCCGCCAGCTGGGCGTACCTGGGCAAGTCCCCGGCGCAACTGACCCACGCCGAAGCCGCTTTGCTCGCGGTATTGCCCCAGGCGCCGAGCCGCCTGCGCCCGGATCGCCACCCGCAGCGCGCCCAGGAGGCCCGCGACAAAGTACTGCGCCGCCTCGCCGAGTTCCAGGTGTGGCCACAAGCGGCCGTCGACGAAGCGCTGGAGGAGCCGTTGCTGCTCGCCCCGCGCCTGGAGCCGAGCCTGGCACCGCTGCTTGCCCGCCGCCTTAACCGTCCGGACAGCCCGCCGCTGATTCGCACCACGCTGGATGCCACCCTGCAACGCCGTCTTGAAGACCTGTTGTTGGGCTGGCGTGCGCGGTTGCCGGAATACACCTCGGCCGCGATCCTGGTGGTGGAAGAAGAAAACATGGCCGTGCGCGCTTACCTGGGGTCAGTGGACATCAACGACGTGAAGCGCTTTGGCCACGTGGACATGATCAGCGCGCTGCGTTCGCCGGGCTCTACCTTGAAGCCGTTCCTGTATGGCATGGCCCTGGACGAGGGCCTGATTCACTCCGAATCGCTGTTGCAGGACGTGCCCCGGCGTTATGGCGATTATCGGCCGGGCAACTTTTCCATGGGCTTTACCGGCGCAGTGCCGGCGAGCACGGCGCTGTCCAGTTCGCTGAACCTGCCGGCGGTGCAGTTGCTGGAAGCCTACGGGCCCAAGCGGTTTGCCGCGCAGATGCGCATCGGCGGCGTGCCATTGGCCCTGCCGGCGTTGGCCGAGCCCAACCTGGCGCTGATCCTCGGCGGCGCGGGCAGCCGCCTGGAGGATCTGGTCAGCGGCTACAGCGCCTTTGCCCGCGACGGCAGGAGCGCCACCCTTCGATTACAGCCGGACGATACGCTGAGAGAGCGGCCCTTGCTGTCGCCAGGGTCCGCCTGGATTATTCGGCGCATCCTCAGTGGCCAGGCGCGGCCTGATCGCGACCCGCGTGCCGAGCTGGTGCAGCGCCCGGTCCTGGCCTGGAAAACCGGGACCAGCTACGGTTTTCGCGATGCCTGGGCGATTGGCGTGGGGCCGCGCTATTTGATCGGTGTGTGGATCGGTCGCCCGGACGGCACGCCGGTGCCGGGGCAGTTCGGTTTGGCCTCGGCGGCGCCGCTGATGTTGCAGGTGCATGACGTGCTGACCAATCGCGACAGCCAGCGCGGCATCAGCGCGCAGGTGGTGGCGGTGCCGACCAATGTCGGCGTGGCGGCGATCTGTTGGCCGCTGGGCCAGCCCATGAACCGCAGCGATCCGAATTGCCGCCGCCAGCGCTTTGCCTGGACCCTGGACAACACCACGCCGCCGACCTTGCAGGCGCTGGATCAGCCGTTGAGCGTCGGCTTGATGGAAAGCGTCTGGGTCAACGCCAAGGGCTTGAGGGTGGATGCCCATTGCCCTGGCGCTGTGTCTAAAAATATCGCCTTGTGGCCCGCACCCCTGGAGCCATGGTTGCCCAGGATCGAGCGCCGTGACGCGCGGATTCCCGCCGCCGACCCCGACTGCCCGCCACCGGCGCTGGCGGCGTCTTCGCCGCTGTCGATTGTCGGCGTGCGCGAAGGCGACCAACTGCGCCTGCCCGCCGCCAGTCAGCAAACCCTGCGCCTCAAGCTTTCCGCCCTGGGCGGCAGCGGCCGGCGCTGGTGGTTCCTCAACGGCGCCCCCCTGGGCGACAGCGCCAACCAGGACAGCATCAATGCCAGTTTCGAGCGCTTGGGCCGCTACCAACTCAGCGTCCTCGACGAAGCCGGCCAGACCGCCCGGCTCGAATTCAGCGTGGTGGATTAGGGCCTCATCAGGGGCAAGTCGAATCGTCGCACCGCCGCTATTCACTTGCCTTCACTCTCCATCCCCCTGAAGCTATACCCATTCAGGAGCCCCCCATGAACCTCGAACACCTCACCGAACGTCTGCACCGCATCCGCGATACCAACGACTGGAAGCCATTCCACAGCCCGAAGAACCTGGCCATGGCCGCCAGCGTGGAAATGGCCGAACTGGTGGAAATCTTCCAGTGGCTCACCGAAGACCAGTCCCGCCAGTTACCCGCCGACAAACTTGCCCACGCCGGCCAGGAAGTGGGCGATATCGTGCTGTACCTGCTGTTGCTGTGCAGCGAGCTGGGCCTGGACATGAACGAGGTGGTGCGCGCCAAACTGGCCGACAGCGAGCGGCGGTTTGCCCATGAGTGACCGGCATTTCGACCAATTGGCCACGCGCTTCGCCGAGAAAATCTACGGTGGCGCAAAAGGCGCGATTCGCCTGGCTGTGCTCCAGGCCGACCTGGCTGAGGCCCTGCCGGAGCGTCCGTTGCGCGTGCTGGATATCGGCGCGGGCCTGGGGCATATGTCGCTGTGGCTGGCCGAGCGCGGCCATCAGGTGACCCTGGCCGAACCCGCCGAGCCGATGCTCGAAGGCGCGCGCCAGCGCTTCGCCGAAGCCGGACAGAGCGCCACCTTCATTCATGCGCCCTGGCAAGATCTGCTCGGCCAGCTCACCGAGCCCTACGACCTGGTGCTGTGCCATGCCGTGCTGGAATGGCTGGCCGAACCCCACGGTATCCTGCCGGTGCTGCACCAGCTGACGCTGCCCGGTGGCTGGTTGTCGCTGGCTTTCTACAACCGCGATGCACTGATTTATCGCAACCTGCTCAAAGGCCATTTCCGCAAGATGCGCAAGAACGACATGGCCGGCGAAAAGCAGAGCCTGACCCCACAACAGCCCCTCGACCCGCGGGAATTGGCGGCGCAACTCGAAGGGCTTTGGCAGGTCGAAAGCCAAAGTGGCGTGCGGGTATTCCACGACTATATGCCGGTGGAATTCCAGGCCCGCGCCGACTTGAAGGACCTTGTAGAGATGGAGCTCGCTCACCGTCGTCACCCAAGCTTTGCCGGACTTGGGCGTTATTTGCACTGGATCTGCCGTCCGGTATAAGCGGCCCAGTCTGCGGAGGTCGAAATGCGTCGTCTCTGTTTGATCCTGTTATCCCTCGGGCTGGGCGCCTGCTCCAGCCCTAACCCTTATGTGGCGGCTTCTGCGCCCATGCCACCGGCGCCCGCGCAGGCGGCCACTACCTTCGACGCCAGCGCTTACCCGGCACCGGTGCGCGACTATGGCGCCTACCGCAATTGGGCCTGGCGCAACGGCCAGCTCCCGGCCGGCACGGCCTGGGCGGACTCGGCGCAGGTCGCCGAAGCGGTCAGCGGTGCCCTCGACCAGCGCGGCCTGCGGCCCTTGCACGACAACCGCCCGGCGGACCTGCTGGTGAGCGCCGATGTGCGCCTGGAGAAGCGTCTCAAGCAGGTCCGGGACGATTACGGCTACGGATACGGCGGCTATAACCGCTACGGCCCGGGCTACGGCATGTACAACTCGGTGCCGATTGTGCGCACCTATGAGGTTCAAGTGGTGGTGGTGCGCGTCAACCTGTTCGACGCCCGCAGCGGTCAGCCGGTGTGGAGTGCCAGTGCGGAAACCGGCAGCCAGGGCAGCCTCAGCGAGCGTGCGGATGCGTTGCGCCAGGCCGTGCAGAAGGCGATGACCGCCTATCCTCCGAGTTAACAGCTATTCTCATCTAAAGCCCGGTCCCTTGTTGGAGATCAACCATGTTTCGTCGTATCGCTACGCTAGCTTTTGTTGTGCTGCTGGGCGGTTGCCAGACCAGCCAGGTCAACCACGATTTTGATGCCAGCCGCGACTTCGGCGCCTACCGCAACTGGGCCTGGAAAGACCCGGCGCTGCAATACCGCCCCGATGATCCGCGGATCAAGAGCGACCTCACCGAACAACGCATCCGCCAGGCCGTGGGTGAACAGCTTGACCAGCGCGGCCTGCGCCCGGCAGCCGCAGGCACCCGGGCTGACCTGAACGTGCAGGCCTACCTGATCGTCGAAGACCGCCAGCAACAAGTCACCACCAACTATGGCGGCGCCTGGGGTGGTCCGTGGAACGGCTATTGGGGCGCGCCGATGTACAACGAAACACGCAACATCACCTACAAGGTGGCGACCATCCAGATCGACCTGCTCGACGGCAAGGACGGCAAGTTGGTGTGGCGCGGCAGTGATGAACAGATGATGAGCAGCACGCCCAACCCCCAGGATCGTAATAACGCGATTCGCACGACGGTGACCCGCATCCTCTCCAGCTACCCACCGCACTGACCGTTTGTAGCGACCGGCCGGCGCACCTGCCAAGCCTTGTCTACACTCCACGGCAACACGGAGAGTAAGCGCTAAGGAGTGCCTGATGTCTCCCCGACTCGGTTGCAGGCAGCGTGGTGCGATTGGCTTGATGGCAGCGGGCACCCTGGCGTTAGCGCTGGTGTTCCTGCTGCTGGCGGTGGACAGCGGCCGCCTCTACCTGGAAAAGCGCAAGCTGCAGTCCATTGCCGACACCGCCGCCCTGGAGGCCGCCGGGCGTGGTGGCCTGTGCAGCCCGACCACCAGCGCCAACGACTATGCCGTGCAGAACGCTGCGCGCAATGGCTTCACCGTGGTTGCCGGCGACAGCAGTCGTGGCCTGGCCGTGACCTGCGGCACATTGACGACCAATGCCGGCAACATCCGCGTATTCAGCGCCGACGCCAGCAAAAACGAGGCCATTCGGGTAGTGGCGACGCGCAGCGTAGTAACCAGCGTCGCCACCGGTATCTGGAATATGTTCAGCGGTACGCCGGCGTCCACCCAGATGACCCTGGGTGCCACCGCCGTGGCCGCGTACGCGCCGCCAGTGGCGCAACTGACGATTCGCAGCAACCTGGCGACGGTGGATTCGGCGAAGTCCCCGCTATTGAACATGGTCATTGGCAACCTGTTGGGCGGCAGCCTGTCGCTGACGGCGGCGGGCTGGAATGGCTTGCTGGCGACGAACGTCAACCTGCTCGGCTACCTGGATCAGTTGGCGATTGAGCTGAACGTGACGGCGGGTGACTACGATGCGCTGCTCAACGCCGCCGTATCCGCCAACCAGTTGATCGATGCCGCGGTAAAGGTGCTGCAAAAAAACGGCGCGGTGGCGACGGCGGTCATCAACGATGTGATTTCATTGAAAGCCATCGCGCCCAATACCCAGCTGCTGAAAGTCGCAGACCTGCTGAAGGTTGCCAGCGGAACACCGGCCGCGGCGTTGAATACCAATGTGCAGTTGTTTCAATTGCTGGAGGCCGTTGCGCAGCTGTCCAATAGCAAGAGTGCGGTGAGTGCGGCCGCTCAGGTGAATATTCCCCTGGTGGGCAATGTCTCGATCCAGACCAAAGTCATCGAGCCGCCGCAATTGTCGGCGATCGGTAATCCGGCGAAGGCCAAGGCGGGGCTTCTGAATAACCCGCAGACGGATCAGATTGTTGTCCGAACCGCGCAAGTGCGCACATTGGTTACGGTGGATGCGCCGATCATCAAGCTGGTGTCGGGGGTTTCATCAATCCTGACCGGGTTGGCGACACCGGTGTCGAAGGTGGTCGGCGGCCTGTTGAACCTGAACATCCCGGCAGTGGTGGGCGGCGTGTTGTGCCTGGTGGCGTGTAACGTCACCGACGTGGATATCACGCAATCACTGTCCATCTACATCGAAGCGGCCAGTGCGCAGAGCCAAGTCACGGACTACAGCTGTGCCACGCCGGCCACAAAGTCGCTAACGGTGCAGGCCACCACCGCCATGGCTACCTTGGGCGTGGGCTATGTCGACCCTGCCACCGCGTTTTCAACATCGGCGCCAGTCACCGTGCAGCCGGTCAGGCTGATCGATTTTGGCCAGCGCTACTGCATTGTGCTGTCGCTGATATGCGGCACGCGTACAGCGGGTGTAGGCGGTGGTTTGAATGTGAAGGCGTTGTCTACCGTGGCAGCGCAGACCAGCTCGTTGCTGTTTTTACCGGTCGCCGATATGAATGCCGCGCCGACCTACAAAAGTCCAACCGGCACCGCCAATATCGTCAATAGCCTGGGAGCAACCCTGAGCGGCCTGCAGGTTACCTACGTACCGCCCAGCGGCAGCACACCCGGTGCGGCGAACGGCACTGTTACGACGGCCCTGGCTACCATCACCAGCGCGGTGGTCACCCTTGTCCAGGACGTCCTGTCACCGCTGCTCGACCCCATTGTCAACACGCTGCTCCCGGCCCTGGGCATCAACCTGGGCAACGCCGAAGTCGGCGCCAACCTGACGTGTCAGATGGGCCGCGCCTACCTGGTGATCTGAACCACCGGCAGTTCCACACAAAACCGTGCGCCTTCCTCGCCATTGATCACGCTCAAGCGCCCACCCATGTTTTCCACGATCCCGTAGCTTACCGACAGCCCCAGGCCGGTCCCCACCCCAATCGGCTTGGTGGTAAAAAACGGCTCGAAAATCCTCTCCAATAATCGTGGGTCGATGCCGCCACCGTTGTCCTCGACCCAGATGCGCACATGCCGGCTGTCGTGCTCGCAGTGCAGTGCAATCCAGGGGCGCAATTGCGCGGCTGTTTCGCGCTGGCTCAATAGCGCATCGCGGGCGTTGACCATCAGGTTGATCAACACCTGCTCAAGCTGGTCGACATGACCTTTGACCTGCACCCTGAAGTCTGCAGGTGTGATGCGCAGGTCCACGCCTTTGCCGCGCAGGCCCTCACTCAGCAGCGATATGGTCCCTTCCACGGCTTGCGCTGGGTCGAACGGTTGCTGTTCGATTTCCGAACGGCGGCCAAACACGCGCATATGGTCCACCACCCTCGCCGCGCGTTGCACTTGGGTGTCGATGCGCTTGAGTTTTTCGGTGAGGTAGTCGATCTGCGCGTCGCCGTTGGCCAGGCGCTTGAGCACATTGACGATCGCCATGCGCATCACGTTCAGCGGCTGGTTGATCTCATGGGCCAGGCCCGTGGCCATTTCGCCGAGGGTCGCCATCTTGGCGCTCTGGGTCAGTTGCTGCTGGGAGCGACGCACTTCGGTGTTGTCGCGGCCCACGGCCTGCACTTCCACCAGTTGACCTTGTTCATCAAACACACCACGGTCGGACCATACCCACCAGGCATGTTCGCGCCCGGGCAGCTGCAGGCTGATTTCGGCGGTGCTCACCGGAAACTCGGGGGTCAGTCGGCGGATGCGTTGGATAAATGCCTGGCGCTGTTCATCCGACAGCCACGCGTCCAATTGCCGCCCCGGCAGTTGCGCGGGCAAGCACTCCAGGTAGTTGGCCAGCGGCGTGTTGCCAAACGTCAGGGTCAGGTCCGGGCGATAACGGCAGATCATTGCCGGCGAGTCTTCCACCAGGATGCGGTAGCGCTCTTCGCTCTGCCTGACCTGTTCGGCGGCCAGGGTCGCGTCGGTCACATCGAGCCATAGCCCCACGGCCTCCACCGGCAGGCCCAAGTCATCGCGCAGCAGCTTGGCCTCGTCGAGCAGCCAATGGTAGTCGCCGCGGGTGTCGCGCACCCGGTAGCGGCTGCGTACATTCCCTTCGCGTAGTAATTGACGGGTGCGTTGGAAGTACAACTCACGGTCTTCGGGATGGATCAACGAGGCCAGGCCGTCATGGCTGCAATCGGCCAGGCTCCAGCCCAGCAGCGGCAACAGGCTGTCGCTGAAAAACGCCGGGTGCAGCGCGCCGCCGACATAGCGCTGCACGTAGATCACCGCCGGTGAACTGGCGATCAGGTTATCCAGGCGTGCATGGGCGGCGGCGGCTTGCAGTTGCTGGTTCTTGATGTCGCTGATGTTGAGCATGAAACCGACCCAGCGCCGGTTGTCACCCACGCCCAGTACCTGGCCCTGCACGCGATACCAGATGGGCGTGTGGTCCGCGTCACCGCCTGGCAGGCGCACGCTGGTCAGCAGGGGTTTGTCCAGTGCCTGCAGGTCTTGCAGGTGGCTGAGCAGTTCCTGGCGATCAGCGGGGTGGATCAGCTCCAGCCAGAGGGCCAGTGCCTGGCGCGTGGCGCCGTGTTCCTGGCCCAGGCTATGCAACAACTGGGGAGCGAGCTGGATCTCCTGGGTGGCGGGCAGCAGTTCCCACCAGCCGGTGCCGAGCAGTTCTTGCAGGGCCTCCATGCGCTCCAGTTGCTGATGGCTGCGTTGTTCGCGCAGGCGGTTCAGCAGCGGGGCGGCGAGTGCGGCGGTGAGGTCCAGCCAGTCACGTTCGCGGGTGTGCGGTTCGCCGCCGTAGAAACCGCAGAGCAACCAGGCTGCCACGCCCTGGCTGTCACGGTAGGGCACCAGCAAACCGTCGATATCGCCGAAAATGCTCTGCAGGCGGGGGTTGTCAATGCGCCCGTGGGCCAGGCTCAGGAGCGCGTTGCCGTTGACACTGTCCAGGCTGGCCCCCAGATGTTGGCCGGTTTGCCACAAGCCCGGGGCGTCGTGAGCGGTGTATTGGCTGTAGATCCGCCAACCCTGGTTGGCTTCATCGAGCAATGCCAGGGCCACACAGGGGATACGCCAGCGTTGGGCCAGGCTGCGCAGTTGCTCGTTGAACGTCTCGGGCAGGCGACTCAGGCTGCACACTCGCAACTGTTCGCTCATCCTGCAGGCGAGTTGGTGGTTCTGCTCGCGCTGTTCAGCCAGGTGGCGGCCGGCGAGCAAGTCGCCGATGTCCAGCAGGTGCAGCACCCAGCGGTCGCCCTCCGGCTCGACCCAGCCACGGGTGGGCAGGACCTGGCCGGCAGAGCCCTGGAAGTCCAGGTCCAGGGTATGGCGTTGCCAGTCGGCAGGGCTGCCTTCGATACTCAAGGCGCTGCTGGCGCACAGCAACTCCCGCAGCAGCGGCCGTGCTTCACCCGCGACGGGCATGGCGAGTTGCGAACGCAGTGTGCCGCTGATGTCCACCACATGGCCTTGATGATCCAATAACACGCGCAGCCCTGCCGCAGGGACAGTGGGCGCCTCGAAGGCCTGGGTGCCGACACGGCTCCGCAGGCGCTCGAAGAAATTATTCCCCGCAGTCAAAACTGAAGACTCGAGCTGGCCGAAAGGTTGGTCGGCAGGTTCGGCACAGTGCCAATGCCTGGCACCACCAGCGCCGGGAATACGGAGTAGAGGTTGGAGGAGGGGTATTTGATCGTGACAGTCAGCGTGGTGCCGGTGTAGGTGGCGCTGATGAAGGACGGCTGGAACTGGAAGTTGGCGGGGATCCAGCTCAATTGCGCCGCTACCGCATCTTTCGCCCGCTGGGTGACAAGGGTGGGGTAGGCCGATCCTGCCGCTACCGGGTCTACGGCCATGGCCTGGCGCACGGCCTCGGCCGCTGCCTGGTTGAACGACTGCATCAACAGCAGCGGCAGGCTGAAGCTGATCAAGCCATAGAACACCGCAAAAAAGATCCCGAAGACCAAGGCGAACTCGATCGCCGCAGCCCCTTTTTGCTTTGCCGGCAGGCCTGTTTTCATGACTGCGTCTACCCTGACGTCTACGACTCGATATCAGCATAGAATCATTCAGCGAAAAGGAACGTTTTTTACGTGATTCATGGCGTAGTGATAGTGATCTGGCTGGGAGTCTGTGCGGTGCAGGATATTCGCCGGCGACAGATCGCCAATGGCTTGACCCTGGGCGTGGCGTTGCTGGCGCTGTTATACCTGTTGTGCACAGGTGCCACCTGGCTGGGCGCGCCGGCGAGCGCCGGTCTCTTGGCGTTTGCCCTGGCGCTGCTGTTGACCCTGCCGGGCTATGCGCTGGACCGCTTCGGTGCGGGCGACGTGAAGCTGCTCGCGGCGCTGGGCCTGGCCACCACGGTGGATCATGTGTTGTGGTCGCTGATCGGTGCCGCCATCACCCTGGTCGGCTGGTTGGTCGTTCGTCAACAGCTCGGTCCGCGCGCTGCTGATCGGGTGCAAGGCCCGCCTGCCAAGCAGCCTTTCGCCGCGTTTTTATTCGCGGGTTTTGTGCTGTATGGGGTATGGACCCTTTAGTCGCACAATGCCTCTATTGCTATGTACAGAGTCGGAAAGTAGGTCTACGTTTATGGAACGGATGTATAGGATTCTTCGTCCAAACGGATAGGTCAGTCTTTTGGCTTGCCAGGCATGGAGTCGCGTGTGAACAAGCTGAAATCGGCTGTAAAAGTGCTGGTGGTCGATGACCAACCGCTGATCGTTGAGGAGCTTTGCGAGTTCCTCGAAAGCAGTGGCTACCACTGCGTCCCGTGTGAATCCAGCCGCCAGGCCTTGCAGCGTTTCAGCGAGGACGCCGAGGTCGGCCTGGTGCTGTGTGACCTGCACATGCCGGACATGGATGGGATCGAGCTGGTGCAGTCGATGCAGAAGATCGCCGGCAAGCAGCGTGCGTTCGAGGCCATCATGCTCACCGGGCGTGCCGACAAACAGGACGTGATCAAGGCCCTGCGCGCGGGCATCTCGGATTACTACCAGAAGCCGATCAACCTCGATGAGTTGCTCGAGGGCCTGCAGCGCCAGGAAGCGGCGCTGGAAGAGCGGCAAAAGGAGCTGCAACTGGGGCACTTGAACCAGAAACTGCAGTACCTTTCCGAATCCATCAATGACTTGTACCAGGACCTCGACAAGGTACGGCGCGGCCCGCTGCAGGAGGCTGACGGCGAGGGGCGGCAAGACGCCGGAGCGGCGCAGGTTCCATCCATCTTCAACCAGCTGTCACCCCGTCAGATGGAGGTGGCGTGGCTGGTAGGCAAGGGCCAGACCAATTACCAGATCGCCTGCGAATTGGGCATCACCGAAAACACCGTCAAGCTGTATGTGTCCCAGGTGTTGCGCCTGACCCATATGCACAACCGCACCCAGCTGGCGCTGGCGTTGTCGCCAAGCCACTCGCCGATGCGCCAGCAGGTGAGTGCGCACTGACGCACGGGGTTCACTGGCTCTTGCCGCCCGCCTCCGACTTGGTTTCAAAGAACTCCGGAATCGGGTGCTTGTGACTGTCCAGCCAACGCTGCAATGCCTGCTCCTTTTCTGCCGGGGTGGTGCTCTGCGGTGTCGGCGAGGCTGCCCGCCCATCGACCTGCAACGCCATCCAGTTTTCCGTTTCGGCCTGCTGCGGGGACGAAGGCCCCGGTGGAATAGCCGAGGCGCTCAATGGCAACAGCGCCAGACACACAACGTAATGGGCTTTCATCATCGACTCCTTACTTGATACTCACCGGCAGGGTATCGGCGGCCGTCGCGACGTTGCGCGCGGTCCTGGCTGAGTGCTTGAGCCGGGCCGCGCGGGCCTGTGCCTCGGTGACCTGGCCGGGGTTCAAGCCCAGCTGGCTGACCACTCTGGCCGCTTGCCCCCAGTCATCCTGATAAATCAGCAAGGTCACCAGGTTGACCGCAGCCAGCGTGTCGCCCTGTTTGAGCTCGATAGCCGTCATGAACTCAAAGCGCGCGTCTTCCAGGCGCAATTGGTTGAGGTACACCACGCCCAGGTCATTGCGGATTTTTTCATCGGTGGGCGCCAGGCGCGCGGCCCTTTGCAGGTGAGCCATCGCCTGTGGGTGGTCGCCCTTGGCCGCTGCCAGTTGCCCCAGCCCATGTTCGCCTTCGGCGGTCATGCAAGTACCCAGCAGGCTGCGATACAAGGGTTCGGCCTCACTGCGGCCCAGCAAGCGAAAGTTACGGGCCTGGCGCTGGCGCACCTGGGGCAAGCTGTCGGGCAGGTTCTGCAGGTTGGCCAGGCTGGCGTGCAGCTTGCCCTCGTTGGCCAGGTCATCGGACAGGTTCAGCGTCAGTTCCTGCTCCGCACTGGGTTTGGCGCAACTGCCCGGCGCGGTCAACGCGGCCCATGGGGTGTGGCCGTTGGTGGCGCATCCGCCGAGCATCAGCAGGGTCAGGCCGGCAATCAGTGGTTTCATCAAGGTGGTCCTCAGAATTGGCTCAAGGCGCGGGCGATGCCGATAAAGGCGGGGCCGCCGAGCACGATCAGCAAGGCGGGAAACAGGAACACCATCATCACCACCGACATTTTGGCCGACATTTTCGAGATGTATTCCTGCATGCGGGTCAGGCGCCGGTCGTCGAGCAATTGCTTGAGCGTCAGCAGGGATTTCATCGCGCCACCCCCCTGCTGGATCAATTGCTGGAGGATGATGCAGGTGTCGGTGAACTCATCCACCTCCAATATGCGCGCGGTCTTGCCCAGTTCTTCGCTCAGTTCCAGGCCGGAGTCGACGCGTGCCAGGATCAGGCGCAATTCGTGGGTCAGGTCTGGAAGCAAGCGCTGGGCTTCGTTGGCCATCACGCGCAGGGATTGTTCAATCGCCATGCCCGACTCGAACAGGATGCGCAGCAGCGGAATGAAGGTTGAGATTTCCTTGGCGATGCGCTGCTGGCGGAATTTGGCGGCAGCGGCGAGCACGCGTTTTGGCAACAGGTAGCCGATGCCCAGGGCGACCGCCGGGGCAATCCAGGCGGGAGTGGCGTGAGGGAAAAATAGTTGCTGGCCGAGCAGGGTCAGGCCCATCGCCGCGACAGGCACGCCGATCTGGAAAGCGGCAAACAGCGAGCGCTGGCTGGCCCTGCGCCAACCGACCCGGTTGAGCAGGACCTGGGTCTCGTTGTCCAGGCTGACTGAGCGCTGGCCCAGCGTGCTTGCGCCCAGTTGGCGCATGAACGTGCCAAGTTTGTCATCGCTGGCGCTGCGCCCTTGCAAGCGCTCAATGACCCTGCGATCACGACGGCGATGTTCGAGCCATTGCCCGCCCACCAGTACCATGGCGGCGAGCGCCAGCAACAGGCTGACCATCAGGGCCATCTCACACACTCCTCAGCATGCGCCACATGGCAAAGGTGCCCGTCAGGTCCATCGCCAGTGCGCCGAACAGCAGGGAGCGCCCCGTGTCGTCGTTCCACATGGTCATCAAGTAGCCAGGGTTGACCAGGATGAAGTAGCCCACGATCAGGATCGGCAAACCGCCCAGCACGTAGGCCGTCATGCGGGTCTCGCCCGTCATCGCCTTGAGTTGCCGGGCGCCCTGGTCCCGCTCGCGGATCATCTTGATCAGGTTTTCCAGCAGTTCGCTGGCGTTGCCGCCGTAGCGGTGGTTGACCTTCAGGCCAAGGGCGAACAGGCGGAACTCGTCCTGTTCGTAGAATTCGGCGAAGTCGCTGGCCGAATCCGGCAGGCTCACCCCCAGGCGCACGTTGCGCTGCATGCGGCCCATGGCGTGCTTGAGCGGGTTTTCCACGCTCTCGATACCGCCCAATACCGCGTCGGCCAGGGTGCGGCCGGATTTGAGGCTGCGTACGCTATGGTCCAACAACTGCGGCAGTTGCTCGACCATACGTTGCACCCGCTGCTGGTAACGCCAGGCGATATAGGCACGCAATGCCAGGGGCGGGCCCAGGGCCATCAACACCAGGCCCAGCCCGTCGGCGACCAAGTAGCCCAGCAGGGCGCCGACCACCCACGCGCTCAGCCACAGGCCGAGGCGTTCCTTGGGTTTGCCCAGCCCGGCGCGCAGAAACATGCGCTCAAGGCCGGTCCAGGTGCCGGGCTGCTCCTGTGCCTCGGGTTGGCCGTCGCCGAGGCGCTCCAGCACGCGACTGGTCCGGGCCTTGCGCAGGCCATGCTGAAACAGCCAGAACGACAGACCGATCAGCAATAGGCAAACCAGCAGCAATACAGGTCCGGTCATCAGGCGCTCCCTACAGCGGCATGGCTGTGGCGCGGCGCAACTTATCGCCGGCCGGGTTGATGGCTTCGCGCAGGAAACCGACGCCGGTGCGCCGGTCCAGCCGGAACAGGGTATTGGTGACATACACGTCATCGCGCACACCGACCACTTCCACCACCTCGCTCACGCAACGACGGCCATCGGGCATGCGCGTCAGCTGGATCACCACATCCAGCGCGGCGCAGATCATCTGGCGCAGAGTTTTTTCCGCGATCACGCGGCCGGTCAGGCCCACCAGGGTTTCCAGGCGCAGCAACGCATCCTGGGCATTGTTGGCGTGCACGGTGCTCATGGAACCGTCGTGGCCGGTGTTCATGGCCGTCATTACGTCGAGCACTTCCACGCCACGGATTTCCCCCAGGATGATGCGGTCCGGGCGCATCCGCAGGGCGTTGCGAATCAGGTCGCTGGACCTGACCTCACCGTGGCCCTCGGCATTGGGCGGGCGGGTTTCCAGGCGCACCACATGGGGATGCCCCAGTTGCAATTCGGCAACGTCTTCGATGGTCACCAGACGCTCGTGGGGATTGATCAACTGGCTGAGAATATTGAGCAACGTAGTCTTGCCGGTGCCGGTGCCGCCGCTGATGAGGATATTGCAGCGCCTGCCGACGGCTTCCTGGAAAAACTCGAAGATGCTCTGGTCGATGGTCTGCATGGCAACCAGGTCGCTGCTCTTGAGCATGTCCTTGCGGAACTTGCGGATTGACAGGCATGGCCCATCCAGGGCAATCGGCGGGATGATCGCGTTGACCCGGCTACCGTCAGGCAGGCGTGCATCGACCATCGGCGAGGATTCGTCCAGGCGCCGGCCCAACGGCGCGAGGATGCGTTGCATCACGCGCTCCACGTGGTGGTCGTCGATAAAACGCAGGTCACTCTGATGCAGCAGGCCCTCACGTTCGATAAACACCCGGTGCGGCCCATTGACCAGGATTTCGGTGACCGATGGGTCGCGCAGCAGCACCTCCAGCGGGCCGAAACCGGTAAGTTCGTCGACGATCTCTTCGGCCAGGCGTTCCATCTCATAGCGCGAGATCGCCAGGCGCATGCGCGTGATGTACTCGGACACCTTGTCGACGACAAATTGCGCCAGGGATTGGCGCGTGTCTTCAAGCAGGTTCTTACCCGACTCCTCGATAGCGTCGATGATGTAGCGATGCAGCACCAGCTTCAAGCCATCGTGATCCGTGTTGCCGCCGCTGCGGGCCGGGCCGCCGAAGAGTTTCTCGCCGTTCATCGCACCGTCCCCAGGATGCGTTCGAACCAACGCATTGATGGTTTTTCCAAGCCCTCGGAGCGTTTCGCCAGGCGTTCGCCCAAGGTGCGCACGGCCTGGCTCAACGCTTCACGTGGGGCCAGGGCAAACAGGGTCTGGCCCTGGTTCTTTACGTTCAGGCGCAGTTCGGCGCTCAGCGGCAGCACGGCGATGCACTCAAGGCCGTAGCTTTTTTCCAGGGTGTCGGTGTCTGGTACGCAGGACTTGATATAACGGTCGACCACCAGCCTGGCGTGGTCGAGTTTCATGCCTTTGTCGCGCCAGCGATTGAGCACCGCGAGGTTGCGGCGACAGTCCAGTACGTTCTGGTCGGTGCACCACAGCAGTTTGTCGCAGTGGCCGACAAAGGTGCGCAGTGCGTCGCTGTCCGGTTGCCCGGTAAGGTTCACGACGATGTGCTGGAAGTGCTGGCGCAGTGCGCTGAGCAGCATGTACAGCTCGGCGGCGCTGGTCAGTTTCAGCGGTTCGTCGCCGGTGGCATACGCCAGGATGCGCAGGCCATCCACGGTTGTGGTAAAGGCGCTGTTGATCAGCGTGGTATCGAGGCGGCGCAAATGCCGCAACGCGTCACCGAAGTTGAAGGTGCTCTCCAGCCCCAGCAGCGCCAGGCTGTCGCTGCGTGGCAGGCCCAGATCCAGCAGCAGGGTCTGCTGGCCGCTTTTTTGCACCACCAGGGCCAGGTGAGTCGCCAGCATCGCGCCGTCCGCGTTGCTTTGGGTGCCAAACAGAACGGTCAGGCCGCCCAAGTGTGCACTGGGGGTGATGGTCGGCAGGCGCTTGCTCAAGCGGCGCACCAGGCCGGCCACTTCGCTGGAGCGTGAGCCGTAGGCGACGAAATCCCGGGCGCCCGCCCGCATGGCGTTGAGTACCAACTGGTTGTCCATGCCGTCGCCCAGGGCGACCACGGCGAGCATCGGCTTGGCCTCCAGGGCGCCTTCGATCAGCGCACTCTGGGCCACCAGGTTTTCACGGTCCAGGCCGATGAAGACCAGGTTGGCAAAGGTCACGTCGACCAGCGCCAGCAGCTCGTCCAGGCTGCCGGTGCCAGCGCTCACGACTTGGCCAAGGGGCGCCAGGGCACCCTGCAGCCACTCCAGGTCGATGGTGTTGCGAGTGATGGCGAGGAACGTCTGGCTCAAGCTATCGCTCATTGGGAAAGTCCACTGCGGCGGTCGAAATTACCGTTTTCGAGGAAAAACAGGCGGTACCAGTTGGGGTCATAGTTGCGCAGTTTTTCGCCGGGCAAGGAAGGCAACTGAGCGTTGGCCGCCAGCGGTTGCACCAGGTGCGGCGTGACGATCATCAGCAGCTCCTTTTCTTCGCGGCGGATATTGGTGTCGCGGAAAAACGCACCCAGGACCGGGATATCGCCCAACCCCGGAAACTTGCTGATGCTGGAGCGGTTGTTGGTGCTGATCAGGCCGCTGATCACAAAGCTTTCGCCATCGGCCAGGGACACGCTGGTGTCGGTGCGGCGTACGGTCAGGGCCGGCACCTGGATGCCCTGGATCTGTACGGCGTTGCTGTAGTCCAGCTCGCTGACCTCCGGCGCTACCTTGAGGGTGATGCGGTTGCGATCAATCACCGTCGGCGTGAGGGTCAGGCGAATGCCGAATTCCTTGTATTCGATGGAGATGGTGTCACTGCCGGCGCTGGGTACGGGTATAGGTACTTCACCGCCGGCCAGGAAGGTTGCGCTCTGGCCGCTCAGCGCTACCAGGCTGGGACGCGCCAGGGTGTAGGCAAAACCGCTGCTCTCGAGGGCGTTGATCATCGCTTTGACCCGACCGCCGCCAAAACCGACATTGAAAGACTCGGCACTCACCGGCAGTTTGAACACACCTTCTGCCGGGGAGAGAAGGTTGGGGCTGCCGAGGAAAAAATTGTTGCCCAGCCCCAGGAACTGGGTGCTGGCTTCCTTGAGCTTGGTGCGGCTGACTTCTACAAAGCGTATATCCGTCTGCACCTGGCTGGGCAGCAATGGGTCTTCGGAGGGTGGCCGCGACAAACTGGTCAGTGCCGACGTGGCCTTGCCCTTGACGAACACCATGCTCTGGCGCGGCGCCTTGGTACAGGCAGTCCACACCATCAGGCTGGTAGCGCCGCTGGCGACGCCGGTCAGCAGGAAATGACGGTCACCATTGACGCGCACATCCGCGATCTTCGGGTCGCCAATCGCCAGGCGGGTGATTGGCACCGGCGATTGCAGCTCCTGTTGCAAGCCTTCGCCCACCTCGACCACGGCAGGCAACTGGCCCAGGGCGCTGCAATTGCCGGGTGCCGCCAGGGTCATGGCGGCTGGCAGGCTTGTCAGCATCAAGGCCCAGGCAATTGGCGTGAACATGAGGGCGTAGCGATGGCTCATTCAAGGCATCCTTGCTCAATCACGGGGTTTGTTCAGTGGCCTGCGCGCCGCGAATCACCTCGACGCCCCGGCGTACAGCGGGTGCGCCGCTGATTTGCGCGACGCTTTTGGGCGGTCCCACAAGGGCAAGCTGGGTGAATTGGTAGAGGTCACGATTGGCATTGGCCAGTTTGTCCGAAGCGTCGTTTTCCCCGGCCCAGTACTGGCTGAGCAGTTGCTCCTCGGCACTGCGCACGGCCAGGCGCAAGGTACCGGCTTGCGACGCCAGCATCAGGCGGCTCAATAGAGGCTCCGGCACGGCCAACACCACGGTGCGTGCAGCAGCGCGACGCTGGGCAGCCTGGGCGCGCTCCTCGGGCGTGGCGGCGGGCGGCACGGCCGGCAAGCCATCGTTGGCCAGGCCCAATTGGTCACCGACGCTGAGCAGGCGCAGGGCTGGAAGGACGATTTGTGCCGACTGCTCCGCGTTGCCAGCATCCTGGCGCAGGAACAGCAGCACATCCACATAGTCGCCGGGGCTCAGTTGGCCTGCCGCGCCGATCACCTCGTCGACGGCCACGGCCAATGCGCGCTCATCGGGATGAATCATGCGGGCAAGCGGGCCGCCGGCGCTGAAGCTTTCTTCGCTGAGCCAGGTACCTGCTCCCAGTGCGCGCAGTGGTTGGCGGCCGATGGCCTGGTCCAGCCGCGTCAGGCTGCCGGCGGGCACCGTGCGGAGTTTTTCCACGACCAGGTCGGCAGCGGTAAGTGCAACGAAGGCAGGGACGTCATGCGCCAGTACGACCACTGGTTGGCGGGTCTGGTCTTCGACGACAGCAGTGGGCTTTTCGGCAGAAATGACAGGTGTTGCGACGGGCTCCGTTTGGCGGCTCAACACCAGCCCCCAGTACCCTGCAATCAATGCCCCGATTAGCAGCACAGCGGCCAGGGCCATGCTGATGCGACTGTTCATGACGGCTCTCCCTTTCCCGTTGCACTACCTGTTCGTCAATCCAAACGAACTAATTCGCAACCTGGCTGTGATGAACATCTAACGATTTGGCTATTTGAAGGTAGCTCAGCCAGGACGAAACGCCATTTGTCACGGATAAAATTTTATTTGAACGCTATTTGCAGCCGG
This sequence comes from Pseudomonas sp. 1 R 17, assembly GCF_900067035.1. Taxonomy (NCBI): domain Bacteria; kingdom Pseudomonadati; phylum Pseudomonadota; class Gammaproteobacteria; order Pseudomonadales; family Pseudomonadaceae; genus Pseudomonas; species Pseudomonas sp. 1 R 17. The sequence goes on from NZ_FKLB01000030.1 coordinate 151,269, forward strand.
GTAGTCAGGCATGCACCGACGACTAATACTTTGTGATTAATGAGTTCTTACAGTTGTGAGGCTGAGGTTTGTTGGCAATGCTCTAATTGCACGTCGCAAACATCGTGCTAGAGCCGTACTGGCTTTTAGTGGCGTATTAGGGAGAAGTCGTATGTTCCTTGACCTGATGTTGAAGTTATATGTTCAGATACAACTGTTCTTCAAACGCAAAGAGGCTGCTTCAGGTATTGAATACGCCATTATCGTGGCGCTGGTGGCCCTCGTCATTGTGGGTGCCGGAACAGGCCTGGGCACCAAGATAAGTGGAATTTTCACTTCGATCGCTACCAAGCTGCCAACGGCGACCTGACTGCCAAGTTGCAGCGGCTATTCTCCAATTACCCCATTCTTCCAGGTACGGCCATGAGCGCATCTTCTTTGTCTCGCCAACAAATATTATTGGTGGACGACGAAGAGGATGCTCTGGTTGAGCTGGCCGAATCCCTCGAACACGAGGGCTTTGTCTGTTTTACCGCCACCTCCGTGACCTTCGCCTTGCAAGAATTGACACTGCATCCGGATATCGCCCTGGTCATTACCGACCTGCGCATGCCTGAGGAAAGCGGTATTTCCTTGATCAAGCGCCTGCGCGAACACACCTCGCGCTCGCACCTGCCGGTGATCGTGATGTCGGGCCATGCCGAGATGGATGACGTCAGCGACATGCTGCGCCTGCAGGTGCTGGACCTGTTCCGCAAGCCGATCTATCTGGTGCGCTTGATCGATACGCTCAACAACCTGTTTCCTCTCTCTCACTCCAGGTATTAAGCGCTCATTCACAGCTGATAAGTGAAGCTCAGCGTATACCGCGGCCGCCGGTCGAAGTTATCCCGCGCCACATCCGCCATCGGCTTGGCCGCCTCCACGGAAATGTTGTAGTACCTGGCGTCGCCAAAACGCAGGCCCAGGGCCGCCGATGACATATCGCTGCCCTTGACCGGCAGGTCGTTGAACCAGGCCCTGGCGCGGTCGAACACCATATAGGGCTGCAGGATGCGCACCCACTCGCTGGTACGGTTGTAGCTGTAGTTGATCTCATACGCCACGCCCCAGCCTTTGTCGCCGGAGCCCTGGTCATCGGGGTAGCCACGGCCGAAATTCTGCCCGCCGAAGGTGGCGCGCTCGCTGTCGGGCAGGTCGTCGTGGCTCCAGTAGAGTGCGCCGGAGAGCACACCTTGCCAGTTATCGAAGAGCCTGTTGCTCTGCACGCCGGAGAGACGCAGGCGGAAGAAGTCGAGGTCCGGCTTGAGCCCGCCGAAGTCTGTGCGGGTCTTGGCGCCCATGCCGTTGATGCCTTGGTACACACCGGCGCTGAGGATGCGCAACTGGGTCGTGTCGGCCTTGCGCCAATCGCCTTCGAACGCCAGTGCGCGCAGGTCTGTTTGCAGCGCCAGGCGTTGCGGGAAACCTTCGAGCTTGTAGCGCGTAGTCTGGTCGACGGCATAGTAGCGGGCGCCGAGGTTCAATGACTCGTTGGGCGACGCGATCAGCGGGTGGCTGAAGCCGATGGCGTAGCGGTCGATTTCCTGGTGTGGCTTGAGCTCCAGGCCTTCGCCCAGTTGCAGGCTGGTGCGTGGATCGGCGCGGTAGCGTTCACCCGACAGCGTGAGCTGGGTGCCCTCGGCATTGATGAATTGGCTGTAGGCTGCGCGGTAGTAATGTTCTTTGTCGTCGCCGGGCGGGAACAGGCCGCTGAGGCTCAGTTGTTCGCCCATGGAGGTCCAGGAGTTGCCGGTGCCGGTGAGCAGCGCCTGCGTGCCGCCTCGGCTGGCCTCGTTGAGGCTCATGCTGGTGGTGAAGGGTTTGCGGCTGGCGGTGATGTGCATCGGCGTGCCGCCGTCGGTGGTGGCGGGCGGCGGTACCTGGGCCTGCAAGGTTACGCCCGGGATGGCGCTCATCAGTGTCGTGTAACGCTCGAACGTCTTACGGGTGAGTGGACGTTCGGCCTTGAGTTTTTCGGCGAGTTTGTCGACGTATGACGAAACCGGGCCGATGTCGCCTTGCAGCTGGTAATCGCGGATATAGCCTTCGACCAGCACCACATGCACCAGGCCGCCGTCGAAGCGCTGTTCCGGCAGGAAGGCGTAGGACAGCAGGTAGCCATCTTCCTGGTAGCGGCGGGTGATGCTGCGGGTGGCTTCGATCAATTGCGCCAGGTTGGTTTCATGGCCGATCAGCGGTTCGAATGCCTGGGCGACGTCCTTGAGCGGGTAGACCGTGCCGCCGTCGATCTGCAGCTTTCGAATGGTCACCTTGGTGTCCATCAGCAACGGCTGCTCCGCGCTGGCAGCAGGGGCGGGCAGTCGGGTCTGCGGGGGCGCCGGTCGATACGCGTCGGCGGGCAGGTTAGGCACGGGCAGGTTGCGGACGGTGTCGTTGCTATTGAGGAAACTGGGCAGGGGGTCGGCGTGGACGGAAGCACTGAGGGTGAGCAGTAACAACGGTGTCAAAGCGCGCATAGGACACTCCATGGTCAAAACTGCTGCAGCGTTTTGCAGGTTCCCGTCGGGCTCGGGGAGCGCGGTCTGGGTGTTTTCAGGGGTCGATCATTGACCCATGAAAAAAAGACGAGAGACTTAGCTGGTCTCTCGTCTCAACCAAGCGTAGGCGCTGTAGGTGAGGCCGTCTAATCGGCCAGGTGCAATCATTTCCTGCCGGTCAGGCCACCCAGCAGCCCGCCCAGGGCACCGCCATTCGTGCTGGTGCTGGCACCCGCGGAGGTCGTCACGGCCAGGCCGCCGCCGAGCAAACCACCACCGGTGTTGGGGCCGCCGCTGACCAATCCTCCGACCGAGGCCACGGTGCCACCCACTGCGTTGACGGTACCCCCCAAGGCGTTGATGACCGGGTTGGCGTTGGTGCTGGTGATTTGGCTGCCCAGCCTGCTGACGGCGCCGCCGGCGTTGGTGGCCAGGCCGTTGATTGGAGTGCCCAGGCCGGTGGCATTGCCGACGGTTTGAGTGAGGCGGGTGACGCCACTGGTGACGGGGTTCAACGCGCCGCCGACCTGGCTGGTCAACGTGGCAATGGGAGTGCCTGCGGCGGTGTTGGGGACGCCACTGCCGCCCAGAAGGGTGCCCAGGGATGCCACGGTAGTGCCCGCCTTCACACCGGTGACGCCGGTGGCGCTGACCAGACCGTTGCTACTGCCGGCATTGAGGCCGCTGCCGGCGCCCGCTATCACGCCGCCGATGAGTTCCGCCAGGCCCGGTCTGCGGTTGCTGCCGCCACTGTTACCCGTGGCGTCGACATAGCCGCTGGCCTTGCCGACCACGGTACCCACGCCATTGAGCACGCCGCCCACGGCGCCGGTCGCCGGGTTGCCGCTGCCACCGGTGTCGGCGACTTGATTGCCCAGGCTATCGACGGTATCGCCGAGCTTTTGCAGCAGGCCGCCCACGGGGCTGTCCAGGCCGGTCGTGCTGCCGACTTTAGCGGTGGTGCTTTCCACCAGCGACACCACCGGGACCAATACCTTTGCGCCAAGCGTATGGGTGGCCGAGCCCAGCGGGCCGGTGGTACTGGCGGTGCTGAGGGTGTCGCCGAGCATGGTCACGGCATTGCCGAGCTTGCCGACGACGTTGCCTGCCACCGGTGCCGCGCCGCTGACCACCGGCACGTGCCCCAGCAAGGTGGCGACGTTCTGGCCGGTGGCGGTCACGCCTGCACCGAGGTCGGAGACACCGTCGGCCACGCCCGCGACGGTGTTGCCCAGTGCATTGCTGTCGGTACCCAGTGAACCGAGGCCATCCGACAGGCCGTCGCCGATGCTGCTGACGGCGTTGCCGGTAGCACGCACCAGGCTGCGCGTAGTTGCACCCACGATAGGCAGGCTGCCGAGGGTAGTGCCCAGGCTGCTGACGGTGCCGCCGAGGTCGGTCACGGTATCGCCGAGGGTGTCGGCCACACTGGCCGTTACCAGGGTGCTGGTTGCGCCAGTACTGCCACCGTCTGTACCGCCACCACCGGTGCTGCCACCGCCAGCAGCAGTATCCGAGGAAGCAGAGCCCCCACTGCGATGTCCGCCGCCACCGCTGCTGCAACCGCCGAGTGTGAGTGCGATTGCCAGTGCCAGCGTGGTACTTGCTTTCCAGAACATGACTTGAGTCTTCATGATTGAGTTCCTTGCACCTGTACAACCTGAGTTGTCTCAAACGCTGGCTATTTCTGCGGATAGCGATGCGTTTGTCCGTGTGGCTATAACAGGCCCGGGCGCTCTTTCTCTCAATGCTCAACTTGGTATTAATGATTTATATACGGCTGGGTTGTACCGTTTAAGCGACTAATGCCAAAGGTATAGGGCATGATGTTTCTGGATGTATATATGTTTAAAATCAAAAACCTGCATATAAAAAGCGAGCCTGAAAAGGCCCGCTATCACTTAGGGTGTATATATACAATTTATCAGTCGCTTTTATGCAATGGGCTGCCATTTACCCAGCATATGCTCGATGTCACCCGCGCCTTTCAATAAGAATTCGCCGCTGGAACCGGCGGCGCTGGCCAGTAACCTGACTTCACTGGGCAGGCGCACGGGCTTCCTGAACTCCACGTCTATCTCAATATTGGCCGCAGGCAGGTGTTCACCCAGGGCGGCGAGGGTGTGCGCCTTGTTCCACAGCCCGTGGGCGATGGCTTGGGGGAAGCCGAACAGTCTGGCGGTCGGCGCACTGAGGTGGATCGGGTTGTAGTCTCCTGACACCCGTGCGTAGCGGCGGCCGATATCGGCTGGGGCCTTCCAGCGAGTCAATTCGCTGATCTCGGCAGGGCTGGGACGGGCATCATCGGTCGCTTCGCCTTCGAGCTTTACACCCCGGCACAGCATTCGGCTCTCGGCTTCCCACAGCAGGCCGAGAGAGTCTTCAACTGTGGTGACCACTTCAAAGGTCGCGCCCTTGGGGTGGGGCCTGAGGTTCTGCGTGTGCACGCCGATGGACAATTCGCTGACTCCGCCCAGTGGGCGATGGATGCGGATACGGTTACTCAGGTGAATCAATCCCAGCAGAGGGAAGGGAAACTTCTTATCGGTGAGCAACTGCATCTGAAGACCGAATGCCAGGATGTGCGGATAGGTCGCCGGCAGCATGGGGCTCTCGGTAAACCCGCAGACCTGGCGGTACGCCGCCACCTGCTTGGGGTCGACGCTTACCCGACAGCGCAGGCCTTGCTCGGGCAGCGTGGTGCCGGTGATCTTGCGCTTGAGCGCTGCCCGCCAATACAACGGTGGCAGAAACGGCGTACTGCCTAAGGTTTGCCAATCCATGCTTACGCTCCCAATAGACTTTGCCCACACACCCGCAGCGCTTGCCCGCTGACCGCACCGGAACCCGGCTGGCCCAGCCAGGCCACTGCTTCGGCGACGTCATGCGGCAAACCGCCCTGGCCCAGCGAGCTCATGCGCCGCCCGGCTTCACGCAGGGCAAAGGGAATATGCGCGGTCATCTGGGTTTCGATAAAGCCTGGGGCTACGGCGTTGATACTGATCCCGCGTTCTTCCAATAACGGCGCCCATGCCTGTACCAGGCCGATCAAGCCGGCCTTGCTCGCGGCATAGTTGGTCTGCCCACGGTTGCCGGCGATGCCGCTGATGGAGGCCAGCACCACCACGCGGGCGTTGTCGTGCAGGGTGCCGCTGTCCAGCAGTGCCTTGGTCAGCACTTGCGGGGCATTGAGGTTGACCGCCAGCACCGCGTCCCAGTATTCCGGGGTCATGTTGGCCAGGGTCTTGTCACGGGTGATCCCGGCGTTGTGCACCAGGATGTCGAGGCCGTCGGGCAGGTGTTCGATCAACTGGCCGGCGGCGTCTTCGGCGCAGATATCCAGCACCACGGTGCGCGCACCCAGGCGTGCGGCCAGGGCCTCGAGGTCGGCCTTGGCCTGGGGCACGTCGAGCAGGATCACTTCGGCGCCGTCGCGGGCCAGGGTTTCAGCGATGGACGCGCCAATGCCACGGGCTGCGCCGGTCACCAATGCCTTGCGCCCGGCGAGGGGGCGAGTCCAGTCTTCGACGGGCGTGGCACAGGCCTTGAGGCGAATCACCTGACCGGAGATATAGGCGCTTTTCGGTGAGAGGAAGAAGCGCAGCGCGCCTTCCAGTTGGTCTTCGGCACCGTCGCCGACGTAGAGCAATTGCAGCACGCCGCCGTTGCGCAGTTCCTTGGCCAGTGACCGGCTGAAACCTTCGAGGGCGCGCTGGGCGCTGGCGGCGAACGGGTCGCTGAGGCTTTCCGGCGCGCGGCCGAGGATCACCAGGTGTGCACTGTGATCCAGGTTTTTCAGCAACGGTTGGAAAAACTCACGCAGTTGCTTGAGCTGGTCGGTGTGTTGCAGGTCGCTGGCATCGAATACCACGGCCTTGAGCTTGGGGCCATGGCCGGGAATCCAGGTCGAAGTGTCGGCGCCGTAGGTGTAAATGGCGTCGGTGAGCCGGTTGGCAAACGCTTTCACGTTCGTTGCCAGCGCGCCACCACCCAGTAACAGCGCACCTTCCACCGGGCGCAGGCGCCCGGCTTGCCAGCGTTCCAGGCGTACCGGTGACGGCAGGCCAAGGGCGGCGACCAGGCGATGGCCGAGGCTTGAGTTGGCGAAGTCGATATAACGGTCAGACATGGAACGCTCTCCGAAGGCTGGGGTTCAAAGGGTTGACCATCCCAGGGTAGCAGTCGTTCGACTAGGCTCAGTTATCCAGACCACAACCGACAGGGAGCTTTCCATGACTCAATTGCGCCGTGTAGCGATCATTGGCGGTAACCGCATTCCTTTCGCCCGCTCCAATGGCCCCTACGCCACGGCGAGCAACCAGGCGATGCTGACCGCGGCCCTGGAGGGCCTGATCGAACGCTACAACCTGCACGGTCTGCGCATGGGCGAGGTGGCCGCCGGCGCGGTGCTCAAGCATTCCCGCGACTTCAACCTCACCCGTGAATGCGTGCTGGGTTCACGCCTGTCGCCGCAAACCCCGGCCTATGACATTCAGCAGGCGTGCGGCACGGGGCTCGAGGCGGCGTTGCTGGTGGCCAACAAGATCGCCCTGGGCCAGATTGAATGCGGGATTGCCGGTGGGGTGGATACCACCTCCGACGCACCTATCGGCGTGAATGAAGGGCTGCGAAAGATCCTGCTGCAAGCCAATCGCAGCAAGTCCATGGCGGATAAATTAAAAGTCCTGTTACAACTTCGTCCCCAGCACCTCAAGCCTGAGCTGCCGCGTAACGGCGAGCCGCGCACCGGTTTGTCCATGGGCCAGCATTGCGAATTGATGGCACAGACCTGGCAGATTCCCCGTGCCGAGCAGGATCAACTCGCCCTCGAAAGTCATCAGAAAATGGCCGCTGCCTATGCCGAAGGCTGGCATAACGATCTGCTCACGCCGTTTTTGGGCCTGACCCGCGACAACAACCTGCGCCCCGACCTGACTCTGGAAAAACTCGCCGCGCTCAAGCCCGCGTTTGAGCGCAGCGAAAAGGGCACGCTCACGGCCGGCAATTCCACGCCGCTCACCGATGGCGCATCCCTCGTGTTGCTGGGCAGTGAAGCCTGGGCCCAGGAGCGTGGTTTGCCGATCCTGGCCTACCTGCGAGATGGCGAAGCGGCGGCGGTGGATTTCGTCAACGGCGCCGAAGGCCTGCTGATGGCGCCGGTGTATGCGGTGCCACGTTTGCTGGCGAGGAATGGCCTGACGCTGCAGGACTTTGATTACTACGAGATCCACGAAGCCTTCGCGGCCCAGGTGTTGTGCACGCTCAAGGCCTGGGAGGATGCGGATTACTGCCAGACGCGCCTCGGGCTGGACGCGCCATTGGGGGCCATTGATCGCAGCCGGCTCAATGTGAAGGGCAGCTCGCTGGCGGCCGGTCACCCGTTTGCCGCCACCGGTGGGCGCATCGTTGCCAACCTGGCCAAGTTGCTCGACGCGGCGGGCAAGGGGCGCGGGCTGATTTCGATCTGCGCGGCAGGCGGGCAAGGTGTGACGGCGATCATCGAACGTTGAATTCGCCAAAATTGGCATATTGGATGCATTCTTGAGTGGTCAGAGGTCGGTAGCCCCTCCCACCGGCGAGCCGATTGCCGTATAACGAGTGCCATACGCGTATTTGGTAATAAAGGACCCACAATAAAAGCTGATGAAGACTCCTAAACGCATTGAACCCCTGATCGAAGACGGTCTGGTCGACGAAGTGCTGCGCCCACTCATGAGTGGTAAAGAAGCAGCTGTTTATGTGGTGCGCTGCGGCAACGAATTGCGTTGCGCCAAGGTTTACAAGGAGGCGAATAAACGAAGTTTTCGTCAAGCGTCTGAATACCAGGAAGGCCGTAAGGTCCGTAACAGCCGGCAGGCCCGGGCCATGGCCAAGGGCTCGAAATTCGGCAAGAAAGAAACCGAAGATGCCTGGCAGAACGCCGAAGTAGCGGCGTTGTTCCGTCTGGCCGGTGCGGGCGTTCGCGTGCCCAAGCCATACGACTTCCTTGAAGGCGTGCTGTTGATGGAGCTGGTGGCCGACGAGTACGGCGATGCTGCGCCACGCCTGAATGACGTGACCCTGGAGCCGGACCAGGCGCGTGAATACCACGCCTTCCTGATTTCCCAGATCGTGCTGATGCTGTGTACCGGCCTGGTGCACGGTGACCTGTCCGAGTTCAACGTGCTGCTCACGCCGACCGGTCCGGTCATCATCGACCTGCCCCAGGCGGTGGATGCGGCGGGCAACAACCACGCGTTCAACATGCTGGAGCGGGATGTGGGCAACATGGCTTCCTATTTCGGGCGTTTTGCCCCGGAGTTGAAGAAGACCAAGTACGCCAAGGAAATGTGGGCACTCTACGAAGCCGGCACCTTGCACCCGGCCAGTGTCTTGACCGGCGAGTTCGACGAGCCGGAAGAACTGGCGGACGTAGGCGGTGTGATCCGCGAGATCGAAGCGGCAAGGCTGGACGAAGAACGGCGCCAGGCCATTCGGGCGGCGGATGATGCGCCGCCGAGCAAAGCGTCGGAAGAGCCACCGCCGCCGCCCTGGATGCAGTGATCCCTGGCTGGATGAGGATCAAAATGTGGGAGGGGCAAGTCGAATCGTCGCACCGCCCCTCCCACATTTGGTTTTGCATGCATTCAGATAGATTCCGTCACGCGCAGCAGCTTCCCGATGCCAGTTCCTTGAGAATCGGACAATCCGGCCGGTGATCGCCCTGGCAGTGCTCCACCAGGTCCTGCAACGTATCGCGCAATTGCCCCAACTCCAGGATCTTCTGGTTCAATTCATCGATATGTTGGCGCGCCAGGGCTTTCACATCGGCGCTGGCCCGTTGCCGGTCCTGCCACAGGGTCAGCAGTTTGCCCACCTCTTCCAATGAAAACCCCAGGTCCCGCGAGCGTTTGATAAACGCCAGGGTGTGCAGGTCGTCGGTGCCGTAGATGCGGTAGCCGCTGTCGGTGCGATGGGCCGCCTTGAGCAGGCCGATGGATTCGTAGTAGCGAATCATCTTCGCGCTCAGCCCGCTTTGCCGGGCGGCTTGGCCGATGTTCATGGGCGTTGATCCTCCAAGTGCGACTGTTTCCAAGTGCTTGGTTTCCAAGTTTTCAACAGCAAGGCGTTGCTCACGACACTGACGCTGGACAAGGCCATGGCCGCGCCCGCGAGCACCGGGTTGAGCAGGCCGAATGCGGCCAGGGGAATGCCGATCAAGTTATACACAAAGGCCCAGAACAGGTTCTGGCGGATCTTGGCGTAGGTCTTGCGGCTGATCTCCAGGGCGGCCGGGACCAGGCGTGGGTCGCCGCGCATCAAGGTGATGCCGGCGGCATGCATGGCCACGTCGGTGCCGCCGCCCATGGCGATGCCGATGTCGGCGGCGGCCAGGGCCGGGGCGTCGTTGATGCCGTCGCCGACCATGGCCACTACGCCGGTTTTTTTCAGTTCGGCGACGGTGGCGGCTTTATCGGCGGGCAGGACTTCGGCGTGTACGTCATCAATGCCCAGCGCTTCGGCAACGACACGGGCGCTGCCGCGATTGTCGCCGGTGAGCAAGTGGCTGCTGATGTGCCGGGCCTTGAGTTGTGCCACCGCTTCCAGCGCGCCAGGCTTGAGCGTGTCACCAAAGGCAAACAGCCCGAGTACACGGGGTTGTGCGCCTTGCTCGATCAGCCAGGACAAGGTACGGCCCTCGGCCTCCCAGGCCGTGGCAGAGTCGGCCAGCCCACCCGCGTCCAGGCCGCTTTCTTCCAGCAGGCGCCGATTTCCCAGGGCCAGTTGGCGCCCGCCGAGGGTGCCGGCAATGCCACGTCCGGTCAGGGATTGGCTGGTGCTTACGTCCGCCACCGTCAGGCCTTGCTCGCTGCACGCATCCAGCACGGCCTTGGCCAACGGGTGTTCGCTGCCGCGTTGCAGCGCACCGGCCTGTTGCAGCAATGTGGCTTCATCGCCATCCACTGCCGCCAAATGGGCAATTTTTGGGGTGCCGGAAGTTAGAGTGCCGGTTTTGTCGAACACCACGGTGCTCACTTCATGGGCGCGCTCCAGCGCTTCGGCGTCCTTGATCAGGATGCCATAGCGTGCGGCGACGCCGGTGCCGGCCATGATGGCGGTCGGTGTAGCCAGCCCGAGTGCGCACGGGCAGGCGATCACCAGCACCGCCACGGCGTTGATGATCGCGGTCTCCAGCGGCGCACCGTACAGCCACCACCCCACCAGTGTGATCAACGCCAGCACCAGCACGGTCGGCACGAATACCTGGCTGACCTTATCCACCAGCTTCTGGATCGGTGCCTTGGCGGCCTGGGCGTCTTCCACCAGGCGGATGATGCGCGCCAGTACGCTTTCGGCACCGAGCGCGGTGGTGCGCACCAGCAGGCGACCTTCGCCATTGATGGCACCGCCGGTGACGGCGTCGCCGGGCTGTTTCGGCACCGGCAGGCTTTCGCCGCTGATCAGTGCCTCATCGGCATGGCTCTGGCCTTCTACCACTTCACCGTCCACCGGGAAGCGCTCGCCGGGTTTGACCAGCACCAGGTCATTAAGCTTGAGCGCGCTGATGGCCACATCCTCCTCGCGGCCAGCCTGTATACGCATGGCGCGTTCAGGGCGCAGGGCTTCCAGGGCGCGGATGGCGCTGGCGGTCTGGCGTTTGGCGCGGCTCTCCAGGTATTTACCGAGCAGCACCAGGGCGATCACCACGGCCGACGCTTCGAAGTACAGATGGGGCATGGTGCCCGAGGGGGCGGTCAGCCATTCATAGAGGCTCAGGCCGTAACCGGCGCTGGTGCCGATGGCCACCAGCAGGTCCATATTGCCGGCGCCGGCCCGCACGGCCTTCCAGGCTGCGATATAGAAGCGTGCACCGAAGATGAATTGCACCGGGGTCGCCAGGAGGAACTGCACCCAGGCCGGCAGCATCCAGTGCAGGCCGAAGGGTTGCACCAGCATCGGCAGCACCAGGGGCAATGCCAGCACAATCGCCAGCAGCAGCGACCAGCGCTCGCGGTGCAGGCGTTGGGCCTGATCGGCCTCGGTCCTGGTTTCGCTTTGCGGCAGGCTCGCGGTGTAGCCGGCTTTGTCGACGGCGGCGATCAGCACGGCCGGGTCGATCTGGCCCAGCACTTCGACGTGGGCGCGCTCGTTGGCCAGGTTGACGCTGACGCTTTGCACCCCCGGGACTTTGCCCAGCGCGCGCTCGACACGCCCGGCGCAACTGGCGCAGGTCATGCCGCCGATGGGCAGGTCAAAAGTGGTGGTTCCATTCATGGGGCAGTCCTCCAGAGAAGTTGCCCCTAGGATCAACCTTAACCTGTGGGGAAGGTCAAGCGTCTTCAGTACTCCAGTGCGGCAGGCTTGAGGTACATGCCTTCCGGGCCCTGGGCAATGCGCAATTTGCGTACGTCACCGGCCTTGAGTGTGATGTTCTGCGCCGGCGGTGCGAGCAGGCCCGGCAAGCAACCCGGTGACTGGCCCGGCAGCAGTTTCAGGCGCAGCGACACATTGCCGGCGGGCAGGTTGAACGAGGTGGACTGTTCCTGGAACAGGCGCCCGGCCAACTGGTCCTGGATGTACAGGCCGATCTCGCAATTGGTCGGTACTTCCAGGCGTTCGCGGGAAATGATCAGCACCGCATAGTCTTCTGCGGCGAGGGCCTGGGGCGCAGCGGCAGACAAGCTCATCAGGCCGACAAGGCCAAAAAACGACCAGCGCATGGCGAATGCTCCGTGGTTTGAATCGAAGATGGGTGAAGCTTGGCCGACGCCGCGGTGTAATACCAGCCCGGCCGAAAGTTTCAGAACTTGACCTTGCCATCGTGGCAAGGTCAAGACTGGGTTCAACCTCATCAAAGGAGTCATGTCATGCAAATATTCAGCGTTGAAGGAATGACCTGCGGCCACTGCGTTCGGGCCGTGACCCAGGCGGTGCAGAGCCAGGATCCGGCGGCCAGCGTGAAGGTCGACCTGGCGGCGAAAGAGGTGGGCGTCGAAAGCCGCCTGTCTGCCGAGGAAGTGATCAGCCTGATCAGCGAAGAGGGCTACAGCGCCAAGCTCGCCTGACCCATTCAAATAGTTAGCGAGCTATCGTATTCAATGCACCCAAGCGCGGCTAAACTGTCGGGCTGCCGACACACTTGGATGCCTGATGAACCTCCGCATAATCCTGATTCTGGGCGCCTTGAGCGCCTTCGCGCCGCTGGCGATCGATTTCTACCTGCCTGGCTTTCCTGCCATGGCGACGGCCTTCGGGACCGACGAAAAACATATCCAGTTGACCCTGGCGGTGTATTTCGCCGGCCTGGCCATCGGCCAACTGATCTATGGCCCACTGGCAGACCGCTTTGGTCGACGCGGCCCGCTGCTCAGCGGCGTAACCCTGTTTACCCTGGCGTCCTTTGCCTGCGCGTACGCGCCGTCCCTGGAATGGCTGATTGGCGCACGTTTCGTGCAGGCCCTCGGCGGTTGCGCGGGCATGGTGATTTCCCGCGCCGTGGTCAGTGACAAATGTGATGCGGTGGGCTCGGCCAAGGTGTATTCGCAACTGATGCTGGTGACCGGCCTGGCGCCGATCCTTGCGCCATTGGCGGGTGGTGTGATGGTCGGGTTGTGGGGCTGGCAGTCGATTTTCCTCGCACTGTCGATCTTCAGCGTGATGGCGGCGATCGCCGTGGCGGTCGGTTTGCCGGAAACCTTTCCGGCCCATCAGCCGCGTCAACCCTTGTCCGGATCGCTGCGCCGCTATGGCGCGCTGTTGTCAGACCGGGTCTACCTCGGTTACGCCCTGACCGGGGGCATTTCGATTGCCGGGATGTTTGCCTACATCGCCGGCTCCCCGTTCGTATTTATCAAACTCTATGGCGTGCCCGCCGAGCATTACGGCTGGCTGTTCGGTTCCAACGCCGCGGGGTTCATCCTGGTTGCACAGGTTAACGCGCGGCTGCTGGCCAAGCGTGGCCCGGCGTTTCTGCTGTCGCGCACGGTGTGGGTCTATCTGCTGGCGGCGCTGTCACTGTTGGGCATCGCGGCCTTGCGCACCGAAGCGTTATGGCCGTTGCTGGTACCGCTGTTCATCTGTATCGCCAGCCTGGGCTGCATCTTGCCCAACACCTCGGCCTGTGCCATGAGCGGGCAGGGCGCCCGGGCCGGCAGCGCGTCGGCCTTGCTCGGTTGCATTCAGTTTGGTGTGGCGGCAGGGGCTGCTTCGTTGGTGGGCGTGCTGCACGACGGCACGGCGATGCCGATGGCGATGGTCATCAGCTTGTGCGGGGTGTTGGCGGTGACAATTGCGATGTCGACCCAGCGCCTGCAACGGGCAAGAGCCACGCAGGCGCAGGGCTGAAATGCAGGTCAGCCAGCGGCGGAGCGTTGCTGGCTGAGCGGGAAGCGGTGGGGAGCCTGGATGCGGGCTTGCAGGGTATCGGCGAAGGCGCGGGCCTCGGCCTCGCTGCGGAAGGTGAACGCGTCGCCGTCGAGACGAACCTGCCATTTATTGCCTGGGGATTTTGCTAACGCTTTTATCAGGATTTTCATTGCTGACTTCCTCACGTAAAAGAATCGTGGCAAAGGCGGCCAATATAAACCCGAATACGCTCACAAATATGACAAAGATCAACTCTCTGACTAGCGGTGTCGTCCCTCACTTACACGAATAACGGACGACACTGATAGACGTTATCTTCAGAACCCTTCCAGCACGATCTTGCCCTTGGCTTTGCCGCTTTCCAGCAGGGCATGGGCACGGCGCAGGTTCGCCGCATTGATCACGCCGAAGTGCTCGCCCACCGTCGTTTTCAAGGTGCCGGCGTCGATCAGTTCGGCCACGCGATTAAGCAGGTTGTGCTGCTCGATCATGTCCGGGGTCTCGAACATCGAGCGCGTGTACATGAACTCCCAATGCAGCGACAGGCTCTTGCGCTTGAGTTTGCTCACGTCCAGCGCCTTGGGGTCGTCGATCAGCGCCAGCTTGCCTTGGGGTTGCAGCGCTTCGACCAGTTGGTCCAGGTGATGCTCGGTCTGGGTCAGGCTGGCGACGTGGGTCACCTGCGGGTGGCCGGCTTGTTTCAGCGCTTCGCTCAGCGGTTGGCTGTGGTCGATCACCAGGTCGGCGCCGAGTGCCTTGGTCCATTCCTGGGTTTCCGGGCGCGACGCGGTGCCGATCACCGTCAAGGCGGTGAGCTGGCTGGCCAGTTGGGTCAGGATCGAACCCACACCACCGGCGGCACCGACGATGAGCAGGCTCTGGCCTTGCGCCTCTTTACCTTCACGCACTTGCAGGCGTTCGAATAGCAGCTCCCAGGCGGTGATGGCGGTCAGCGGCAGCGCGGCGGCTTCGGCAAAGCCCAGGCTCTTGGGCATATGGCCGACGATGCGCTCATCGACGGTGTGCAGTTCGCTGTTAGCGCCCGGGCGGACCAGGGAACCGGCGTAGAACACCTTGTCGCCGACTTTGAACAGGCTCACTTCACTGCCGACGGCCTTGACCACACCGGCCACGTCCCAGCCCAGCACTTTGGCCGCGCCGTTCTCCGGGGCGACGTTCTGGCGCACCTTGGTGTCCACCGGGTTGACCGAGATGGCTTTGACTTCTACCAGCAGGTCACGGGGGCCGGCGACGGGCTCCGGCAGCTGGATGTCTTGCAGGGATTTTTCATCGTTGATCGGCAGTGATGCGTAGTAAGCAATGGCTTTCATGGGGGCTCCGGAAAAAGGCGGTGATCAGGCGAGAAACTTCAGGCGCTTGAGTTCGAAGTGTTCGATGACATCAGCGGCTTTGGCGCGAAAATGTTGGATATGCGCACTCTGGTCGTGGTCGGCCAGTGCGGCGTCATCGCTCCAGCGTTCGAGCATGTAGAAGGTCTCAGGGTGTTGCAGGTCCTGGTGCAGGTCGTATTGCTCGCAGCCGGCTTCAAGGCGGGTGGGTTCCAGCAGGTCGCGCAGCAGCGGCTCCAGGGTGGCCTGTTGGCCAGGTTTGGCGATCAGCGTGGCGATGACGTTAAAGGCTGTGGACATATTCAACTCCAGACACGTGATAACGGGATGGGCAGATGATTGGCCATTTCCCTGCAAGATAAAAGCGGCTAAAACAGCACTCTGTTTCAATAATATTTTGATAATGGGTGGTTGAATGCTGCGTTTTGATGATTTGCAGTTGTTTGTACGCGCCGCGGACCTGGGCAGTTTGTCGGCGGCGGCGCGGGTGATGGACCTTTCGCCCGCCGTGGCCAGCGCGGCGCTCAAGCGTATCGAACAGCAACTGGGCACGCGTTTGCTGGCGCGCTCCACCCGCAGCCTGCGCCTGACCGCCGAAGGTGAAGGCTTCCTGGAATATGCCCGGACTGCGTTGAGCGCCCTGGACGAAGGACGGCGATTGTTGGCCAGTGGCCAGGACCATGTCAGTGGGGTGTTGCAACTCTCGGCCCCCTCGGATTTCGGCCGCAACCAACTACTGCCCTGGCTGGACGAATTTCAGCACGAGTACCCGCAACTCACCGTGCGCCTGCTGCTGGGCGATCGGATTGCCGACCTGTTCCGCCAGCCGGTGGACATTGCCCTGCGCTATGGCGAGCCCGAAGACTCCAGCCTGGTCGCCCTGCCCGTCGCGCCGCACAACGTTCGCGTGTTGTGCGCAGCCCCCAGCTATCTCGCGCGTTATGGCGAGCCGCGACAGCTGGAGCAATTGGCCCAGCACAATTGCTTGCTTTACATGCTTGGCAGCCGAGTGCATGACCACTGGAGCTTCCACGATGGCAAACGCGAAGTCAGCCTCACGGTCGGTGGTGATCGCTTCAGCGACGATGCCGATGTGGTGCGCCGCTGGGCGGTGGCGGGCGTGGGCATTGCCTACAAATCCTGGCTGGATGTGAGCACCGATGTACTGGCCGGGCGCTTGCGCCTGGTCTTGCCTGAATTGCGTGGCGAGCGCACACCGCTCAATTTGTTGTGCGCCCATCGGGCCCAGTTGAGCAAACCCATCAACCTGCTGCGGGAAATGCTCGTGTCGCGCTGTGCGACATTGACCGCTCAATTGCCGGAGCGATTGGGTACGACGTATTAGCCTCCATCACACAAGGAAATTTCACTCAGCTCATGTCCCTATTCATGCTGTCAGACGCCGCGGAACCGCTGGTTTACGCACCTATACTTTGGCGCCCACCACAGCAGAAAAATAATTCGACAGGGAGTGAATCGATGGAACAGGCACCATGCATCAGTCAGATCGCCAGCTTGCTCGCCGAACCCAAACGCACCGCCATGCTCTGGTCCCTGATGGACGGCTCGGCCAAGTCATCGGAGGAACTGGCGCTGCTTGCCGGGTTGTCACCTGCCTCGGCGAATGCCCATCTGGCACGGCTGACGGGGAGTGGCTTGCTGCGTACCGAGGGCCGGCGTGGCAAGCGGCTGTTTCGCATGGCGGCGGCCGATGTCAGCGTCGCCATCGATGCCTTGGCCAGTACGACCCTGGCCAGCGCCGCACGTAGTGCGCCGCATGCTTCACCGCCGGTGTTGGTGGCGCCGCCATTGTTGCGACATGCGCGGCTGTGCCAGGGCCACCTCGGCGGCGAAGTGGCGGCGCAGCTGCGTGAGCGGATGTTGGTGGCGGGGTGGATCGAGCGTCATGAGCAACGCATTGAGGTGACGATCAAGGGCGCACAGCACCTGGCGGGCCTGGGTATTTACACCCAGGCGCTGGCGTCGCCACTGGTGTGCGACTGCTTCGATTGGAGCCAGCGGCAACCGCACCTGGGCGGCGCGCTGGGTGCGGGGCTGTTGCAGTTGTTCATGCAATCGAACTGGATCAGCCTGGTCAATGAGTCCCAGGCGGTGCAGCTCAACGACAACGGGCTGGCAGAAATCGCCCGATTGGCCATGTCCGAACAATCTTAGCCTTGAGGGTTTGCCATCATCGCCCTGGCCTTTTTGATTCCATGGACCTGGCGATGATGGCTTTGCGTCCGGTCAGGGTTTTACCAGGCGCGCATCCAGGCTGTTCTGCGCCAGGCGTTTGGCCTGGTCCTGGGTCATGCCCAGCGAGGTGTACAGCGCGTGGAAGTTCTCGGTGACATAGCCGCCGAAGTACGCCGGGTCATCGGAGTTCACCGTGACCTTCACGCCACGCTCGAGCATGTCGAGGATGTTGTGCTGGGCCATGTCGTCGAACACACAGAGCTTGGTGTTGGACAGCGGGCAGACGGTCAACGGGATCTGCTCATCGATGATGCGCTGCATCAGGCGCTCGTCTTCGATGGCACGTACGCCATGGTCGATACGCTGGATTTTCAGCAGGTCGATGGCTTCCCAGATGTACTCGGGCGGGCCTTCTTCGCCGGCGTGGGCGACGGTGAGGAAGCCTTCGTGACGGGCACGGTCGAACACACGCTGGAACTTGCTCGGCGGGTGACCCATTTCTGAACTGTCCAGGCCCACGGCCACGAACGCGTCACGGAACGGCAGTGCCTGGTCGAGGGTTTTCTCGGCTTCGGCTTCGCTCAGGTGGCGCAGGAAACTGAGGATCAAACCGCTGGTGATGCCCAGTTGCTGTTCGCCATCTTTGAGCGCAGCGGCGATGCCGTTGAGCACCACTTCGAACGGTACGCCACGGTCGGTGTGGGTTTGGGGGTCGAAGAAGGGCTCGGTGTGGATCACGTTCTGGGCTTTGCAGCGCAGCAGGTAAGCCCAGGTGAGGTCGTAGAAATCCTGGGAGGTGCGCAGCACATCGGCGCCCTTGTAATACAGGTCGAGAAACTCTTGCAGGTTGTTGAAGGCATAGGCCTTGCGCAGGGTTTCGACGTCGTTCCACGGCAGCGCGATCTTGTTGCGCTCGGCCAGGGCGAACAGCAGCTCAGGCTCCAGCGAGCCCTCCAGGTGCAGGTGCAATTCAGCCTTGGGCAGGGCGTTGAGCCAATCGTACATTTTCTAAATTCTCATCAGGTGCAATGGCGGCATTCTACAGGCCGTGGCTTAAATAATCGGCAAAACCTGACCAGCAGGAGAGTATTCGATTTATTCACGCAAGGGCTGTGTGAACTAAGGTGTAACGAAACGTTAGCGGCTTGGCGCAGTCTGTACCCCATCAATGACTGATTTGCCGTACTAAAAGGCCCGGAATGCTCACATCCCTCAAGCAAGAAAAATTCATGCTGCTGGCGCTGATTGCCGCCATCGCCGCCTACCCGCTGGAGCACTGGATGCTGCACAGCGGGCAAATGGTGGCACTGTTGGCCGGCGTGGTGTTGATCGGTTTTATCGTCGTGGCGTCGATGCGCGTGGCCCACCACGCCGAGCAACTGGCAGAAAAAGTCGGCGATCCCTACGGCACCATGATCCTGACCCTTGCCGCAGTGCTGGTGGAGGTGGTGATCCTGGCGATCATGATGAGCAATGAGCCGTCACCCACTCTGGTGCGCGACACCATCTATTCGGCGGTGATGCTCGATATCAACGGCATCCTCGGTTTGGCAGCGTTGATGGGCGGCATCAAGCATGGCGAACAGTCCTACAATGATGATTCGGCGCGGACCTACAGCGTAATGATCCTGACCGCCATGGGCGTGTCGATGGTGGTGCCGGAATTTATCCCAGAAGCCGACTGGAAAATTTACTCGGCCTTCACCATCGGCGCGATGGTGGTGCTCTACACCTTGTTCCTGCGCATGCAGGTAGGGCCCCACAGTTATTTCTTCAGCTACAGCTACCCGGAAAAGCGTCGCAAGAAGCTGCCGGAGGAACAAGAGTCGCCGCCGGTGAACCTGGCGTTCTCCATCGGTACCCTGGTGTTTGGCGTAATTGTGATTGGCGCGCTGGCCGAGGTGATGTCCAAGACCCTCGACCTGGGCCTGGAAGGTACGGGTGCACCGCCGGTGATCACGGCGATTGTGGTGGCGGCTATTTCGGCGGCACCGGAGATTCTGACGGCCTTGCGCGCTGCGCTGGCCAACCGCATGCAGTCGGTGGTGAACATCGCGCTGGGTGCGTCGTTGTCGACGGTGATCCTGACGGTGCCGGTGATGGAAGCCATGGCGCTCTATACCGGCCAGCCGTTCCAGATGGCGATGACGCCGGTGCAAACGGTGATGGTGTTGATCACGCTGATCGTCAGTGCGATCAACCTCAACGATGGCGAAACCAATGCCATCGAAGGGATGACCCATTTTGTGTTGTTTGCGACCTTTATCATGTTGTCGCTGTTGGGCCTGTAGGAGCGAGCTTGCTCGCGAAGAACCTGAGATCGCCGCGTTAAACCAGAAAACCCGCGTTATCGTTGACGTTTTTCACGAGCAAGAACTAGGCGTCCCCCTCGCTCCTACAGGGGATGGATCAGGTTACGTGCCGCCTGGCTGTGATCGGCGATCAAGCCTTTCAGGTCCAGGCCTTCCACCTGTCCGTCGATAACCCGCCATTTGCCGCCGATCATCACCCGGTCCGCCCGATCCGCGCCGCACAGCAGCAGTGCGGAGATCGGATCATGGCTGCCGGAGAAACGCAGTTCATCCAGTTTGAACAGCGCCAGGTCGGCCTGTTTGCCTACGGCCAATTCACCAATGTCCGTACGCCCCAGTAGCTGCGCCGACCCCTTGGTCGCCCAACCCAGCACGCCTTCAGGGGTGATCTTTTCGGCACCGTAACGCAGGCGCTGGATGTACAGGGCCTGACGGGTTTCGAGGATCATGTTCGACGCATCGTTGGAGGCAGAACCGTCCACACCCAGGCCGATGGGCGCGCCGGCAGCCATCAGGTCCAGGGTCGGGCAGATGCCGGAGGCCAGGCGCATATTTGAGCTTGGGCAATGACAGATGCCCGTACCGGCGGCGCCCAGGCGCGCAATTTCATCCGGGTTGAAGTGAATGCCATGGGCCAGCCAGGTACGCGGGCCGAGCCAGCCGACGCTGTCCAGGTAATCCACCGTGCGCAGTCCGAAGCGCTGCAGGCAGAAATCTTCTTCGTCGAGGGTTTCGGCCAGGTGGGTGTGCAGGCGCACATCCAGGCTGTTGGCCAGTTCGGCGCTGGCTTGCATGATTTGCGGGGTGACGGAAAACGGTGAGCAGGGCGCCAGGGCAATCTGGATGTACGCGCCGTCGCCGCGCTGATGATATTCGCGGATCAGGCGCTGGCTGTCGTCAAGGATGACCTGGCCCTGTTGCACAGTCTGTTGCGGTGGCAGGCCGCCGTCGGCTTCACCCAGGCTCATGGAACCGCGGGTGAGCATGGCGCGCATGCCCAATTCGCGCACGCTGTCGACTTGCACATCGATGGCGTTTTCCAGGCCGTCGGGGAACAGATAGTGGTGGTCTGCCGCCGTGGTGCAGCCCGAGAGCAGCAACTCCGCGAGCGCCACCTTCGATGCCAGGGCGAGTTTTTCCGGAGTCAGTCGTGCCCAGACCGGGTACAGGGTTTTCAACCAGGGAAACAAGGGCTGATTGACCACCGGCGCCCAGGCGCGGGTCAGGGTTTGATAGAAGTGATGGTGGGTGTTGATCAGCCCGGGCAGGACCACATGCTCACGCGCATCGAACACTTGGGCGCAGGGCTGTGCGGGTTCCTGACCCTGTGCCAGCACTTCGGCGATCACACCGTCTTGCAGCACCAGGCCGCCACGGGCGTCGAGGCCGTTGGCGGTGAAAATCGCGAGGGGGGTTTTTAACCAGATACGGGTCGCAGGCATTGGCCGGCTCCTCTGAATGATGGGTTCAGGTTTGCCAGCTCAGTGATGCCCTGTCTGCTGATCCAGGGTCGCCGGTGAGGGCGAGGTGGGCAGTCTACGCGCGGATCGTTATCGACGGCAATCGCTCGATAACGACCCTGTGCGGCTTACCAGGCGATGGTGTCGCCTTTGTAGTCCACGAAGTGATGGCCGCCCTTGCCGGTGTAGGCGTTCACTTGGTCTACCAGGCCGCGCACGCTGGTGTCGACATCGATGTGCGCATTTTCGCCGCCCATGTCGGTCTTCACCCAGCCCGGGTGCAGCGACAGCACGGTAAGTTTGTGATCGCCCAGTTGGGTAATGAAGCTGTTGGTCATGGAGTTGAGTGCGGCCTTGCTGGCCTTGTACAGCGCCAGGTCCGAGCCGTCGGGGATGGTCACGCTGCCCAGTACTGAACTCATGAACGCCAGCACGCCGCTGTCCTTGCGGATCTGCCCGACGAAGCGCTGGGCCAGGTTGATCGGCGCCACGGCGTTGGTGAAGAACAGCTGGCCGACTTCCGCCAGGGTGGCATGGCCAGGTTCTTGATTGGCGGGGCCCTTGACGCCTGCGTTGACGAACAACAGGTCGAAGGTGCGGTCCTTGAGGCGTTGGTTCAGGGCGATCACGGCTTGCTGATCGTCCATGTCGAGTTTCTCGATCTGCACCGGGCCCACGGCTTTCAGGGCATCGGCCTTGTTCGGGTCACGCACGGTGGCGGTCACGTCCCAGCCTTCCTGGAGCAATTGCTTGACCAGGCCGAGGCCCAGCCCGCGTGAGGCGCCGATGATCAGTGCGGTTTTTGGCGTAGACATGAAGGCTTCCTTTAAAAGTCGCGGTTCAGGGTGTTCAGCGGACAACATTAGCAGTTTCAGCGTTGCAGCAGGATGCGCCCACGGCTCAGGTCGGCGAGCTGGGTTTGCAGGGTGTCGATGTGGGCATCGCCCAGGGCCAGTTGTAACTCCACGCCATTGGCGGTGAAGGTTTCCTCCAGCACCAGCCCGCCCAACTCGGCGACGCGCAATTTGACCAGGTTCAGCTCGGAGAATCCGCAGGCGCAACTCAGCGGCACGCGGCTGATCAGTTCGATGCGCTCGGCATTTTGCAGGCACTTGTTCGCACCGCCGCCATAGGCGCGGGCCAGGCCGCCGGTACCGAGTTGTATGCCGCCATACCAGCGAATCACCAGCACCGCGACCTGATCGAAGCCTTGGGCCTCGATGGCCGCCAGGATGGGCCGTCCTGCGGTGCCGCCGGGTTCGCCGTCGTCACTGCTGCGGTATTGATCGGCCAGCTTCCAGGCCCAGCAGTTGTGCGTGGCGTTAAGGTCGCTGTGCTGCTCGAAAAATGCCTGGGCTTCTTGCGGGCTGGTGATCGGTGCGGCCAGGGTGATGAAGCGGCTTTTGCGAATTTCTTCGCGGAACTCGCAAAGGCCGGTGAGCGTGAAAGACATAAGTGGCTTCGTCTAGAGGGCCGGCTTGATGCCGCAGCCCTTGAGAATGATGTGGATCAGGTTGGTGCCGGCGTCTTCCATATCCTGCTTGGTCAGCTTGGTGCGACCGGTGACGCGGCAGATCTGGGTGGCGAAGTCGGCATAGTGCTGAGTGCTGCCCCACAACAGGAAGATCAGGTGCACGGGGTCGATGGGGTCCATCTTGCCGGCGTCGATCCAGGCCTGGAACACCGCCGCCCGACCACTGAACCAGGCGCGATAGTCCTGGCTGAAGTATTCGGTCAGGCATTCGCCGCCGCTGATGATCTCCATGGCGAAGATCCGCGAGGCCTGGGGCTGGCGCCGCGAAAACTCCATCTTGGTGCGGATGTAGCGGGAGAGGGCTACGGCCGGGTCGTCCTCGGCGGTCAGCGTGTTGAAGGTGCTGTCCCACAGTTCGAGGATATTGCTGAGCACTGCGATATACAGGCCCAGCTTGTTAGTGAAGTAGTAGTGCAAGTTGGCCTTGGGCAGCCCGGCGCTGGCAGCAATGGTGTTCATGCTGGTGCCCTTGTAGCCATGGCGCGCGAACTCATCTTCAGCAGCCTGGAGAATCGCTTGTTCGTTCTTTTGCCGAATGCGGCTGGCGGGCTTACCGGCGTGGTTGCTGTGGGCAGGAACTTCGAGGCTCATGGAGGTTTCCGTGCTGATCGATAGAGACGACGTGTGCACAGATAACCCACCCTCAAGCCTCAGACAAGTCCCGATGCAATAAAACCGTCAAAGCGGTTCCAGGGTGTCGCTTTCCTGCGCGTGGTTTGCGTCAGGAGCGGGCACCTTGGATTCCGGCAGTAACAGGCACAACACGATGGCGGTCAGGCCGCCGCTGGTGATGGCTGAGTCGAACAGGTTCTGCACCAGGGTTGGCATCAGGTGCAGCAGGTTCGGTTGGGCGGCGATGCCCAGGCCGACGCCGAACGAGGTGGCGATGATCAGCATGCTGCGACGGTCCAGTGGTGCCTGGGCGAGGATGCGTACGCCGGCGGCGGCCACACTGCCGAACATCACCAGGGTTGCGCCGCCCAATACGGGCTTGGGGATTTGTTGCAGCACGGCACCGATCAGCGGGAACAAACCCAGGCAGAACAGCACCACGCCGATGTACAGGCCGACGTAGCGGCTGGCCACGCCGGTCAGTTGGATCACGCCGTTGTTCTGGGCAAAAGTGGTGTTGGGAAAGGCGCTGAACGTGGCGGCGATCATGCAACTGACGCCATCGCCGAGGACGCCGCCTTTGAGCCGGCTTATATAAGAAGGGCCGCTGATGGGCTGGCGCGCGATCATGCAGTTGGCGGTGAGGTCGCCGACGGTTTCGATGCTGCTGATCAGATAAATCAGCGCGATCGGCAGGAAGGCGCTCCAGTCGAAGTTGAAGCCGAATCGAAACGGGATCGGCAGGCTGACCAAAGGCAAGTCTCCCAGGGCCTGGGGCACCAGCTTGCCGCTGAACCAGGCGGCGAGGCTGCCGAGGGCCAGGCCGATGATGATCGCCGAGAGGCGCACCCAGGGTGTGTTGGAGCGGTTGAGCAAGATGATGGTCAGCACCACGAACAGGCCCAAAGCGAGGTTGGTCGGTGCGCCGAAGTCCGGTGCGTTGAAACCGCCGCCCAGGTCGGTGATACCGACCTTGATCAGGCTGATGCCGATCAGGGTAATGACAATCCCGGTCACCAGCGGGGTGATCACTCGGCGCAGTTGACCAATAAAGCGGCTGAGAATGATCTGCACGGCAGCGCCGAAAAAGCACACGCCGAAGATCATCGCCATGATGTCTTCCGGGCTGCCGCCGCGTTGCTTGACCAGAAATCCGGCCGAGAGCACTGCGCCGAGAAACGCAAAGCTGGTGCCTTGCAGGCAGATCATCCCGGCGCCGATCCCAAATGGCCTACGCGCCTGAATGAATGTGCCGACGCCGGACACCATCAACGCCATGCTGACCAGGTAGGGCAAATGGGCAGTCAAGCCCAGCGTGGAGCCGATGATCAGCGGTGGCGTGATGATGCCGACAAAGGCGGCCAGCACATGTTGCAGTGCGGCCAGCAATGCAGGGGCGGGTTTGGGGCGGTCATTGAGACCGTAGATCAGGTCGCTGGGGCTGGAGGATTCTGGTGGCATGGCAAGCAAACTCGAGGCGGACGGTTCTAGGTCCCTGTGTCCTTGCAAAAAGCTGTCCAGGTGCTCAGCTTTTTGCGCGAAGCCCGAGTTAGCGCGTTGCTGCCAGGCTTTCCAGGAAGCTTTCCAGCACCAAATGAGGGCGACGGCCTTTGCGCGTGACCGATGCGAGGCTTAAATCGTAAAAGCGCGTAGCCGGTTTCAGCGCGCGCAGTCGGCCTTGTTGTACCCATAGGCTGGCGTAGTGGTCGGGCAGGTAACCGATGTAGCGACCGGTGAGAATCAGGAATGCCATGCCTTCGCGGTCCGAGGCGCTGGCGGTGCAGTTGAGCGCCTGGTAGTGGGCCTGGATCTCGGCGGGCAGGCGGAAGGTGGGGGCGATGGCGTCCTGGGCGTCGATGCGCTCGTCGCCCAGTTGCTTGTCGTCGGCATAAAACAGGGGGTGGCCAACCGCGCAGTAAAGCAGTGAGCGTTCGCTGTACAGCGCCTGGTACTCCAGGCCGGACAGGGCGCTGGCCTGGGGCACCACACCGACATGCAGGCGGCCGTCGAGTACGCCTTGTTCGACTTCGTTGGGGGCGATCATGCGGATCTGGATCTGTACGTCCGGTCCACGTTCCTTCAACTGTGCCAGGGCGTGGGTGATGCGCATGTGGGGCAGGGTCACCAGGTTGTCGGTGAGGCCGATGATCAACTCGCCGCGCAAATGCTGGTGCAGGCCGTTCACCTCTGTGCGGAAACTTTCCAGGGCGCTTAATAGTTGCAGGGCCGATTGGTAGACCTCGCGGCCTTCTTCGGTCAGCGAGAAACCGGCACGGCCGCGTTGGCAAAGCCTTAATCCGAGCCGCTGCTCAAGATCACTCATTTGCTGGCTGATGGCGGAACGGCCGATGCCGAGCACGGTTTCCGCTGCCGAGAAGCCGCCGCACTCCACGACGCTGCGAAAGATGCGCAACAGACGAATATCGAAGTCGCTGACTTGGGCCAGGGGATCGGGTCGACGGCTGCTCATAGTTTAGTGAAGGCCTGACTGAAGGTTAGAAGAGTTGGATTTCACCGACTTTATCCCCGTGGCAATTTAGCTGCAACAACGCTTTTTCAATCCCGACGCTGCCTTTTGCCCTGCGAGGTTTTGCTGATGAACATGCCCGAAAACGCCCCATCGTCCCTGGCCAGCCAATTGAAGTTGGACGCTCACTGGATGCCTTACACCGCCAACCGTAACTTTCAGCGTGACCCGCGCCTGATCGTGGCCGCCGAAGGCAGCTGGTTGACCGATGACAAGGGGCGCAAGGTGTACGACTCGTTGTCGGGCCTGTGGACCTGTGGCGCCGGGCATACGCGCAAGGAAATCCAGGAGGCGGTCGCCAAGCAACTGGGCACGCTGGACTACTCCCCAGGCTTCCAGTACGGCCATCCACTGTCCTTCCAGCTGGCGGAAAAAATTACCGATTTGACCCCAGGCAACCTGAATCACGTGTTCTTCACCGACTCCGGTTCCGAGTGCGCCGATACCGCGGTGAAGATGGTGCGTGCCTACTGGCGTCTGAAGGGCCAGGCCACCAAGACCAAGATGATCGGTCGCGCCCGTGGTTATCACGGTGTGAACATCGCCGGTACCAGCCTGGGCGGCGTCAACGGCAACCGCAAGATGTTTGGTCAGGCGATGATGGATGTTGATCATCTTCCGCATACCCTGCTGGCGAGCAATGCGTTCTCCCGGGGCATGCCGGAGCAGGGCGGTATCGCCTTGGCCGATGAGTTGCTCAAACTGATCGAGCTGCACGACGCGTCGAACATTGCCGCGGTGTTTGTCGAGCCAATGGCCGGCTCCGCTGGCGTGCTGGTGCCGCCACAGGGTTACCTCAAGCGCCTGCGTGAGATCTGCGACCAGCACAACATTCTGTTGGTATTCGACGAAGTGATCACGGGCTTTGGTCGTACCGGTTCGATGTTTGGCGCTGACAGCTTTGGCGTGACCCCGGACCTGATGTGCATCGCCAAGCAAGTCACCAACGGCGCGATCCCCATGGGCGCGGTGATTGCCAGCAGCGAGATCTATCAGACCTTCATGAACCAGGCGACGCCTGAGTACGCTGTGGAATTCCCCCACGGCTACACCTACTCGGCGCACCCGGTTGCCTGCGCGGCCGGCCTGGCGGCGTTGGACCTGCTGCAGAAGGAAAACCTGGTGCAGAGCGTGGCCGAAGTCGCCCCGCACTTTGAGAATGCGCTGCACGGCCTGAAGGGCAGCAAGAACGTGATCGACATCCGTAACTACGGCCTGGCCGGTGCGATTCAGATTGCGCCGCGTGACGGTGATGCCATCGTGCGTCCATTCGAGGCCGGCATGGCTCTGTGGAAAGCCGGCTTCTATGTGCGCTTTGGTGGTGACACTCTGCAGTTCGGGCCAACCTTCAACAGCAAACCGCAGGACCTGGATCGTCTGTTCGATGCGGTCGGCGAAGTGCTGAGCAAGATCGACTGATTTCTCCTTCTATATAGAACAACTTTTCAGGAGCCCTGCATGAGCCTTATCCAGCATTTGATCAACGGGGAGTTGGTCAGTGAATCCGGCCGTACTGCCGATGTGTATAACCCGTCCACCGGCCTGGTGATTCACCAGGTGCCACTGGCCAGCCGCGAAACCATTCAACGTGCTATCGACTCGGCCAAGGCGGCCTTTCCGGCTTGGCGTAACACACCGGCAGCCAAGCGCGCCCAGGTCATGTTCCGGTTCAAGCAATTGCTGGAGCAGAACGAAGCGCGCATCTCGCAGCTGATCAGTGAGGAGCATGGCAAGACGCTGGAAGATGCCGCAGGCGAACTCAAGCGCGGGATCGAGAACGTGGAGTACGCGTGTTCGGCGCCGGAGATTCTCAAGGGCGAGTACAGCCGTAATGTTGGGCCGAATATCGATGCCTGGTCTGATTTCCAGCCGTTGGGTGTGGTGGCGGGTATTACCCCGTTCAACTTCCCGGCGATGGTGCCGCTGTGGATGTATCCGCTGGCGATTGTTTGCGGTAACTGCTTCATCCTCAAGCCTTCGGAGCGTGATCCGAGTTCGACGTTGTTGATCGCGCAACTGCTGCAGGAAGCCGGTCTTCCCAAAGGTGTGCTCAGTGTTGTACATGGCGACAAGGGCGCGGTGGATGCGTTGATCGAGGCGCCGGAAGTCAAGGCGTTGAGTTTTGTGGGGTCGACGCCGATTGCCGAGTACATCTATTCCGAAGCGACCAAGCGCGGTAAGCGCGTACAGGCGCTCGGTGGGGCGAAGAACCATGCGGTGCTGATGCCGGATGCTGACCTGGATAACGCGGTCAGTGCTTTGATGGGCGCGGCCTATGGTTCCTGCGGCGAACGCTGCATGGCGATCTCGGTGGCGGTGTGTGTCGGTGACCAGGTGGCGGATGCGTTGATCGCCAAGCTGGTGCCGCAGATCAAGGCGCTGAAGATCGGTGCGGGCACTACCTGTGGGCTGGATATGGGGCCACTGGTGACGGGCCAGGCGCGGGATAAGGTCAGCGGCTATATAGAGGACGGTGTTGCGTCTGGTGCGGAGTTGGTGGTTGATGGTCGTGGACTGAGTATTGCCGGGAATGAAGACGGCTTCTTCCTGGGGGGCAGTCTGTTTGACCGTGTGACGCCTGAGATGCGCATCTATAAGGAAGAGATCTTCGGGCCGGTATTGTGCGTGGTCCGGGTGAGCAGCCTGGAAGCGGCGATGCAACTGATCAACGATCACGAGTATGGCAACGGTACGTGCATCTTCACCCGTGACGGGGAAGCGGCGCGTCTGTTCTGTGACGAAATTGAAGTGGGTATGGTCGGTGTGAATGTTCCATTGCCAGTACCGGTGGCGTATCACAGCTTTGGCGGCTGGAAGCGTTCGTTGTTTGGCGACTTGCACGCCTATGGGCCGGATGGGGTGCGTTTCTACACCCGCCGCAAGGCGATCACCCAGCGTTGGCCGCAGCGGGCCAGCCATGAAGCGTCGCAATTCGCGTTCCCTAGCCTATAAGGCTCAGCAAGCAGAAAGCCGGCCCCTTGGGGCCGGCTTTTGCGTTTTTGGGCGTTTTTGACTTATATGACAGAAAGATGAAAAAGAAGGTTGACGGCAGATCCTGGAAGTCTATAATTCGCCCCACTTCCGGCGCAGTCGAAACGTAAAACTCCTTGGTAAACAAAGAGTTATGCAGAATAAAGCAGCGGATTGCTTCAGTTCATCGAAGCCCAGAAGAAGTTGGTAGGGTCGTGTTGTTTGACGCTATTAACGATTCGATCTTCTCGGTCGAAAGCGGAGAAAAAGAGGTGTTGACAGCAGCGCGTAACGCTGTAGAATTCGCCTCCCGCTGATGAGAGATCGGAAGCGCAAGTGGTTGAAGTTGTTGAAGAAATCTTCGAAAGCTTCTGAAAATAATCACTTGACAGCAAATGAGGCTGCTGTAGAATGCGCGCCTCGGTTGAGACGAAAGCTCTTAACCAACCGCTCTTTAACAACTGAATCAAGCAATTCGTGTGGGTGCTTGTGGAGTCAGACTGATAGTCAACAAGATTATCAGCATCACAAGTTACTCCGCGAGAAATCAAAGAATAACCAACGATTGCTGAGCCAAGTTTAGGGTTTCTTAAAAACCCAAAGATGTTTGAACTGAAGAGTTTGATCATGGCTCAGATTGAACGCTGGCGGCAGGCCTAACACATGCAAGTCGAGCGGTAGAGAGAAGCTTGCTTCTCTTGAGAGCGGCGGACGGGTGAGTAATGCCTAGGAATCTGCCTGGTAGTGGGGGATAACGTTCGGAAACGGACGCTAATACCGCATACGTCCTACGGGAGAAAGCAGGGGACCTTCGGGCCTTGCGCTATCAGATGAGCCTAGGTCGGATTAGCTAGTTGGTGGGGTAATGGCTCACCAAGGCGACGATCCGTAACTGGTCTGAGAGGATGATCAGTCACACTGGAACTGAGACACGGTCCAGACTCCTACGGGAGGCAGCAGTGGGGAATATTGGACAATGGGCGAAAGCCTGATCCAGCCATGCCGCGTGTGTGAAGAAGGTCTTCGGATTGTAAAGCACTTTAAGTTGGGAGGAAGGGCCATTACCTAATACGTGATGGTTTTGACGTTACCGACAGAATAAGCACCGGCTAACTCTGTGCCAGCAGCCGCGGTAATACAGAGGGTGCAAGCGTTAATCGGAATTACTGGGCGTAAAGCGCGCGTAGGTGGTTTGTTAAGTTGGATGTGAAATCCCCGGGCTCAACCTGGGAACTGCATTCAAAACTGACTGACTAGAGTATGGTAGAGGGTGGTGGAATTTCCTGTGTAGCGGTGAAATGCGTAGATATAGGAAGGAACACCAGTGGCGAAGGCGACCACCTGGACTGATACTGACACTGAGGTGCGAAAGCGTGGGGAGCAAACAGGATTAGATACCCTGGTAGTCCACGCCGTAAACGATGTCAACTAGCCGTTGGGAGCCTTGAGCTCTTAGTGGCGCAGCTAACGCATTAAGTTGACCGCCTGGGGAGTACGGCCGCAAGGTTAAAACTCAAATGAATTGACGGGGGCCCGCACAAGCGGTGGAGCATGTGGTTTAATTCGAAGCAACGCGAAGAACCTTACCAGGCCTTGACATCCAATGAACTTTCTAGAGATAGATTGGTGCCTTCGGGAACATTGAGACAGGTGCTGCATGGCTGTCGTCAGCTCGTGTCGTGAGATGTTGGGTTAAGTCCCGTAACGAGCGCAACCCTTGTCCTTAGTTACCAGCACGTGATGGTGGGCACTCTAAGGAGACTGCCGGTGACAAACCGGAGGAAGGTGGGGATGACGTCAAGTCATCATGGCCCTTACGGCCTGGGCTACACACGTGCTACAATGGTCGGTACAGAGGGTTGCCAAGCCGCGAGGTGGAGCTAATCCCAGAAAACCGATCGTAGTCCGGATCGCAGTCTGCAACTCGACTGCGTGAAGTCGGAATCGCTAGTAATCGCGAATCAGAATGTCGCGGTGAATACGTTCCCGGGCCTTGTACACACCGCCCGTCACACCATGGGAGTGGGTTGCACCAGAAGTAGCTAGTCTAACCTTCGGGAGGACGGTTACCACGGTGTGATTCATGACTGGGGTGAAGTCGTAACAAGGTAGCCGTAGGGGAACCTGCGGCTGGATCACCTCCTTAATCGACGACATCAGCTGCTCCATAAGTTCCCACACGAATTGCTTGATTCATTGAAGAAGACGATA